>CAJTMB010000003.1 GCA_910577105.1 uncultured Lachnospiraceae bacterium | reverse complement strand
AAAACATATCAAAATCTTTTCAAAAATCATCTTGACATATCACCAGATTGCTCCTTGTCTTATTCAATGCTCCAGAGAATAACGGTCACGTCGCCCATGTCGAGCGGGTTCTTGTCTCTCTGTACGGTGGTTTTCTGGTTCACGCTGTCGCTGCCCTCGGCCTCGTCCTCTGCTGCCGGAGCTTCGGCTGTTTCCTCTGCCGGGATCTCGGTCTCGGTGTAGGTTGCGGCCGGGATCATAACCTGCGCCACATAGCGCAGCCCGGAGCCGGTGCCGATCGTCAGGTTGCCGGACTTATCCCGGCAGACGTCCACCTCCACGTCCCAGTCCTTCTGGTACTTGGCAGCGTTCAGCATGATCTCGTCGTCGCCGAAGATCAGGCGGGTGCCGCTCTGCTCGAAGTCGATTTTCTGGCCCGCGTTCTTTTCGATTACGGTCACTTTGTTGGTTTTTGCCATGGTTACATTCCTCCTTTAATTCTCAGTTTAATGGTGGCGCTTTTGGCGCTGCCGTCGTAGGCCACCTTGAAGCCGTTCAGCATACGGTCGAAGATCCTCACGTCGCCGACGTTGCCGTCGTGGTCGGTGATCTCAGCCTCCACGGTGTAGTCCGTGAAGTTTCTCACCCTGCTGAGGGCGATCGTCTGGGTGGAGTTGTTGAAGGGGTAGCTCTGGCTATTGCTGAGCGTGACCGCCTTTTCCTCCGTCGCCACCTGATCGGCCGTGAGCCCGCTCTGAATAATCAGCAGGGCCGCCGCCAGATGTGCGTCGCTTATGCCGTGCTCCATGTTGTTGAAGTGCCCGGCGCTCTGGTCGGTTCCTTCCTGAATGAGCTCGCCGGTGTCAATGTCTTTCACTTCGTCGAGCCATTGGGTATTTCTGTACATGCGTTTTCCTCCTTCCTTTTAGGCTGTTACTTCGTAGATAGGGATCGTGAGCTTCACCATTACTCCCTGCCCGGCCACCTTTTCGACGAGGCGCTGCTGGTAGGCGGCCACCTCGCCGCGCACGTCAATGAGACGGGACGCCGAGATCGTACACTCCACGGAGTCCAGCGTCGGAAACGTCGCTAAAATCACCAGAGTGTCGCCCTCGATCCGCTTCTGGTTAATGGTGCCGCGGTGCCACGCTGCGCCCACCTGCACCTCTACGGCATGGATCGAGCGGAGCCACTGGTTCCTCCGGTGGCCCATGAATGTGTCGGAAAAATAAGCCATGCGCGTGCCCTCCTTTCGTTTATTTATTCACCGCAGCGTCTCGTCCCGCACTTTACGAAGCTATACGCCACGCAGGCGAGGCTTGCCGCTGTAGCTGCCTTGTTGGTTATGGCTGCGCCCTTTGTCCCTGCCCCCTTTGTCCCGCACTTTACGAAGCCATACGCCCCGCAGAGCAGCCGCACAGCCGCGGCCGCATTACCCGCCAGAACGACGCCCAGCGCCAGCCTCCGGGGATATGTGCCGCAGGTATGGGATCCGGCCTTTTCGTACCCGTAGCCGGTGAATTTCGCCTCCAGATTGGAGCCGATTGGGTTCTGGAGCACACGCCCCAGAGTGCCGGGGCGCGGGTAGGTTCCGCAGGTGATTGTCCCGGCACTGGTGAAGCCATAGGGCAGCGGGGTTATTTCTGGCGCTGCCTTGATGTGACGCCCTTCGACGACTCCCAGTGTCACGGGCCGCGGATAGGTGCCCGCCTGCCGGTTGAAGTTGTACCGGATAGCTCCGGCCGTGCCTTCGGCGGCGATCCTGTGCTTGTCGGCAGCTCCCAGAGTGCCGGGGCGCGGGTAGGTGCCGCACTTGATTGTTCCGGCATGTGTGAAGCCGTAAAAGAGCAGCCTCGCCTCCGGATCCAGCTCAATGCTCGGCTTTACGATAAAGCCCACGGTTGCGATCCTTGGACGGGTGCCGCATTTTACAAACTCATACCGGTGCAGCTTGGTGTCCAGAGCGTACTCAATGCCGGGATCCGGGCCCTGCTGCCAGAAATAGAAAACGCCCGCGAGGTGCGAGCGTGCGTTCTTTGCTGCTTTGACGGCTTCCACGAACTTCTCAAAGTTGTGGGCGTCCGTGTGGGTGTTGGTTGTCAGGGCCACGAAGGTGTACGGGGTGCCGTACATTTCGTACCACTCCATAACGTAGCCCTCGCCGAAGTATGCGGAGATCAGGCGCTCGACGGCCCACTTCGTCCCGCGCTTGCGTTTTATCTGCTGGGCGAGTTTCAGCGTTTCCCGTTTTTCCTCCAGACTCATGCCGGTGGAGTCGTACCAGTCAACGTCAAGCTCCCACGCCAGCTCGTCGAGCTCGGCCTCGCTCATGCGGTCGATTTCGTCCCATGTCCGGATCGAAGGGATCCGGCTGCCGGGTTCGCTTATGAGCTTATTCATGGCTTTGCTGAGTGCGATCGCTGCCTCGTCGTCCCGCATGAAGGCAGGCAGCAGGCGCAAAAAGTCCAGATCGGACACTTTCATGCCGCCCATGTTCTCGCCTCCTTTCTTAGTCCTTTACGACGTGCCGCACGTTGATTTTGCCGGAGAACTTCGCCACGGTGGTGCTTGGCAGCTCCTTGTATTCCGGCTTTGTGATGATAACGCGGGTGGCTCCGATCGGGTTCTCTACCCAGTGAGGGCAGAGGATCAGCTTCCTGAGCTCGTCGGGGTTTATATCCTGATCCAGTGTAGAGCCCTGCCAGTAAATGTACCGGTTGATTGCTCCGTCCGGGCCCTCCACATTCTTGACGACTTCGGACTCGTTGGCCTTGGTCGTGTAGTAGGTGAGCTCTATGTCGTAAAGCTCGGTGGCCGGGGCCTCCACCTGCACCTTGTCCGTGAGCGGCCTCACGTCGTCGGCTGCGCAGCTTTTCAGCACGTCCTCCAGAATATCCTCGTCCGGCAGCTCGCCACCGGCGCATATAGGCACGATTTTGACGCGCCCGTACATGTTGCGGGTGATCCTGATATTGACGGCCTCGGCGGCCGCCAGAGCGCCGGAGAGGGCCAGCGTCAGCAGCTCGTCGTCATAGCTGGCCGCATAGTCGGCACCGGCCACGGCTTCGCCGCCGCCCGGCAGATACACCACCAGCGTGTCCGGCAGCAGGTTGGCACCGCCTTGGAAGGCGTGCCCCGCGTAGGTTTGCAGCGTCCGGGTGATCGTTTCCTTTTCGGACTCCACCACGGCGTCGGTGACAAGCGGGTTTGCACTCAGCGCCCAGTATTTGTAGGCTTTGGCCGGGCCTGCGGTGCTGAGCTTATTTTCTGCCTGCCGGATCCTTTCCCGGTATTCCTCGTCCCCCTCACGGTCGCCGCCCCCTCCGGTGGCCTCGGTGTTTGTCACATAGTCGATCAGCGGCACGTCCGACACGTCAACGATCTGGGAGAGCTCCCCGATCACCATGTCGTTATATTCTGCGCCCCCTTTTTCGGCGGTGGCCTCCACGTCCACGGTGAGGGCCCCGGCGTATAGCACGACGGTGGCGTCTGTCAGGAAGTAGTGAACGAAGTCGCCAGTCACCCGGAGCCCGGCCGGTATGATGATATTCGACGCCATGGGCTCGGTGATCCCGAAGCGCAGCGTCGTGGTGGCGTAGGTCGGATTGAGGCGCGGCGTGTCCCGGTTTTCGCCCAGCGCGTCCAGAACGGAGCCGCGGGCATACCGGAGCATTTTCTGGCGGCAGGCGTCGTTTACGCTGTTATAGACAGAGACGATCACCTGCGCCAGAGACTCGCCGAAGATCCGGCGCTCGTCGCCGGGGTATAGAGGCTCCCGGACTCCGTTTTCCAGATCGCCCAGTATGGTATCGTACACTTTCCCGGCGTCTGTTTCAATAAATTTGAGATCGCTCACTTGTCCGTTTCCTCCTTTCTTCTGGTTATATCCACAATGGTGTCAAAGTCGCCGCTCCGTGCTTCGGCGTCAGCAGCGACGGCCTCGCCGTCCACCCGTGGCTCATAGGTTTGCAGCAGCCACTCCACGTCTGCGGCCGCTTCGTCTGCGGCGTCCGGTTGGTCGATCAGGGCACCGTCCCGTCCCCTGATCCGGTCGTATGATACCTCGCCCCGCGTGATTTTCAGCAGATTGGTGGCGCATACCTCCGGGCGGCCGTTTCCTTTTGCTCGCATGGCCTCCCTCCTTTACACGAGCGTGACTTCGCTCAAAAATACCCAGCTGTTGATCCCGTCAGGGTGGCCGAGCAGTACCTTGTTCTGGCTTTCCTTGATCTGGCTCACCTTATGGCTGCGCTCTTTTACCCAGCCGGGGATTGTCTGGCCGGTTGCATATTTCTGGCCGGTGGGCCTTACATAGCAGCCGACGGTGATTGTTTTCGCCTCTGCCTTTGCCACGGCTTTGTTCTCGGTCTTTTTCGCGGACTTGGCCGAGGTGCTGGCCCCCACTTTCAGAGCCGAGGTGCTCACCTTCACGTTGGTGGTGTCCGGATCGTACTCTTTGAGCTCGAAGGAGAGCGTCGCCAGCCTCATGCGGCCGAAGTCGTCGATCTTGACGTTGCTCACGCTTACCTTGCGGAGCTGGAGCTTCGGGCCCAGCTTTTTGCCGCCCAGATAGAAATAATTTACTTTTGTAACGAGCTTTTTCCAGCTCTCAATCTCGGCCCTCACGTCCACGCCTGCGCCGCTGTGCAGCACGGTGGTGAAGCTGAGGGGGAAAAGGTCAGTGCCGCGCTCGTTGGTGGTTTTCTTTTCCTCTGTGCTGGTGTTGTTGTCTGCTACCTGCGAATAAGAAAAGGCCAGCCCCTCCAGAGCGACGACTTTCTGCGGTGTTACGGCCCATGTTTTCGGGCCCCATTTTGCCATTGTCGCCATGTGATCCCTCCTTTTAGTTCGGCCCGCTGGTTTCTCCATGCACGCCGGTGTGGGTGTGCTTTCTCAGGCTTATGCCTGCGGCCGTCACGTCGCCGTCTGGTACGGCTGCGGTTATGGTTCCGGCCGTCAGCTTCGGCAGATACTCGCCCCACTCACCGTCGGCGCGTCCGAGCAGTAGGCCGGTGGAGTCGTCAAAAACGACGTACACCACGGCCGTGCCCTTCTGGAGCTTTCCGGTGTCACCACGGAGGTGCCACGGGATCACGATCTTGGCGGTCGGCTTTGCGCCTGCGTCAGAAGGCACCACGCGGGCGGCGTTTCCCTCAATGCCCGCGATTGTCCCTTTGTTTATTTGTCCCATTTAATAGCCCTCCAGTAGATCTCTGAAATAAACGGTTGACTTGTTCCCCACGAAGTCGTGCCGGACTTTATGCACAAATACGGTGCCGTCCCACATGTCTGCCTTCGCGGTGCTGATTGTCACCAGACTGGCCGCAGCGTAGCCCGTCATTAGAGCCTTGGAGAATTGCCCCGTCCTGCCGTATTTGTTGGCGTTCCTGAGCAGCCCCTTGGCGAAGCGGGCCGCCTCGGCGTTGCTGGTGGCTTTGATTGCGATTTCCGGCCGCAGCACGGCGCTGTTTGAAGCGTCGGCCACGAACTTGCCGGAGAAGCTGCCGCTTGCGATCTCGCAGGATCCGTACATGGTTTCGCGGTCGTCCGCGTAGTGGAAAACGCCGTTTTCGTCGATCTCCAGACTCCCCGCCGGTGCCTGCCCCTCAATGTATTGCTCATTGTAGGCCAGCAGGGCCCCGTCAAATATGAGCATTTGGCAGCCCTCCAGCGTGCAGAGGCGGGAAAAGAGGGCGAAGTCGCTCTCGTTTTCCTGCTGTATGTACGGGTATAGCTGATCCTCGCAGCCGTAGTTTTTGAAGTCGAGGCCGTGGCCTGCGGCAAATTCATTTGCCAGCTGTAAAAAGCGCACGCCCTCCCAGCTTTTGGACTTTCGGATCTTGCCGGTCTTTGGCATTGACATGGCCCGGATCGTGAAAAGCCCGTTTTCGGGTTTCATGGAGTGTATGAACATTTTCCCGGTGTCGCTCGCGCCTTCCTTGAAGCGCACCGTGTCACCGGCTGCCGGTTGCCATTTGCTCCACACGCCCTTGGTGTCGTTGAAACGGATCACGAGCGTGTCGGCTTGTTTTTCTGCGAACATTTCATGCACGCAGTAGTTCACCGACACGTCGCTGTATATGTCCGTTCCGTTGTAAAAAAAATTCAAGTGTCGCCCTCGTCGTCAGATCCCCGACGCCACGGCGGCAGAGTTTCCGGCGTCTCTGCGTCCTCGACGATCGGCAGCCGGAGGGCCACGTTTGCGCCGAAGATTACCACGTCCGCATGATCGGGGTTAAAGTCAATGATATAATGGGCGAGCTTTTCGTCGCCGTACATGTCGAGGGCCAGCGCGTCGAAGGTGTCGCCCTCGCGCGTGGTATATTCCTTGTAGGCTGTTACCCTACGCATACTGCGCCACCTCCCGCATTTGAATAAATTCCTCCAGCCAGTCGAAGAACTCGGCCTCGTGTGCTCTGAGCTGGGCCATAAAGTCGTCGGTGTCGTCGCCGGTGTTTCCCGTCTGGATCTGTGGGCTCCATGTAAAGCCGGAGAAGTCATAATAGATCACCGTGCTGGCGTCGTTTGCAAGACTCCCCAGAGAGAAGTCGTCCAGCGTGAGCAGCTTCCCGGCCGTGCTCGTTAGCCCTGCGCCTTCCCCGGCAGACGTGCCGAGGGTTCCGAGCATTTGTCCGGCTTTTTCCCAGATAGCCACGTTTTCGTTGTGGTATCTCTTATCGAACGAGATCACCGCCTCCATGCCCGCCTCGCCTGCGATTGATACGCCGTCGGTAAAGCCGCCGGTTGCAAGCATTGGTATGGTGGGAATATCGATCCCGAAGGTGTTTCCTCCCACGATTGGCACCCAGTCTGGTATTGTTACGCTGATACTGTTCAGCGCTCCGATCGCCTTGTTAATCAGGCCGATCACGGCGTTGATCGGTGCCTTCACGATAGCCACGAGGCCGTCCCAGAGGCCGCCGAACACTTGCACGATCCCGTTCCACGCTTGGCTCCAGTTCCCGGAAAATACGCCGGTAATGAAGTCGATCAAGCCCTGAAAAATAGAGGTTAGGCTCTGAATGATAGGCTGGATCGCCTGAATGGCTGCACCGAGCACGGAGGTGATGATGTTCGCCACCGCCGAGAGGATCGGCATAATCGGCTGTAAAATGGTCGAGATCAGCGTTGCGAATATCTCAATAAGCGGCTGGATCGCTGCCATGATGAGGTTCAGGATCGGCTCCACCAGTGAAATAATAAGGTTCAAAATAGGCTGCAATAGCGAGATCACCATGTTAAGGATCGGCGTCAGCGCGTTGAGGATTTCCACAAGCACCGGCAGCACGGCGCTGATTATCTGCGTTATGATCGGCAGTATCGTGTTGATTAGCTGGATCAGGACGGGCAGCACGGCCTCCACGATCTGAGTGATGATCGGGAGAATGGCCTGCACGAGCTGGAGCAGCACCGGCAGCACGGCCTCAATTATCTGCATAACGAGCGGCAGCAGTTGGTTGATAACGTCCACCAGAACGGTGAGCACGCTCTCAATAATCTGCGTTAGCACGGGGAGCAGTTGGTCGATCAGGCCGATAATAACCGGCAGCAGCTCAGAAATGAGCTGGATCAGGATCGGAAGCACGGCCTCGGCTATCTGCCCGAAGGCGGTCAGGACGGTGCTTGCTATTTCCGAGATCAGCGGCATAAGCTGGTTCAGCATGTCGCTGATTTTGCCGCCCAGCTCCGAAAAGCTGCCTTGCAGTTCCTCCCATACGGCCGTCACATTGTTGCGGAAGTCCTCGTTTGTTTCCCATAGGTACATAAAGCCAGCAGCCAGCGCGGCCACTATGGCGATTATTGCCAGCACGGGGCCGGGGATAGCAGCGATCGCAGTCTTGAAGCCGGAGAAGGCCCCGGAGATTTTGCCGATCTGGCCCACGATTGAGCCCCATTTCATAGCGGCGATCACGGAGCCGATCGTCCCCAAAATTATGCCGACTTCTGGCAGGTGGGAGAGCAGCCACTCGACTGCCGGGCCCACGCGCTCGTTGACGAAGTTCACGGAGTCCTTAATGGCGGGCGTCAGCTTTTCAGCGATTGGCTGCACCACTTCGGCCTTGACAGTCCGGCCCAGTTGGGAGAGCGAGCTCTCCAGCGTATCGTAGGCGGCGCTGTCCATTTGCGCCATAGCGTCCGAGGCGCTGTTTATGGCCCCCTCCGTGTTGGAGAGGGCGAGCACCGCCTCTTGGCCCAGATCCTCGTACATTGTACCCAGCAGGCCCACGCCTATGTTGTAGCCTTCTGTCGTGGTTTCGAGCCCGTCGAGCTCATTCACCAGCATGTTGAATACTTCTTTTGCGCTGTCGCCGCCTTTGCTCCAGTCCTCTGATACCTTTTCCCATGAAAAGCCGAGGGCCTCCACGGCGTCCTTTGCGGATCCGTCGCTCATTCTTATGTTGAACTCCTTCACCGCGTCGCCGAGCTTATCGACGCTCCATGTGCCGGACTCTACGCCGTTCGCCAGCATGTTGAACATGTCGTCGGCGCTGTACCCTGCGTTTTTGAACTGGACGCTGTACTCGTTGATCGTGTCCAGAAGGTCGTCGTTTTGGTTGAGCCCTTTCTGTGCCCCCTGCACTATGAGGTTGAAGGCTTGATCGGAGGTTATGCCGAATTGATCCATGAGGCTGTTCACGCCCCGCATACTTTCCATAATGTCGAAGCCGAACACGTCCTCCAGCGCGATCGCGTTCTTGGTTACGTTCGCCAGTGAAGCGTTGTCGAGGTCGTCCGTCATTTGGATCACGGTGCTGAGCTTCTCGGAAACGTCGCCGAGGCTCTCGCCGTAGTTGGCGTTGTAAACCTCGTACATTACGTCCTCGAAGCCTTCCATTTCGGAGGACGTGGCCCCGGTTCTTGCCTCCAGCATAGCCAGAGCACTGTCCCCTTCGGTTGCCAGCTCTTTGAAGGCGTCCACTGCCTTGCTGATTGCCTCCGTTGCAAGGTTGGCAATAACATTTTTCAGTACGGTGTAGCCCTCGCTGGAGTCCTCGGCCTGCTGCCCGGCGTCCTCCATGGTGTCGCCGAGCCGGTCGGCTGCCCGCTCTGCGTTTTCAAGCTGCTGCCGGTTTTCGCCCAGCTCGCCAGACAAGCGGCTGATCCGGCCCGCGAGCTCTTGGGCCTCGTCGGAGCTTTCGCCTTGTTCGAGCACGAGGTTGGCGTATTCCCTTTGCAGCGCTTCGAGGTCGCCCTGCTGCTTGCTTATGGTGCGCTGCAGCGCCTCGTATGCGTCGGCGGTGTCGTCCTGCGCGTCGATCAAGTCTCTGGCGGCGCGTTCGGCAGCTTCGAGGGTGTCGCGGTTTTCGTCCAGCTCGTCGCTCAGGTCTTGGATCCGGCTGGCGAGCTGCCGGGCCTCGTCGGAGCTTTCCCGGCCGCTCACGATATAGTCAGCATATCCGCGTTGCAGGCTCCTGAGCACGGACTCCTGAGCGCCGATTTCGTCGGCCAGCCTTGCGGCAGCTCCGGCGCTTTCCAGCGTTTCCTCGCTCATTTCCTCCAGCCGGTCAATGGCCTGCCGGATCGCCTGCTGTAAAGAAGGACTGAGGGTACCGGCGATTTCGATTGTAGATTGTAAAGTCCTGCCCGCCACGTCCTCACCTCCGTTTCACATGCTTGGGCTTTCGGCCTATCGGCGGCCGCTTTTTTTCTTGGCGCTTTCGTTCCTCCGCGAGATCCTCTGCGGCCTCCGCGTATTCCAGAATAAAGTCGGTTACTCTTTTTCTTTCGAGGTCGGCCGTGCTGGTGTGGTAGACTCTGGCGTAGTCTCGGTAGGCTCGCCGGAGTCGTTTTCCTGTTGTCCCTGCTCCGACGTGAGAATAAAATTTCTGCCGATCGCCATTACCTCCACAACGTCGCGCCCCTTGATCCGCTCCACGTCGGAGAAGTCATAGGACGGGTTCACGGCTATGATCGCAGCGAAGCCGAGGTATAAGTGCAGGCCCACGTCAAACTCGGCCGCCGGGGTGATCGTGGTGTTTTTCATGCCTGCGGCTGCCTTTTTCTTGGCCTCTGCCGTGGCGAAAAGGATCCCGTCGATCTCGTTCGAGTCGTAGGTCACTTCCTTGACTTCCCTCCCGTCAATCATTACCGGGTTTTTGAGGGCCAGCGTGCCCTTGAAATAGTTCTTTTTTTCTTTCATGGTTGGCTCCTTTCAAAAAATCAGGCCCGCCAGAGGAAAGTCCGGCGGGCCCGTTTGTGTTTGGTTTTGTTTACAGCAGGCTGTTGATCTCGGCCATGTAGTCCTTGCCGTTAATGCGGAGGATTGAGCTGAGCCTATCCACGCACATGTACTCGGTGCCGTTTGCGTAAATCTGCTGGCGCGTCACGTTGTAGGTGTTCTCTGCCTCGGTGGCGGATCCCACTTCGACGCCCAGCTCCGGCAGCGCCCCCGGAAGGGTGCGCACAAACGCCTTGCAGCCTTCGTTTGTCTGGGAGCCGTCGGACTTGACGACGTTCTGCACCCAGCGGAACTCAAGGTTCTGCTTTTCGAGCTTGCTCAGGCGGCTGAGGCCCATGTCCACGCCGATCTTCGTGATCGCGAGCTCCATATTCTCCAGAAGCCCGATCAGCGGCACGGTCAGGTTTCCCATGGCCTGAACGTCGGCAGTTAAAAACTCAATGCCCGGCAGCGTGAAGGTCACGTCCTTGGCTACCAGAACGCCGCCAGAGTAAACGGTGTCGGCTACTACCGGCCCTTTAATGTCTAACCATTGTCCCATTCCTTTGCACCTCCTTACTCATTCCCGAAAAATGCGGCGAAGCCCTCGTCGGTGTAGCATACGCGGGCGGTGCCGGATTTGAACGGCGGCGTGTTGGTGACGGCGAAGTCCCAAACGAAGTCGCCGTTCATCATGTTGTTGGTGGGGTTGGCACTCTCCAGAAACTCCACGGACGGGGTGCCGATCAGGGCACCGATCCCGCAGAGGGTGTCGAGCTTTTCCTTCTCGAAGTTCAGGATCGTGTCCTTGTCCTGCGGAGTCATGGGGCTGTCGATCTCGGTTCCGTGATCCAGCTGGAAGCTGTTCGTGATGTGCATGAGCATACGAATGTTCACGTCAAAGATCGCGCGGGCGTCCATGGATCCGTTGTACTCGTAGGCAGCCGTGTGAGGGCCCCAGAGCACCCACTGGCCGCCCCAGAAGCAGGCCGTTGTGATGCCCTTTTCGTTCAGGGTGTTGGCCGTCTGCTGATCGAAGCCTTTGCTCTTGGCTCCTTCTCCGAAGTATTGGCAGGTTGCCATGATCTCCTTGTTGGACGGGGACTCGAACGGCACGGCGCTGTGGCTCTGGTCTACGCGCAGCATAGTGGCAGCGCCCACGGTGGAGAGGTGGAAGGCCCGGCCGCTGCCGTCCTTCACCTGCGGCCAGTAGATTTTGCTCCGCTCGCTGTTGTAGCCGTGATCCTCGGCCCACTTCTGGGCCTTGGCGATCGTGTCAATCTTGCCGCCCTTGTCGTCTACCAGAGGAATGTCCGCATGGACGAAGCCGTCCCAGTGCCCGTTGAGCTTCTGGACGGTGCTCACCATGGCCCGGTACACTTCGGGGTAGTGGCTCCAGCCGGGTGCCGTCAGGGTGTTGAGCACGGCGTTGAAATTGGTATAAATCAGGGCGGCGGCGCTCAGGCCGGTGTACTCGCCGTCCTCGGTCTGCTGGCCGATAATATCGGCAGGCAGGACGGCCGAGGCGTCCACGGTGTTATAGGTGCAGCTGATACTTTCCGCGGTGCTGTCTTTGAGAAGCTGCACGACGACGGCCGCCTTTGCGTAGTTGTAGCTCAGGGAGTAGTCCACGCCCTCGGCCATGTCCGCGATCGCGAAGGTGTCCAGAATAATGTCGGAGCTCTCAAACTCTGCCCGGTTGTTCTTAAAGGTCAGCGTCTTGGTGGTCTTTTCGGTGTCCCTATGGGCGGCGGGATCGAGTACGTTCACGACGTAGATCGGCCCCACGTTCCCCACGGTATTGTCGAAGTGCTCCGCGAACACTTCGCAGAGGGTGAAGTCCTGCCAGTTGGCAGAGTAGCCGAGCTTGGTCTGTACTTCGCCCATGTTCTGAATTTTCAGCGGCATGTTGACAAGATCCTTGTCCGCATAGTCCCGGATTAGGTTCACCGGAGCCGTGCCGATATAAACCGCCACGGCGTCGGCCTGCTGCGCCGAGTTGACTTTGCTGTCGAGGATCTCGCCGTATGCGCCATGTAAATATGCCATAGTCTTGCCTCCTTGTTATAATAAATTTTCGTAGCTTTTCGGCGTTGCAGCCGTCACGCCAGCCTCCAGCGTGAAGGTGATCCAGTTGTGCCAGTAGGGGTAGTAGTCCCAGATATTCCCGTCCTCGGTAAAGAGCCCGAACTTGATCCCCTGCTCCTTCACGAGCCGGTGGCCTGCGATATATTCCGCGCTTTCAATCTCGCGCAGCACAAGGTCGGCGAAGTTGAACGAGTCCCTCCAGCCTTCCATATTGCGGGTGTATGTCTGCGCGGCCTTGCCCGTCAGGCGGTAGTAGGAATACCCGCCGAGGGCCGCCTCATTCTTGCGGGGGTGTAAAACCTCCCCGCCGTGCTCTCCGGGGTTCCAGCAGGCGAGGCAGAGCCGGAGCTGGAGCCTCCGCTGCCGTTTGAGCAGGTCGTCGTTTCCTTCGGTCAGTTGGACGCAGACGGAGGGGATCGGGGCCCGCACGTTCGGCGGGAGCCGGTCTTTCCCCGGAGTGTAGAGAGGGAAGGCGGCAGGCTGCACATACTCCACGGCGTACTCCTTGTCGTTCTTGTAGTCGTCTGGGAGTTTGAGCTGGATCTGGCTGCACACGTTTTCGTTCAGCCATGCCACCACCTTGTCAATGCTTTCCACCAGTAACATGCTGCACCTCCTAACCGGTTCTGTTTTGGCGTAGCGCCACCTCAATGAGCCCCATGTCAGTGCCGGAGCTTGAAACGATCAGCTCCCTGCCGTCCATGTTCAGCAGCCTGCCCGGCTCCATGTCTGCCGGAAAGTCGGACTCTTTACCCATGAGCAGCAGGTCGGCCTCCACGAGTCCGAGGATCTGCCCTTGTTTGAGCTTCACCAACTGATCGTTGTCCACCACGACGGGGATCTCTTTCCCTTCGATCCGGTGGAGCTCGGCGAACTCGTCCACATTGAGGAATACGGCGTCAAGATCCTGCCGGATCTGGTCTTTGAAGCTCACCGGCTTATTCCTCCGAGGCTTCGGAGTGCCCGGCTTTTGCCTTTGCCTTCGCAGCCTCGATCAGCTCGATCGCTTCCTTTTTGCTCCGGCACTTGCTGGCGTCTACGCCATACGCTGCAGCAGCCTTGCGGAGCTCTGCCATTTTCATGTTGCTGTACGCTTTTTCCTCTGCGGTTTCCTCCACATAGGCGGCCACGCCAGCCTTCACGAGCTCGGCCTCACGGTCAGCAGGAAGGGAGAAGGGGGCTGAGTGCTTCGTCATAGCCTCCACGGCTCCGTTCACTTTCAGCCCGTAGGTGCCCTTTGTCATTCTGATCATAGTCTTTCCTCCTTACTCCGGATCGGCAGCGCCCAGCTCCGGCAGGTCGTCGTCCTCACTGCCGTCGCCTTCGTCGGGATCCGTATCGTTGCCGGGCGTCACCTCTGCCGCCGTAATGGCGGCGATCAGGTCAGCCTTTTTCTTGCCCTTCGGAGTCACGCCCATGTCGGCCGCGAGCTTTTTCAGCTGGTTATATTCCCAGCCCTCCAGCTCGGCCGCGTCGAGGTGGCCCGTGGTCTTTTCCGGCTCCTGATTGTCGGGATCCGTGTCAGCGTCAGGATCCTGCGGCGCTTCCAGTGCTCTGCCGGTTACATAGGCAGCCACGCCCAGACGGACGAGGCGCTCTGCCTGAGCCTCGTCACACATAAAAGGGCCGTCCTCCGGCGTTTTCAGTGCGTGGCGCTTGGTGCCGTGTTCGTCCTCGTAGGAAATGCCGCAGCCGCCGCGGGTTACTCTAATTTTAATCATGCTTTCCGCTCCTTTCTGCCGTCTGGCTTAGCTCTGCGTCACCACCGTGGCGGTGATAAACGGGTTTTCATTGTTCGGCATACATAACGGCGCAGAGCTCAGAGTCAGCTCGCGGACGTTGTGCTTTGCGTCGCTGAGGTACTTCGGCACGTCCACGCCGGTGTAGGTGTGGAACTCGCCGTCGGACTGCTCCACCTGAGTGATCGCGCCGTAAACAGTGCGGCCAGCAGCGGGAGCGCCCACCGCGATCTTGCCCTTCGGGATAAAAGGCACCACGGAGCCGTCCACTTCGGTGTAGGTGTCCTCATAGCTCAAAACGTCAACCATGTGGCCCTTGATGTTCAGGCGGCAGATCTTGGTTGCGCCGGTCGGGAGTGTTTCAGGATCCACGCCGCCGATCTGGTAGTTGCGGTTGTCGAGCAGCTTCAGGATCCACTCGTTTGCCAGAATAATGTCGGCCACGTCAGGGGCCACGAGCACGTCGCTGGCAGGCAGGCCGCGGGAGGTCAGCATGGAGATCATGGCGGCCATGTCGGAGATCATCTGCTTGCCGGACGCCTCGGTGGTGCTCCAGTTAGCGGACGGGGTATAGATTGCCGGGTTGCTGCTGCCGTCGTAGTAGCGCACCTCGCGTTCCTCGAAGGTGTGCAGGTCGTCCACATACTCATCCATAATGCAGCCGTTGGTGAAAATCACCTGCGAAGCCATGGCCTCCTTGCGGCGTTTGTTCATGCCGCGGAGCTCGTCGAGGTCGCCCAGCATGATTACGCCCTGTCTCTGCTCCGGCGTCAGGGTAGGGTAGAGGGCCTCGCCGAAGCCGCGCTTTTTCAGCTCGTCAACGGTGAGGGGACGCCTCGGCGCGATATAGGAAGGCGTGAAGCGCTTCATGGTGTAGCCGTTGCGCAGGATCGTGATCCCGCCTTTGCGGGGAGCGACGAACGGGGACGCCTTCTTGTGCCCCTTCTTGTATTCCACCAGCACGTCGTCGGTGGAGAAAATGTCGGTTGCTGCATTGGTGGGGAAGTAGCGATCCAGCAGGAAGGTGTGGAGCGGCGCGAGCTGCTTCACAGAAGCCAGCAGCGTGTGGGTGTCGTAATAGTTAAAAGCCATTTGTCTGTCCTCCTTCTTAGATTTCCACGGCGTCAGAGAGCAGGATCCCCGCGGTGCGGAGCGCCTCTTTGTCAGCCGCGTTCAGGGTGTAGCTTTCTGCTACGGTGAGCATGTTCGCGTTAAAGTGCCCGGTACGGTACGCGATCGCCACGGTGTCGGCGTCGGTGCCGACTTCTGTGTCCTCCGCGAGCACGCAGTTGGCTGTCAGCGTCTCGCTGTCTGCTGCCGTAGTGCCGAGGATCACGAACTTGCCGTCACCGGCGGTTCCGGCAGAGAGCGCCAGAACGGTGCCGCGTTTATAAGTCGCCGCCTCCGTTGCCTCCTTGCGGATCTTCACCGTGAAGGGATCGGTGGGCGGGTACATGTCGGCGATCAGGTTGTCAGGGCCCACATAGCCCAGATTTTCGTCCAGTCTTTTACTCATTATTTCGCGCCTCCTTTGGTCTGGTTGTAGGCGGCGACTACCGCCTGAATGTCTGCCGCGTCCTGCTCGGCCTGCGTGGAAGGTGCGCCTCCGTTGGGTGCTGCGCCCACGCTGGCGGCATTAGAGGCCGCCCCGTCTGCGGCGTAGTTGGTGAGAAACTGCTGGCCCGCCGCTGCGCTCTGCTGCATAACGCGGAAACAGAGCTCCTGAGCGGTGCAGGGGTTGTCGCCGTACTTGGCGTCGTGTACCATTTTCTGATCCGGTATAGAGGCCGCGATCGAGTCAATGGCAGCGAGGCGCTGGCGCTCTGCCGTCACCGCGTCGGTGGTCTGAGCCGTTGCCGCACCTACGGCGGCCTGCTCGATCTGGCTCACCAGATCAGGCTCCTGAGCTTTCAGTTCTTCGAGTGTCATGTGATTTTTACCTCCTTCTGGTTTTGCCGCCTTATTGGTCGGCCTTTTATTTGCGGCCGGTCTTGCGGCCGGTTTCGCACTTTTCTGGATCGGGATCGTCCCCGGTATGTTGCGCAGCCCTTCGACGTTATGGCCTATCCCGTTGACGTAGAGGACTTTCCGGTCGCGGCTCATGCTCATGTCGGGATCGTCCTCGTCCTCCTTGATCGCGTCCGCGAAGCCCTTCTCCAGAGCTTCCCGCCCGGTCATCCACGTTTCCTTTGTCATCATGCTGCGCAGGGTGTCCACGCCGAGGCCGGTCTTTCCGTCGTAGATTTCAGCGACGGCACGCTCGCTGGCGTCCATTCCCTTGATTAGCTGCTTCATGTCCTGAATGTTCAGGGAGTCCCAGAGCAGGACGCTTACACCGTGGATCATAACGAGGGATCCGGGGTAAACGGTCACGGTGTCACCGGCGCACATAATAACGCTGGCGGCACTGGCCGCGATCCCTTCCACGACGACGTTCACCTCTCCGCTGAGCGCTTTCAGGGCGTTGTGGATAGCGATCCCGGTGTAGAGGTCGCCGCCGCAGCTGTTCAGCTTTACTGTGACGCGGCCCTTGTCCTTGACGGTCGCCAGATCCTCCATGAAGCCCTCCGGCGTGATGTAGAGGCCGGGCTCCGGTTCCCCCGTCCACCAGTCAACGGGCTGCTGGCTCATAACGTCGCCGTAAAGGGTGATCTCGCCCTCGTCCTCGCCGACGCTCGCCATGTTCCAGAACTTTGTCGCGGGCGTTGCCTGCGGTGCCGCTGCCGGGCCCATGCGTATGTTGCTATGTTTTATTCTCATTGGCTTGCCCTCCTATGGCTTGTTTTATTTGCTCCCTTATAACGAGGTCGCGTAGGGCATGAGCGCCCCGTCTGCGGGCCGTTTCAGGGTTGTGCGGGTTGTTGTCCCCCTCGGCCGGTTCGTCGCCTTCCTGCGGTTCCTGCGGGCCTTCACCGCCGCCAGACTGGTGCGGATCCGGTGCTTGCCCTTCGAGCTTTTCGTTTTCCCGCTGGAGCTGTTCGACGTTGGCGTCCCACTGGCCGCCGTTGAGGCGGATCGTGCTTTGCTCGTGCGTTGAATAGCCTTCGCTGCACGCGAGGATCTCCGCGGTGATTTCTTTCACCGGATCGAGCTGTCCCTGAGACGGGCCCAGCCACTCGCTGCCGAGATATGCGGCGCGGATCATTGGATTGGTGAAAAAGCCCGGCGCATAGATACGCCCGCGGGCCACGGCCTCGCTCATCCAGATTTCATAGCAGGGGCGGCAGAAGTCGTCAGCCAGCCACTCCCGGCGCATTTTGAAGGCTTTCCACGCTTCCAGCAGGGCCGCCCGGCTTGCGCTGTATGAGCTGTTGAATTGTTTCAGCAGCAGATCGGCCGGTACTTCCAGAGCCGCGCCCACCTGAGCGCTGATTGCAGCCGCGAACTTGTCGAAGCTGCCGTTCGGGTGCGTCGGGTTTGCAAACTCCACGTCCTCGCCGGGGCCCATGATGTTGACTTGTCCGGGGCCCATGCTGTACTCGTTGGGGCCCTTTGGCTCGCCCGGCATGTCGGGATCCGTCTGGTTGAACGGGTTCTCGTCCGTCGGTGCCTGCGTCTTGATGAAGGCCGTATAAAACGACTCCACCACCGCGGCCATGAGCTCGGACTCGGTGTAGCGCCGGAGCTGGAGCAGGGGCTCGATCACCTGCGCGAGATAGCTCACGCCACGGTATTGATCCGGCCGCTCGGTGTCAATCACATGCAGCACGTTGGGGAGTCCGGTGTGTTCCTGATACGCCAGCACGCGGGCCCACGTCGTCGCCGGTGCGCCGATCTCGAAGGGGTAATTGCTGCGTATGTGGTAGGCCACCACCATGCCGTCCGCGTCCACCTCCACGCCGTCGTATATCGTGTTGCCGGTTTCCGTGTTCTTTCCGGTGGTGAAGGTTATCGAGCCTCCGGCACCATACCCGCCCGGCGTTGCGATCCGGTCGGACTCAATCAGGTGTACCCGCAGGGAGTAGGGGAGCAGCGGGGTGGTGTCGTATTGCTTGATAATGCCTATACAGTCACCAGAGAGCAGCCACGACACAAGCGCGAGCTGCTGGAGCCCGTAGAAGTTGTTCATGCCCGTGGCGTCGCAGGCTCTTTTATCGCTGGCCCAGAGGTTGAACTCCCGCTCGGTGGTTTTCTGCCAGCTTTCTGCCTGCTCTGCGGTGAGGCCCAGCACTTCGCGGTCGATCCGGCTTTTCAGGCGCAGGCCGACGCCTACCACGTTTGTGCGGTTGGTCTTGATCGCGGAGGTGGCGACGGGTGCGGCCATGTATAACATGCGGGCCCGCTGCCTCATGGTGAAGTTGTTGAAGTCTATGTCCTCATGTGCGGATCCGCTCGGAGCGTTGAAGCCCTTCACGGCCCGCTTTCTCCAACTGGCCCCGGCCTCCCCGTAGCCTTTATTCTGCGGGCGTACACTGTCGGGCAGATACATTCCCATTTTTTTGTCGTACCTGATTTTTCTCACCTCCTTGTCATGGAATAAAAAACGGCAGCAGCCGAAGGGATAAAGGAGCGGAAACTCCCTCCGGCCGTGCCGTAGTAAAGCCGGGGGTTCCGGCGTTTACCCTTACCAGTCATGCGGGACTACGCCCAGCGCACGGCGGGCGCTCCTGCCCGCCAGTTCTGCCTCCAGCTCCCTGATCCGGGCGCGGAGCTTTTCGATCATGTCCTGAATATCTTTCAGGGCCGTGCTGTAATGTTGAAGATTGCGGGAGCCGATCCCATAGCTTTGCACGCCGTTTTTGTCCAGCATGTCGGCCTCGCGTTTCAGATAAAGGGCCAGACGCTCGCGTGTCTGCGTGAGCTCGGCCTGAATTATTTCTCGTTGCCTCATGGCGTTGCCTCCTTACCATTCGTCAAATAGTTGCGCCGCTGCGTTTGTCCGGCGCTGCTGCGGTGCTGCAGCACGTTTCGGCCGCGGCTGTTCTGGCAGGCTTTTGAGCCTGCGCTCCACAGCCTCCATGTCGGGGTTAATGATACGGAAGCCACCCAGCGCATAGTTGCGGCAGTCGAGCGCCTCGTTGCGCTCATGGCCGGGGATCTTCACCCACGCCCAGCTGTTGCCCCGCTTTGTCTGCGTGAGCTCCAGCTTCTCAGACAGCAGGCCGTTGAAGTAGTACGAGTCGTAGCCGTAGGACTCGCCCCGCGGGAAATGGCAGTATTTCGCGCCGGGTTCCTGCACCCGCACGTTTGACATGATCGCCTCCTTGCCAGCGTCCACGCCGAAGGTGTAAAGCCAGCACTTGCCGATCACCTGCTCATTTACCACGATTTTGACTTTCGAGGGCGGCGTCACGAAGGGGATCCCGTCGCCGCCTTTTCCCTTGATAGCAAAAACGCGCTTGTTTTTCCGGGCCCGGCAGCGCAGGCGCACCTCTTGGGTGTAGTGGCCGCCTTCGTCCACGCAGGTGATTGAGATCCGCAGGCCGCGCTTGCTGTCCTTGAAGCGGTACACATGATCGATCACGTCGTCAAGCTGCTGCCATACGTCGTCGGTGTCCGGCTTCCCCATGATGTAGCCTTTTTTTATGCCCCACGTTTCGCCGTAGTAGCCGTGGCCCACGACTTCGTACTCCAGCCGGTTGTCCTGCGTGTCTACTCCGCAGGTGAGCACCAGCACGCCCTCCGGCAGCTCCACCGGGGAGCCGTCGGCATTGGTGCCGTAGTCCTCGCGGCGGGCCAGCATGGTGTCCTCGTCGATTGTGCCGCCGCGATCCTCCCAGAGCTCGCCCAGCTTGGTATTGTAGACGACTTTCAGCTTTTGCGGGTTGTCCTTGGCTCCGAGAAATTCAAGAATGATTTTCTCCCACGGCGTCCACGGGGACGAGAAGGCGTTCAGCCAGAAGGAGCGCACGCCGGTGGCGTATGCCTCCGGGTTCTCGGCGATCCATTTTGCAGGCTGCCGCCGCATGGTTTCCTCCGGTATAATGCAGCCGCAGTTAGGGCAGGCCCATGTGATCGGGCCGTTTATGGTGTAGATTTTCTTCCCGCGCACCTTTTTGACGGTGTGCTCATAATGGATCCGGTCAAATATGATTTCGCCATACTCGCCGCACTCTGGGCACTGGTGGCACCAGCGCTCTTGTGTGCCTTTGTAGTAGCTGTCCTCAATGTTCGAGGCTCCCTTTATTGTTGGGGTTGATACCTCAACGGCTTTCGCGTTGTAGAATGTGGTTTGTCTGGCCTCTGCCAGCGCCCACGGATCGCCCTCGGTTCCGGCGCTTATGGCCCAGCGGTCGCGCTCGTCGCCTATGATGTAGCGGGCCGGAGTGGAAGCCAGAGCGGAGGCGCTGTTTGAGCCGGTGATCGTCAGCATACCGCCGGGGAAAGATTTTTGCAGGATCGTGTTCCCGGAGTCCCTCGTCTTTACGTCCGACACTTTCGCCCGCAGCGCCCGGCTGTCCCGTATCATAGGAGCGATCCGGAGACGTGAAAACTTGCGGGCGTCCTCCAGTGTTGGCTGCACAAAGAGGATAGAGCCCGGATCTTGGTCGATAATGTACGCGATTATGTTCAGTTCAAGCTCAGACTTTCCCACCTGAGAAGCCGCCACCATAACAATTTTTTTCACCTTTGGATCGGTGAACGCTTCCATAGGCTCCCGGAGGTAGGGCGTGCGCGACGTGCGCCACGGGCCTGCCTCTGCGGAGGTTTCCGGCGATAGGCGGCGGTGTCTATCGGCCCATTCTGCCACCGTCAGATCCTCCGGCGGTTTGAAGTTCTGGACGGCCGGAGCTATGGCTGCGTTGAGCTTCCTTGCGGCTTTTTTAGTCGTCGGCTTCATCTGCGAGTGCTTCGCCCCAGCCTTCGCGATCCCTTACCCGCCGCTGATAAACTTCGGGATCGTATTGATAGCCCGCGAGCTCGTTCAGGATTTTGTGACACTCGGCGCGGATCAGTGCCGAGGCTTCGTTCGCGCTGGCCGCCTGCGCAACGTCCATAGCGAGACGGCCGGGCAGGGCCATTATCATGCTGCGGACGGTGTAAACGAGGTCATTTGTTACGGCCTCCACGTCCTCGCTCCGGTGCATTTTCCCCTCCAGCTCTTTGAGCTGCATTTCTGCGATCTTGGCCTTGCTCTGTTTCAGGTCTGCCTCGGCCCGCAGCTTGTCGGCTTCGGCCTTTGCCGTGTCGGCCGTCTTTGCCTCCTTGCCGTTGGCCCGTTCCCGCAGGTGCTTTATGTACGCCTTTACGGTCGGCAGCAGGTCGAATTTGTACGGACGAGTGGACGCCGCAGGAAGGACGCCAGACTTTGCGAGCTGCTGCACCCGTCGCTCGTCGAGGTCAAAAAGTTTTGCTATTATCGCGGTTGTTTGCAGGTTTTGTTTCGGTGCTTCGGCCATGGCGTCACCTCCTTTCTGCGCGGCTGGCGAAACGAAACGGCCTGAAAAAAATTTCCTGAGCCTGCTCGTCTTTTGGGCTCGCAAGCACCGCAGGGCTTTTGCAGACTTCACAGTACCTTGCGCGGCTGCTTGGCGCGGGCTCGTTTGCCCCTTGGCCTTGTGCGCCCCGTGGTGGCCTCTGTGTGGCCCTCTGGCGGCCTTTGTGGCCGGTGGTGTGGTCTGCTTGCCCTCGGCCCTTGGTGCCCGTGTGTGTGGCTCTGGCGGGCTTGTGCGGGGTGCCTTGGCTGGCTATCTCATGGCCCGCTCTATGTGGTGGTTGAAGCGCTCGCCCAGCTTTGTGTTGATTGTCTGCTCGATTGTCTCGCGGGCTCTGCCGTCTATCATTTGAGGCACAGACAGAGTGCGCACGGCCTCGATTGGCTGGCGTCCGTCCCCGCTCTTTTGGTAGGGCAGCACAACGCCACCGCGCCCGGCGGTCAGGAATGTGTCGCTGCTCATAGCTGAGCGCTGGCCCTTAATGATTGTTGCCTTTACGGTGTAGGGCTTCGGTGGCTTTATCATAGCCACGGGAGATCCTGCACCTATAAGCTGGCCGGGGATCCGGATCTGGTTTTTCTGCTTGGTTGTGGGGGCCTGCTTCGGGCTCATTTTGAAGTGAAGCGGCGTCAGGGTTCTGCCCTTATACTCCAGCGTTGCCCCGTCCACGGATATGCCCGCGACTCTGATTGAGGTATGTCCGCGGCTTGGTCGTTTGGCTGCTTCCTTTATGGCGGCAGCGTCCACGCCGTAGTGCTCGCGGATCCCCTTTGATACCCAGCCGGGCCCTCTGGTTGCGAAGTCCGACACGGTGCGCTTGATTGCCACCTCGCCGCCGTCCCGTAGCTTCTGGAGCTTTTTCACAATGTCGCCCGCTCCAGAATGGGAGACAGAAAAGCCGCCCCTTGTGTGCCGGGCTGGGCCCGTGTTGAATAGGTCGCTCATGGTGCCAGCCTCCTTTCCGGTGCATATAAAAACCGCCCAGAGGCGTGAGTGCTCTCCAGACGGCTTTCGCTATTGTATAGGGTAGCACTTGGCTGTTATCCCTTTCAATCCCTTTTTATCCCCTTTTATCCCTTTTTGTCCCCTGCCTTTCCACAATGCCGCCGGGTGATGTGCATAAAAAGGCCCGCCTCTGGCCGTTTGGTGGCTTTTGGCGGGCTTTTTTACTCGCTTTCTTTGGTCTGGGCGTATATTTTCGCCAGAGCTTGCAGAGCAGAGCCGTGGAGCTTAAATGTCCGTTTCAGGTACTTGTCGGCCTTCTCGTCGTAGTCCGGCTCCCCACTGAATAGGGCCGCACATATCGGCCACCATTTCACATGGTCGAGGTAGTGCATTTCAATGACGGTCTGCTCGTCCGGTCGTTCCATTTGCTCGATCATGGCCTCCAGCTCTTTGCGTTCTGCGGCTTCGTCTGCGATCATGTCCCGGATCGCCTGCTGGAGCTCCAGCTTTTTGAGGACTTGCCGCTCGGTCTTGCTGGATCCGTCGCCGCCTCCGCTTGGTTCCCCGGAGAGGTTCGGGCTTGAAGGTGCGCCCATGACGGACTCCAGATACTCCAGCCGCTCAATCTGGTTGTCGATCCGGCGCTGGAAGGCCGCGTAGTGCTCCAGCTTTTGCTTGATTGCGTCGGTTTCCTTTGGCTTCTTGGTCTGGCTCATGGGCTCGCCTCCTTTCTGCTGCTATTCCGTGAACACTTGGTTGAATTGCTCACGGGCCAGCTCCTTGCCCTTCCTGATTAGCCGGATCCCGGTCGTTTTGCCGGTCGTCTTTATGTAGCGGCGCACGATCACGTCCACATACCGGGGCTCCATTTCCATGATGAACGACGCTTGCCCGACACTTTCAGCGGCGATCAGCGTCGTGCCTGATCCTCCGAATGTGTCGAGCACTCCCTTGGCCCAGTCCGTATTGTCCAGCAGCTTCTCCAGTATCTCTACCGGCTTTTGTGTTGGGTGAAGCTCATTCCCGGAGCGTGTGGCCTCCAGTACATTACTATAACCCTTGTGATTGTCCCATTTTGGTTTTGTTCGGTGTGCAAACATGACGAGCTCGTGCTGAGTCCTCCAGCCTGTACCCATGCCGAGGCTTTTCTTGTTCCAGACAAGCATATTTTTGACACCGAGCCCTGCGGCTTCCACAATATCGAACAAATTTACCCACATACGCCAGTCTGTGAAGATATAGGCAACGAGGCCGTCGAAGTTCTGGAGCACTTCGCGCATGAGTGATTGGTACCCGCGCGTGCTGAGTGTGTCGTTTGCTATGGTGACGGCGATCTCCTTACCGTCCTTGTCATGGCGTTTGGTTCCTATGCTGCCGCTGCTGCGCCCGGACTCTTGGAAGCCGCCGGAGCAGTAGGGTGGATCGGTGAGTAGGATTTCCGGGTGTGCGTCGTCCAGCAGCAAGCCCATGTCTGCCGCGTTGGTCGAACTCCCGCAAACGACACGGTGGCGTCCGAGGATCCAGAGGTCGCCTTTCTGGGTGACTGTCTGATCGGGTTCTGGCGGCTCCGGTATGTCGTCCGGCTCGTGGAGGTCGTTGTGCAGGGCTTCTGACAGCGCGGTGACGAGGCTCTCCACCTCGTCCTCTGTGTACCCGGTCAGCTCCATTGGGATCTCGCCGGTGTCAATCTCTGCGAAAATGTCGGCCAGCAGCCGGTTGTCTGTCTCGGCCAGCTCTGCGATCCGGTTGTCAGCCACCAGATCGGCGTATTCCTCGGCTTCGGTGGTGTAGTTCTGATAGTCCACCGGTGCCTCCTTCATTCCTTCCAGAAGGGCAGCAGAGAGGCGGCCGTGTCCTTTTACTATGAAGCCGGAGCGCTTCGAGACGGTGATCGGCTGCCGCCAGCCCGCCTGCCTGATTATCCGGCCGAGTAGCTGGATCTGGCTGTCCGGGTGCTGGTTCGGGTTCTTCGGGTTCGGTACCAGCTTTGCCACGTCCACGATCGCGTCGTGTGCGCAGAATACCGGCACGCCGTCAGCCCACGCTTTCGGCTCTGCTTCTGTTTGGTAGTCGCTCATGTTGTCCTCACCTCCTTAATGGTTTTCAGGATCCGCTCACGCAGATCCTTGTCAGTTTCTCCGGGTTTTCGGCTCAGGTTGTACCGGCTGGCCGCTTTGTCCAGCACCTCGCCATGTGCCAGTATCTTGAAGTCTTTCCGGATCCGGTTCACCACGCGCCGGGTGCGGTTCCAGCGGTGCAGCTTGCAGCCCAGTATAACGACGGTTGCCAGAAGCACGCAGCAGAGCATGAGCGAGCACATGATCCCCACATAGCCGAGAGCCACGCCCGGCCAGCTCCATGCCAGCCGCCCGCTCATTTTACAGAAAAGCAGCAGTATGGCCGCCAGTATTGCGATCACGGCCCACGCTCTGTCAAATATGCGGCTTGCGTTATTTCTTCCTTTCACGGTTTGCCCTCCTTCTTTGGGCCCGGTTTCCGGCCGGGTTTGGCTTATTGGTCTGGTAGGGGCTTAAAAAGCCCGCTTTGACGGCGCACTCAGTACAGAGAAGCTCTACGCCCTGCGCCTCTTTGAGCTTGTCGGCCTCCGGCATTTTCCAGCACTTGCGGCCGCAGTTCGGGCAGCTTACCGGCACCCAGTCCGGGTGCTTCGCCTGCACGTCGCCGTTCAGGTTTTTGTCAAGCGGCAGGCAGAGGATCCCGCCCTTGTCGCTGTATTTCCTCGGCGTCAGGTCGAAGCCCTTCGCCCGGAGCTGGTCGCGGGTGTCGTTCTTGACTTCCTGCTGCACGACTTCGAGGACTTCCACCTGATCGAGCTCCAGACAGAACGCGCCCTGCGGCTCCCACTTCTTTGCCTTCCAGTCCTTTGCGAAGTCCTCCAGCGTGTCGTAGCAGCAGAGCCCGGCCTTTTCCTCGGTGATGAACATTGTTTCCATTACGGCCTCGTCGTCGGCGTCGTCCCAGCCGAAAAGGTGCCAGCTGTCGTAGTTGTCATAGTCCCACTGGGAGAAGTGGAGCGTGCGGCCGTCAATCGGCCAGCCGGTGCCTTTTACGGTGCCCTTGATGATCTTCGGTTTGTATCCCATGTTTTTGCCTCCTTACTTGAAAAGCATTTGCTTTTATGCTTTTATTTGCTTTACTGTGTTTTGCTCTGCTTTTGCCTGAATTTGTCCGGCGCGTCGCAGGTGCTCCAGTGTGGTGTATAGCCCCAGCCGGTCGCCTCTGCCGGATCGTCCACTGGTTCGCAGCTTATCACGTCCCCGGCAGGCGTCACCAGCTTGGTGCTGCCTCCGGGCTTCGTGCGGTAGTTCACCGGCAGGGCGTCACACGGCATTGAACGGCCGGAGCGGGTGCGGATCCAGAGGATCGGCTTCCCGCAGCTTTTACATGTTCTTATATTCATGTGATCGCCTCCTTACCATGTCCATGTGTCACGCTTCGGCATGAATATGATCGCCTTGTCCTTGTACCGTTCCATAACCTCCAGCGGCGTGTCGGGCTCTCCGTCGAAGGCATTATACAGAGCGCTGCATAACTTCGGCGCGTTGTCGGCCCTCGGCTCAACGTCTTTCCAGAGCTTCCCGCTTTCGTCCTCATAAACCGGACGATCCCAACTGTCGCGGCCTTTATGCCTCAGCAGCAGCGCCTCCCAGTTCCAGAGCCCCTGCCTGCCTTTTGCCGGTATCGGCTCCGGCAGCTTTTGGACGTTCGCCAGCTTCCACGCATACCGGCCCGGCGTGTAGTCGCCGAGGGCCAGCTCGTCCGGTGTCAATGTGGTGATGTACTCCGGCGTTATCCTGATACAGTCCACGAGCTCGGCGGCGGCGAGTATGCAGCCCATAGGGAAGATTGCCGGGCCGTCGATTATCTCCGGCAGCTCCAGCCGCCTGCATATTACCTCCCGCGCCTCGTCGTCCATGTAGAGGTTGCTCCATGTGTGCTGTATTGCCTTCATGGCAGAGTGGATCGCGAGCGGGCCGCGGTATTTCGTGGCCCAGCTTCGCGTCTCGTTTCCTTTGATACCGGCAGCCAGAGCCCCGGCCCATGGCTGCCATACGGTGATCGCTTTCATTTATCCCTCGCTTTCTGCCGTCCAGATAATAGCAGAGCGCCCCGTCACGCTGCACGCTCTCTTTCCGGCGTTCCTTATTTTTCCGGCCGCCTGCGCTTTGGTGAGGATCGGGCCCACGTCGCTGCGGCTTACCTGCTGCCCCCGGTCTGCCAGAACGGCGGCGATCTCGTTTGCTGTCATGGCCTCGCTGCGGATCAGCTCCAGCACCATGTCCCGGAGGCTCTGGCCCATGTCCGGGCTACGCCACACAATAACAGCAGAAGGGAAGGGCGCGGAGTCTTTGGCGTTGCCGTCCTCGTCCGTGAATTTAAGCCGCCCCCGCAGGAAGCGGATCTCGTCGGCCTTCCCGTGCAGTATGTAGTCGTGGAAATATGAGGTGTCCGTCCTCGAAGGTATGAGCATAACCACGAGCGTGCCCGGTTTCTGGCTTTCCTCGTAGCCTTTCTGCACCCAGTCGCCGATCTGGCGGCCATACGGAGGATTACAGAACACGCGACTCCCCCCCCCAGTCCATTTTCAGGCCGTCGTCGGCCGGTGTGAAGTATCTCGCGCACTTGGCGCTTTTATCGGTCGCGGCCGGATCGAGGTCAAAATGGAACTCCCGATCCAGCTCTGCGAAAAAGTCGGCCGGTGTACACCAGCTCAGGTTCTTGCTGCTTAATAATGCCTCATTCATGCGTCATTTTCTCCTTTCCTTGGTCTTGCGTTTCTTCCTGCCTCGCGGATCGGGCAGCCGTCGCCTCCGGCCTTGCACATGCTTTCGGTGACTTTCTTGTCCATGAATGTGTGAATATCTCGGCCCGCCTCGCTTGCGTGGAGGCTGGTGTTCAGCGGCTCACATACCGCTTGCCCTCGGTGCTGTCCGAAAAGCGCCAGCCCGTTGCAGCACGGGCAGCATTTACGGCCCGGCGGCAGCAGTAGCGGACGCCTGCCTCTTTGCCCCTCTGTCGTGCTGAGCTCGATCCACTGTCTCAAATATTCCCCGATCGGTAGTGTCACGCCTTGCCCTCCGTTTCTGTGTTGTAGTCCAGTTCTATGCCCTCCAGCAGTTTGAGCACTCCGGCGATATATTGCACGCGGTAGGGTTCGAGCTCCGGCTGCTTTATGTGTTTACGGCCGTATATGCTTTTCATGTCCCGCCATACTTCCCACGGCACCCGGTAGAAGTCTTGCAGGCCAAAACTCACCATGATGAAGGCAGCAGCTCCGAGGCGGTGGTGCTCTGTCAGGCTGTCGATCTGCTCCTGAGTCAGTCGCCCGTACTCGATCCGGTCGCTGTCGGTGTGTTTGGCCTCAAATACCACGGCCCGGCCGCCGGTCAGTGTCCCCTTAAAATCTGGCTGCCCGGCCTTGATGTAGCAGGCGAGGAACTGGCCCTGCCGGTTGGGTGGCCTTAACGGGCGCATAGGCTCCGGCGTCTTTTCGACGAAGGCCACGCCCTTGTCACGATACCAGCCCAGACTCGCGGCGAGCAGGTTCTCGAAGTGTTCCCCGGCTCGCTTACTCTGGAGCCCGCGCTGGCTGCGCTGGACGTTGGAGAGAGCGGTCGTAGCTGTCGGATCCGGGTAGCCCTCGCGATTTTTCCCCGGCACCGTGTCCCAGCTCATTGAGTCGCCCCCTGATCTGCCTCCAGTGTTATGTCGTGGCCGCGGTGCTTCCTGAGCTCGTTCGCCAGTTCCATGACGGCCTCGCCGGAGATCCTCACGGTGGTGGACTCCATGGCCGCGATCCCGTTCAGGCTGCCGACGTGAGAGGGGAGGACGATCAGCGCGTCGCCCAGCTCAGCGTCCGGCAGTTCCTCGCCGGTGTGCTGGTAGACTTCCACGGCGTCCCGGACGAGGATCCCGTGATCCTTCGCGTATTCGATCTCTGCCTTCATGCCCTCACTTGGATTGTCGATACCGTACACCCAGATCTCTGAGCACATGCTCAGCAGCGAGATCCCCAGCTCCATGCCGAGGGCCCGCTCCTTCGGGTTGGTGTCGTCCATGAATTGCGTACAATAGACGTGCGGCGCGATCGGCACCACGTCCGGGAAAAGCTCGACGGCTTCCCGGCAGTAGCTCTGCGCCTTGGTGATGTTCTTTTCCATGTCTCCCCGGCACGGGGAGCAGATATAAATAAACCGTGTTCTCATGGTGTTGCTCCTTTCTGTTACTGTTTCAATGCGGCCAGATCTACGTCGAGCGCCTCAGCGATCCGGGCGAGTGTCGCCTCTCTTGGTTTGCTTTCCCCGCGCTCATATACGCCGATCTGGGAGTCTGCCATTCCGCAGCGCTTCCCCAGTTCTGATTGCGTCAGCCTCTTGCTGATCCTGATCTGTTTTATTTTTTCGCCGGTTGTCACGTCTCGGCCTCCTTTCTTTCGTTTTCCTGCCACTCCCTGAGCTCCAGCTGCGTGCGTTCCTTGACGGCCGCCTCCAGAGCTTGCCGCTGCTGATCTCTCCAGCCGATTTCAAGCCGCCGGTATTGTTCCTCCTTGTCCCTGCGATCCTGCTCCCGGTCAGCGAGTAGGTGCTGCCCTTTATCCGGTAGGGCTGCGGCCACGGCGTCGATCTGTGCGGTGAGGTTCTGCGGAGTCATGGCTCGCTGCTTCTCTCGCTCGTACATTGGCTTGTATATATCCATGAAGGCCACCCGATCCATGCCCGGCTTGCCTCCCCGGCAGTAGCTCCGGTGCATTTCGTAGAGGTTGCCCCAGCCGATTGCCTCGACTGAACGGGCCACCAGCGGCGGCAGTTGGTGGTATAGGTCGCCGTAGTTGTACTCCCCGGAAGTATAGAGAAGATCGCTAACGGCGAGCCACGCCTGCTCCGGCGGTATGAGTTCCGGGTGCTGGATCTCCAGCATGAGCTCCCGGATCTCTGCCACGCTCGGCGGCCACTTGCTTGTCGCTATGTGCTTGTTGAGTGCCAGCGCCACGATCCTGCCGTCGTCTGCTTGAAATATTGTGGCCCAGAGGTTCACTGTGGCGGTGACGGCTGCCTCGTCCCTGAATTTGTCATAATTGGGGTAGGCGGTGACGACGATCGCCACCAGCTTTGCCGCGTCTGCCTTAGTCAAATACGCCGCCCCCTTCCTCGTCTGCTATGATACCGGCGAGCACGTCCATGGTGGAAGGCTTGCCTCTCGCTTCCTGCTGATATGCCCCGCCCTGCGGCAGTTCGTCGTCCCAGCGTCCCTGATTGAGCCATGTCGCCGGGTTTGGTATAAAGCGCCCACCTTCTCGCCTCCATTGGTCTGAGGCTTTGGCAAGGGCCACCGCCTGCATGATCCGCTCGAATAACTCGGCGTCAGGCTTGACTCGTTTCCATGAGGTGAGGGCCGCCTTTTTTCCGACTTTCTTCGGGTATTGCTGCCAGAACTCAGAAAACCGTCGCTCTTGCGCGTCCTGCTTCGGCTCCGGGGGGTTAGGGGGGCGATCCCCCTCTTGTGTAGTCTTATCTGGTGTACTCTGGTCTTGTATAGTCTGGTCTACTCTGCCTCCGGTCTTTTTCTGGTCGTCCGGCGGCTGCCCTCCGGTCTGTCCGGTGGTCGTCCGGCGGTCGTCCGATTGCGAAGCGGCAGCAGCAGCCCGGCGGCGTCTGGAGCGGTTCTTTTCGGCCTCTCTTTGGTCGATCAGCTTCCCGGTGTACTCGTACCAGTCGTGCAGAGTCAGGGATCCGTCCGGTTCTTCGTCCAGAAGCCCGGCGTGCGCCATAGCCTGCACGAAGTCGTCCGGGGATCCGCTCCACTGAGCAGCCCGCGCGATCATGCGGGTGCTGATACCTTGGAGGGATCCGCTCGGCGCATTGTCCAGAGCCCAGAGCCAAAAAGAGATCAGCAGACCGAGCATGTGAGCCGGTTCGATCTCCAGCTCGTCAGCTGCCGCCAGTAGCTTGCGGTGGTCTTTGAGTTGTTGGTGTACTTGGATCCATGCCACCGTGCGCACCTCCTTTCGTGGTTGTTTCTCGGTTCCTTTTCGGTCGTCCTCCGGTCTGTCCGGTGGTCGTCCGGCGGTCGTTTTCCGGTTGCCCGGTGTTATGAAATGTTGGAGCCATAGTCGCCGCCGCCTCCTTGCCCGCTGTCTGCGAAGCAGATCCGGGAGGCTTTGACTTCTACGACTTTATGGTTTTTGCCGTCGCTGCCGGTATATTTCCGGGTGCTGAGGCGTCCCTCGACAACGATCTGGCGGCCCTTGGTGAGATACCGGCTTGCAAACTCAGCCTGTTCTTGCCAGCACACGATCGGGATATAGTCGGGCGGGGTGTTCTTGTCTTTGCTCGGCACCTGCACGGCGAGGTCGAAGCTCGCCACTGGTACGCCGTTCTGGGTGTATCTGAGTTCCGGTTCCTGAGCCAGACGGCCCAGAAGCCCCACATGGTTATACATTCGCATTTCCTCCTTGCTGTTTCTTCGCCTCGGCGTCCAGCAAATTGCAGATTTCGTCATACTGGGCCCGCGTCATGTTGTGCGGATCCTGCTGCCCGTAGCTCTTGACGATCCGCTCGTTGATCTGCGCCTGAGTGATCCCTGCGTCCTCTCCCTTGCGATACATGCGGGAGAGCTGAGCGTCTGAGAGGGGCCTCTGAGCGCCTGTGCGCCCGTTCTGGGCCGTTTGGCCGCTCGGCTGGGTATTTCTACCCCCTGCGCCATTTTGAGGCGCTGTGGGGCGATTTTGGGCCGGTGGCGTCCCTTCGCTCGCGTGGTCGCTCATGTCGGGATCGTCGTCGCCCTGATCTATTCCGAATTTCTCGAAAAGGTAGTATTTGAGGCAGTACGTCCACGCGGAGCCCTTGGCCTTGTCTGGGCCTCCGTCATTGGTTCCCAGAGCGTGCAGCGTTACCTCCAGAATGTCGTCCGGCTTGTCTGCGTTCGTCCAGCGGATCGTTATGTCTGCCTCATACACCCACACGATCCGGCTCCCGTTCCGGGTGTTCTGCTGGAAGCTGGTGTAATACATTGGATCGCCGTTTTCGGTGTGTCTGGTGGCCTGCTCGGCCACTATGTCGAAGTTGACGCCGTACTGGTTCATGGCCGGGGTGAGAAGCTCGTACACGTCGAAGATCTTCGCGAACTTGTACTTGACGCCCTCGGAGTGCTGGCGCTGCGTGATAGCGGGCACGGCCTCCCGGAGCTTGACAAACTTCTCTTGCAGGCTCATGGACGCCCGCGGCGGTGCTTCGGTGGTTTTTGGCTGCTCTGCTGCAGCAGCCTTCGTACTTCCTGCCATGGTCTACCTCCTTACACGTCCACTGAGAAGGTGTCCGGCTTCTCAATAATCTGCACGGCCTCGACGATCTCGCCGGTTTCCTTGTCCACGACGCTGCCGCCCATGATTTCGAGCCGCTTTTTGAACTCGCCCCACTTCGGTTTTTCCTCGGTCTTGATGAACTCCAGCTGGCCGGAGTCTTTGAGGTACTGGACGAGCTGGGCGTCGTCCTGCTTCATTTGTGCGCCGCCATATTTCCGCGTGAGCGTGCCAGACAGCAGGCGGTAGCTCTCTTTGGTCTTTGTGGCCTTGTGCGGCACCGTCTCGAAGTATTCCGCGAGCTTCCCGGTGAGAAAACGGGTGCCGTTTTCATAACGGCGCTCAGCGGCGGCCAGCTTTTCCTCGATCTTCTGGATCTGGGCCTCTGCCAGCTCCCGGATCCGGTCAAGCTCTGCCTTTTCCTCTGCGATTTTCCGGCAGGCCCAGTCTGCGCAGCCGTCGTCGGTGATCCTCCACGCCGGGCGAGGGCCCTCGGTTTCTTCCTGAGCCCAGAGAGCGTCGTCCATTCCTTCCAGTTCCTCCAGCGTGACAGAAGGGGCCGGATCTTCGGGCTGTCCCAGCTGGGCCAGAGCCTCCGCTGCCTCGTCGCTGCTCATGCCTCCCACGAGCTGAGCGTTTGCCTCGTCGGTCATTTTCTGAATAATGGCATAGACGGCCTCCGTCTGCGTCATTGTGGTGCTTTCTGCCAGCTTCTCAGCCTCAGCGAGCAGCTCGTCGGCCTTTTCCCCGGCCATGTCCCTGAGCGCCTGAACGGCCGCCTCGTGTTTCGTTGCGAGTTCTTTCGCTGCCTTAATTGCTTTCCCCATGTCCCTGATCTCCTTCCTGATTGTTTAATGCTTCCCGGAGCTGCTGCCGGGTTTTCTGGTGTTCTTCGATTTCTGCGGCCAGCTTTGCTGCTGTCTCTTTGAGTTCCGCGTCCTTTTTCTGGTAGTATGCGTACCACTCGTCCGAGCTCTTTTGTGCCTCGGCGTGCTGCCGTTCAGCCTCCACGGCGCGGGCGGTCATTTCTGCGAGAAGATCGGTCACACTCTGGATCGGGTTCTTTTTGGTTTCTTCGTTCACTGTTCTGCCTCCTTAAAAAATTTGTGGTTGTTTATCGTCATAACGTACACCTGCGACTCGTGCCAGCTGCTCTCCACGAGATCCGGCGCGTAGAAGTAGCGGATCGGCTCACTGGTTGCGACGTGTCCGAAGTCGAACACGGCCTCCACGGCCTCCAGAGCTTCGGGTGTCGGTTCCGGGCGTCTGGTGCTGTACTTGTACCGCCTCAGTGCCTCCGGTGGCCGGATCCCTTCGTCCTCACACACTTGGAGTATGCACTGGGCCACGGCCACCTTGCCAGCGAAGGGCTCGCCCGCCGCCTCTGCGGTGATTACCTGAGCGATCTCCAGCCTCTCGGCGTCTGTCAGGGTGTAGCGCTTTTCGTAGCCTGCCTCTGCCGCCCATGCGTCCGTCAGGTGTTCCCAGTTTACCGGGATCCCCTCGTCGTCCATGAACACGAACGTGGGGGCCTCCGTTGCTTCGTGGGTGGGCGTTGGCGTTGGTGTCTCCGGTATGCTTGCCACCATTTTGTCCGTGCCCCTCGCCGATACGATCAGCCAGTGCAGCAGGAAGAAAACGGACAGAGCCACCAGCGCCAGCGCGAGCGCCTGCGGCCAGCTTCGCCGCTTGAAAAAGCCAGCGAAGCGGTGTAAAATGAGCGTGGGCTGTTTGCGCTTTTTGCGATAGCCCGCGGAGCGGTTTCTCGGTTGCGTCGGGGCCGCTCCCCTTTTTTTAAGCATTGTTTCGTCCTCCCTTTGCCAGCGCCGGGAGCGTGTAGCTCGGCGACTGCATAAACTTGTTGAAGCGCTGCGGCCAGTAGGTCACGCCGTCGATCCGGGGCCCGCCGACTCCGTACTTCGGGTTATAGCCGAAGATGTTCACATATTCCAGAAGATCGGCCCGCTCGTCGTCCATGGCCTTGCATACCTCAAACAGTGCCGCCACGTCGTCGATCGCCCGGTGCGAGTTCTGCACCTTGTCCTCCAGCTTGTAGGCCGCGATCGCGTTCGCCAGCTTGTGAGGGTAGGCCCTCCGGTCTTTGTACACGGTCAGGGTGTCGAGGTAGTCGGCGCGGGCCAGAAGCTCCGCGAGCGGCCGGTCGTATCTGCCAGCCATGGCCTGAGTGAATAAGAGGTCAAATTGGGCGTTGTGCGCTGCCAGCAGCACCGGCCCGGCCGTGTCGTCGAGCAGCTTCTCGAAGTCGCTCACCACGTCGGCCTCGTCGAGCCCTTCCTTCTCCAGCATTTCGTCGGTGATCCCGGTCAGCTTCGTGATCTGCTCCGGGAGCTTCTCGCCCTCCGGCAGCCTTATGAACTCGTCGAGGTTCGCAGCCATGCGCAGGGTGCCCCGGTCGGTCTGCTCGATCCTGATCGCCGCCAGCTCAATGATCTGGCAGGTCTTGGCGTCGAGGCCGGTCGTCTCTGTGTCGAAGAACACGACGGCCGCATATTTCTGAAATACTTCCCGTAGGTTATTCATGGTCGGCCGCCTCCTTTCCGATCGTCACGGTCAGGGTGTTGGCGATTTTGAGCTGCTGGCTCACGTTGCGGTAAAGTTCCACGGCCGTGTTCACCTGAGACAGCGGGAACGCGAGGGCCGCAGCCTTCTGGATCTCCTTGTCGTCTGCCTCGTATGCCATGCGGGAAAAGCTGTCAGGATCCGCGCCGCCCGCTGCCCTGTATAACTCCGTGAGCTGGTGGGCCAGAACGAGACGGACGAGGCCGGAGAGCGTCTCGGCAGGATCGGCCGCTTCGGTCTGCTCAGGTTCGGGCTGCTCCTTGCTGTCCAGATTGTCCAGATCGCCAGAGTCTCCAGAGTATCGAACTAAAGCGGAGCGGAAGCCCACGCCCCAGGAGACACGCGCACGGGAGGAGTAGCCGTGGAAGGCGAACACACCAGCGGCCGCACCGGAGTGCCAGGGGCCCCCGCGGAGCACGATCCTTTCGCCGTCAGTGTCCAGCCAGAAGTAGTCCGTGCCCTCATATCCGGGCGCAGGGTAGAGGCCGAGCTCGATCAGCTTCTCCGGCACGTCCATGGCCTCAGCGCTCAGCTCTTTGAACTCCACGCCGTCGTAGTCCTTGCAGTCCGGCGTCACCGGCTGGAGACTGATCTCGCCGTCCTCCACTTTGTAGTAGACGGGATCGCCGTCCGCTGTGTGGATTGCCTGCCACTCCTTCGAGTCTCTGGACTGATCCGCGCCTGCTGCCGCGCCGTTGTCCGGTATCACCTGCACCTGCCCGTCCATGAAGCGGATCCCGCCGACGTGCTCCCAGATATTGCCGCACATGTCGGCGACTCCTTCGGCCGTGTGGGTGTGGTTCCATGTCTCCGGGCCGGAGCCGGTCAGGGTTTTGCTGCTGCCGCTGGCGTCTTTGTATGTAGTGCCGGTTTCCTCCGGGTGGCTGTGGCTCTTTCCGCAGTCAGTGTTTCCACGGGGGAGGGTGCCGTTCTTGCGGCTCTGGTGTGCCAGCGCGGCCCACTCGTCATTAGTCAGAAGGTGCCAGCCGGGCCCTTTGGCCTCGCAGATCCGGATCGCTTCGTCGTGGTTGATGTTCACGGCGGGCTGCTGGTAGGGCATGGAGTAGGGCACGCCCCCGATCAGGGTGTTGGGGTACTTGCTGATCGCGTACTCCTTCACGGCCTTGCCTCTGATTTCTGCCGGGAGCCCCAGCTCGTCCGGCGTGAATACCACCATAATGTCCGGGATCCCCCGATTGTCAAAAATAACCTCGTTTCTCATGTCTTTGCTCCTTTCGCTTGCTTAATCTCCGTAGACGTACCGCTCCTTGATTTCCTCCCAGTTCTCAGCCACGGCCTCGTAGTGTTCCGCGAGATCGTCGAGCTGCCGACGTTCCTCAGCTTCACGCTCCACCACGGCATTGTAGAGGGTGTCGTCTCGGTATTTCTTCACATTCTTGCTGATTAGATCGCTAATTACCTTCGGCTCCAGCGCGTCCAGCTCCCAGCACTCGTCGCCGTATTCCTCAATATACCCGGAGGCCCGGCTGTCGCTGAGCTTTGCAGGGTTTGGCGGCGGGTTGTAGAGTTCCACCTGATCCATGTTCAGGGCCAGCCGCTTGAAGGTGACGCCGTATGTCTCGAAGGTGACGAGCCTCTCCTGAATGTCTCGGCTCATGTCCTTGCCGCTCGGATCGTGATCTCCGAGGTGGAGAAGGACGACGCGCTGGCCTGCTTCCTGCCTGCGGTGCAGCCTTCTGGCAGCGGCCCACATTTCAGACTGTGAGACGTAGCCGCGGCATGAGAAGTGGTTCACGTCCAGCTTTCCGCATATCTGGCCGACGATCCCGATCAGGGCGTCCTTTTCCACCCACACCTCGACGTAGTTCGGTTGCCCCTCCCAGTGGTCGCGGCGGTATGAATACGCGGCGCTTTCGATCACTTTCCCCGGCTCCGTCCAGTGTGAGTTCCCGCGCAGGTTCCGGGTGCGATCCTCAATGGCGAGCCAGTCAATGAGCCCGGCCAGTCTGGCGTCGTTTATCAGGTTTCCGAGGTTCTTATAGCTCCGCATATTGTTGGGGATAATGTCGCGGGCCACCATTTGGTAGTACACCTGCCGGAGTGTCAGACTGTACCCTTGCTTTTGGTACTCGGCCACGACTTTGTTCACCTTTTCGATCATCTGGAGCCGGTCTGCGCTAAAGTTTTTAGGCACATACTCAATTTTTGGCATGGTTTCCTCCTTTCTGCTGGCGTTCCTGCTGCCAGCGTTTATAGTCGGCCGTGACGGCCGGGTTTTCAAACAATCTGCCGACGCAGCCGATCAGCGTCCGGCACATGGCGTCAGATTGGTGAGAAGGGATCGCGCCGAAGTCTACGGCGGCGGCTCCCGGTGTTCTTGTCTGGACTACTTTCACGGGCCTGCGCCTCCTTTCGTATTTTCCCTCTGCATACCGGGCAGAGGTAGCCGCTCCACGGGATTGCGGCCTGCTTGCTTACATTCCATTCCAGCCCGCACTCCCGGCATGTCTCATACCGTGCGCCGGTCATGCGCCGGGCATAAGCACCGGCATGAGTACGGGCTCGCGATCGTCCCCGGTCGCCGGTTGTGCTGCCGTGTCTGCTGCGCCCTGAGCCACTTCCTGCTCCGCGCGATCTTCGCAGTCGCATTTTTCACCGGCGTCAAGGTGTGCGCCGCATTTCTGGCATACTCTGTACGGTTTGCTCATGTAATCACCTCCGTTGGTTTATTCTTTGCTCGTGCCATGTAGCCCATTGGCAGTTTTGCGGCTCGTAATTGCCGTCTGGATCTTTTCTGTCCAGTGTCAAGTTGTCCTTATATCCGTTAGCCAGCGCCCACTTTCTAAAGGCTGCGAAGTCGTGGAGCCATTCGTCGCATACCTTTATGCCGCGGCCTCCGTAATACTCGTATTTTTTATAATTAGGGTTTGAACAGCGGGTTTTCATAGACGTCCATATTCTGAAAAGCCTCGTACCTGTTCCCCCGTGGGTTGTGTTCATTTCAATAACCTTTTCGCGGCTATAACAGCCGCATGACTTAGTACAGCCACTCACGAGGTTGTTGCTCTTTACTCTGGTTATGTTTCCGCAGTCACAACGACACTCCCATAGCGGCTTGCCATTTTTGCGTTCTCCGGTATCATATAGAGCCATGAGTCTTCCAAAACGCTGTCCAGTTAAATCATGCTTATAGATGCGTCTTGTTTTCATGTGGTCGCCTCCTTTCAGCAGCAGGTGGTGAGGATCTGCTGGATCCTCGCCTTGCTGGTTCTCTGGTATGCCGTGTAAAATATCCGGCCCGCTATTTCCTGATTGAGTCCGTAGTGCCCGTCTGCGTAGTGTTTAATAAGCCATACCTTGCGCGGGTTCCAGCGGTCTGCGTGCCTTGTCACGGTGGTGCCGTTTGCTCTGTGTCTCTTTTTCATGTCGCTGCCTCCTTCCTTAGTGCAGATACGGCCGCAGGTTGTCGTTGTAGAGCTCGTAGCTCATGCAGCCGCAGTCGAAGCGGATATAGTTCCAGTCGGTCGCGTTGTAGATCGGGGCCCGGTCGATTTCTCCGACTTTGCGGAGCTGCCGGTGTCGGTTGACTTCGTACCGCGGGAGTGTCCGGTGGATCTTGATCTTCTCCTTGGCGAAGCCGTACCACTCATAGAGCAGATCCTTGGCCTTTTCGTCGCTCATGTGCTCGGTGTCAGATTGGCTCGCCAGTCTTTCGTAGTCGGCCTGCTGCACGTTGTCGGTGTCCTCGTAGGGCCGCCATTCCTGCTCGCGTTCCAGAGCCTTCTCCAGTTCTGCGATCCGTTCTTCCATGGCCTTCTGAGCTTTCTCGGCCTCGCGCTGCACGTTGATGTGCTGCATATTCACCTCGCGCTGGATCCTTTCGGCGATCCCGTCCTCGTTCTTTTTGTAGGCTTTGCAAAAGGCGTCTTTGTCGCCGCTAAATTCCATATAAGCCTTCTCTATCGCTGCGTATTCTTCCATGGTAGGGAAGTAGCCCGTTCTTTTTTCAAATTCTTCTAACATCATGGCGGAGTGTTCCTTTCTTGTGCGTTATGTGGTGACAGTTTCAAGTTTCTGCTGTTCAGGTTTGGCCTTGCTGCCTCGGCGTTTGAGGTTTTGCTGGAGCCGCAGCTGGGCCAGCTTTGCGTTGTAGCCCTGCCGCATGTTGCAGTCGAGATCCCCAGTGTCCCCGCGTTTCAGCTCCTTGTAGATAGTCGCCACATGCACGCCGAGAGAGTCGGCTATATCCTGCGGGCGTTCTCCTTTGAGATAGCGGGACTCCAGCGCCTCGCGGTCTGCCAGCGTCAAATATCGGTAGTTTCTCACGTTCTCACCTCCTTGTGGTGTGGGTGCATACTCCGGCCATTTTGTAAAATCTGCATTTTCGGGCGGGTACTTCTCAACCGGCCTCCCGCGCTCCGGCTGGCGTCTTTTTTCTGGGCCGCCTTGACCGTACCGGCTTTCACCTTAAAAGCCGGAAACTTGTTGAACGACATGGAGCCTTTTTAGGCGTTGCTGCTCTCCACCGCCGCCCGGTTTTCACCTTAAAAACCGGACTTAAAACTTGTTATCCTTCACCGATAAATACAGACTTTACAAAATGGCCGAGGGGCCAGTGTTGCCCGTTTTGTGGTAAAAAAATAATGCGTCGGGAGGCTTTCGCTTCCTTTCGCATTTAATGTTACAATTTTCAAAAATCCACAAAAAGCAAAAAAACCCTTGTAATTGAAGTATCTACATGCTATAATGTAAAACGGTCTTTTTTGAAAGGAGGGTTTAACGTGAAGGTTAGATCATCAGTAAAACCGATTTGCGAAAAATGCAAAATCATTAAAAGAAAAGGGCGTATCAGAGTAATCTGTGAAAATCCGAAACACAAACAGAGACAAGGATAATCACCGGCCCAGAGATTTGGGTGTGTGAGTTCTTGTCCCATTATTGTATGCGGCTGAAAGTACATTTTCCGCCTGTCCGCTCCGCATGTTTTTAACATACCGCGGACAAAGGGGAAACTGTAATTTATATATAATGGAAGGGCTTACGGGAGATTACTTGTTGATACCACGACGAAAAGAATTTAAAGGTTCCAAAGTACGGAAACTGACAAATTCTATGTTTCGGCGGGAAAGATCGGATTGAACAGGAAACGTCCGATTGGGCGAATGCCCCAATCAACTTAGTAACTATTATTTGTGTGCGCAAAGCAGCAACGCAAAGAAAGATGGAGGAAACGTAAATGGCTCGTATCGCAGGTGTTGATTTACCTAGGGAAAAACGTGTCGAAATTGGTCTGACGTATATTTATGGAATCGGCAGGACAACTTCAAACAAGATTTTGACAGAAGCAGGTGTAAATCCTGATACCCGTGTAAGGGAACTGACAGATGAAGAAGTAAAGAAAATCAGTGAAGCAATCGAAAAACTTGATGTCACGGTGGAAGGTGATTTGAGAAGAGAAATCGCATTAAACATCAAGAGATTACAGGAAATCGGGTGCTATCGCGGCGTTCGTCACCGTAAAGGACTTCCGGTTCGCGGACAGAAGACAAAGACCAACGCAAGAACCAGAAAAGGTCCCAAGAGGACTGTTGCGAACAAGAAAAAATAGGAACTGCAAACAATTTTGAGAAAGTAGGTTAGTTTAAATGGCTAAGAAAGTAACAGCTAATAGAAAAGTCGCTAAAAAGCGCGTAAAGAAAAACGTTGAACGTGGACAGGCACACATTCAGTCTTCTTTTAACAATACCATTGTTACATTGACAGATACTGAAGGAAATGCCCTTAGCTGGGCAAGCGCCGGTGGTCTTGGATTTAGAGGTTCAAGGAAATCTACTCCGTATGCAGCACAGATGGCAGCAGAAACTGCTACAAAAGCTGCTTTAATCCATGGATTAAAGACAGTAGACGTATTTGTGAAAGGTCCCGGTTCAGGCCGTGAAGCCGCAATCCGTGCGCTTCAGGCATGTGGTCTTGAAGTGACAAGTATCCGCGACGTAACTCCGGTTCCCCACAATGGCTGCCGTCCTCCTAAGAGACGCCGCGTATAGCGTGAGAAGAACCTCTAACACTCGCAGCAAGGGCTGCTTCGTGAAGAAGTTCTATATCTCACGCGGGAGAATGCCCAAAAACCGTGCATTCTCCGTCGAATTTTTTAACAAGTTGGAAGAAAGCCCGCGTAGCGTGAGGCTGTAAACAATAGTCTGGGGCATGGACCCTGTGGAAAGGAATTTATTGACATGGCAGTAAATAGAGTACCGGTATTAAAAAGATGCAGAAATTTAGGATTGGAGCCCGCATATCTGGGATATGACAAGAAGTCCAACAGGACTTCCGCAAGGGCTGGTAAGAAGATGAGTGAATACGGCCTTCAGATGAGAGAGAAACAGAAGGCAAAATTCATTTATGGTGTTTTGGAGAAGCCTTTCAGGAATTACTATAAAAAAGCTGACCGGATGAAAGGCATGACCGGTGAGAATCTGATGGTTTTACTGGAAAGCAGACTGGACAATATTGTTTTCAGAATGGGTTTTGCAAGAACCAGAAGAGAAGCAAGACAGGTTGTAGGACATAAGCATGTGCTTGTAAACGGAAAAAGAGTCAGCATACCCTCCTATTTAGTAAAAGCTGGTGATGTAATCGAAATCAGGGAGAAATCCAAATCCTTACAGAGATACAAAGATATCGTGGAAGTAACCGCAGGAAGGCTGTTTCCTGAATGGATGGACGTAGATATCGAAGGCCTCAAAGGAACTGTAAAAGCACTTCCTACCAGAGAACAGATTGATGTTCCCGTAAATGAGATGCTTATTGTCGAATTGTATTCCAAATAAGCTGTAATATAAATTGTTCGTAAAGGAGGGTATTTGCAGTGTTTGATTTTGAAAGACCCAATATTGAGGTTGCTGAAATTTCTGAAGACAAAAAGTATGGCAGATTTGTGGTAGAGCCTTTGGAAAGAGGCTACGGTATCACACTTGGTAATTCTCTTAGAAGAATTATGCTTTCTTCTTTACCCGGTGCGGCGGTAAGCCAGGTTAAAATCGAAGGAGTGCTGCATGAATTCAGTTCTATACCCGGCGTGAAAGAAGATGTAACCGAGATTATTATGAATATCAAGAGTCTTGCCATTAGGAATACCAGCGAAACGAATGAACCGAAGATTGCTTATATCGAGTATGACGGGGAAGGCGTGGTAAGAGCTTCGGATATTCAGGCTGACCAGGATATTGAGATTTTGAATCCGGATTTGGTGATTGCCACTTTAAGCGGCGGCAAGGACACGAAGTTATACATGGAACTCACCATTACCAGAGGCAGAGGCTACATCAGTGCCGATAAAAACAAGAATGAAGATTTACCTATCGGTGTGATTGCAGTTGATTCCATTTATACGCCGGTGGAGAGAGTGAATGTTACGGTAGAAAATACCCGTGTAGGTCAGATTACAGATTTTGACAAACTTACGCTGGATGTGTATACCAATGGGACGCTGGTTCCGGACGAAGCGGTAAGTTTGGCTGCAAAAGTACTCAGCGAACACTTAAGCCTTTTCATTGACTTGTCGGAAAATGCCAAGACTGCGGAAGTTATGGTAGAGAAAGAAGATGATGAAAAAGAAAAGGTACTTGAAATGAGTATTGATGAACTGGAGTTGTCGGTTCGTTCTTATAACTGCCTGAAGAGGGCGGGCATCAATACTGTTGAAGAGCTTACCAACAAGACCTCTGAAGACATGATGAAGGTTCGTAACTTAGGCCGCAAGTCATTGGAAGAGGTACTTGCCAAGTTAAAAGAATTGGGACTGCGCTTAAATCCCAGTGATGAATAAATCATTATAGAGTGGCTTGTGGTAAATCCAAAGAGTGCACGGGCCGGTTTTGAAGTGGCAACATAGACAGCATTCGGCGAGTAAGACCAAAGGGCGTTGCCGGATGTACCATGAAAAGAGAGGATTTTAAAATGGCAAAGTACAGAAAACTCGGCAGAACAAGCAGCCAGAGAAAAGCATTATTGAGAAATCAGGTAACAGCGTTGTTACACAATGGTAAAATCATTACCACGGAAGCAAAGGCAAAAGAAGTCAGAAAGATTGCAGAAGGCCTTATTGCCATGGCAGTGAAGGAAAAAGACAATTTTGAGATGGTAAAAGTTTCCGCAAAGGTTCCCTTAAAGGACAAAGACGGCAAGAGGGTAAAAGAAGTAGTAGATGGAAAGAAGGTTACTAAGTTTGACATCGTGGAAAAAGAGATTAAAAAGGACCTGCCTTCCAGACTGCATGCACGCCGTCAGATGCTTAGGGTATTGTATCCTGTAAAGGAAGTTCCCTCTTCCAATGCAGGCAAAAAGAAAAATACCAAACAGGTGGATTTGGTGGCAAAATTGTTCGACGAAATTGCACCGAAATATGTAAACCGCAATGGTGGCTATACCAGAATCATCAAGATTGGCCAGCGTAAAGGTGACGGAGCGCTGGAAGTAGTGCTTGAATTAGTATAATAACACATAAAAGAATCGCTGCATCCGGAATGATACCGTTGATGCAGCTTTTTTTTATGCAAGTGGGCAGGTTCTTTTTAAGCGGCGTGCAGGAAATATGCCTCCATGCCGGGATTAAGGAAGCGCCTTTTGGAAATGCTGGTAATCCTTGCTGGAATTCCAGTTGCCTCCCCAGGTAAAGCCGTGCTCGATAAACAGGCGGTAACAAAGGTCAGTTTCGTCTATTTTGTAAGGAAAGCCAAGCGTCCGGTCAGCATAATCCTCGCTACCCTGCGGAGAGATAATCAGGGAGCCGTCCTTTGCGTAACGAATATATGGGTTGTAAAAAGGATTGATGTCGATAGCCAGTCCGAGTGCATGTCTGGAAAGCCTGTCCGTGCCGTCCACCGTTCTGTAATTGAAACAGGAAGTATTGTTGTCGGTCATGGAGGCAGTGTCATCTCCGTCGTAGTTTTCAATCAGGGTTATTTTTTCTATCTGGTATTCTGCTGTATACAAATCGTAAAAAATCTCCACCAGGTCCTGGGAAATAGCCTTGTTGCAAATCAATTCGCCCTCGGTGCTTTCACCGTCAAAATTGTAGTGCAGCACATGGACATATGCCAAATCCTCATAAGATATTTCGTCAGTCTCTTCGGCTGGGTAGGAAATTCCGGTGATAAAGGTCTTCAATTCTTCTGAAAGCGGCTCATAATAAAACCCCTGCTCATAGGTGATGCGGTCAGGATTTGCAGCCTCGGCTAAAGAGTCTGAATCGGATGAGGATATATCTGCAGTGCCGGTATCGGGCGCCTCTGCTTCTTCTTTCCCGGTAAGATTTTCCGAAACCGTGGAATCATCCGGTTCTGAGCTACTTCCGTAGGCCAGTTCGGGGTTTTCTTTGGCGTATTGGGAAAGCGTCTGCCCCCTGTTCGAAAAGTTTCTGGAGAGGAAAGAAAAAAACACAATTACGAGGGCGAGAATAACAGCCGCCTTAATAATTTTATTTTGGGATTCCGGGGAAAGATTAAATTTGTTTTTTATATGCCGCATAAATAACTTCCTTTCTCTACAAAATCTTTAAGTCTTTCCCTTACAGTATTTACATATTGGTCTGAATAAAATATCTCTTTAAACTCCCGCTCGTGAACCCATTTAAAGGCAATGGTTTCCCCTTCTTGGAGTCGTACCTTCTCCTTCGGAATATCCGTCACACACAGATATCCCCAATATATTGTTGTCTCTGAAACAATGTGGTAAAGACTTTGCAGTCCGTCTTTCGCGACAATGCCTGTCTCTTCAAAAAGCTCTCTCTTTGCGCCCTCCAAAGGCGATTCTCCCTTTATAACAGAACCGCTTGCCCCATTCTCCCAAAGCCCCGGATAATTCGGTTTGCCGAAATCCCTCTGCATCAGCAGTATGGATTTGTCCTTATGCACGACGAAAATCTCCGCCACCGCGTGCCGCAGCCCTTCCGGAATCTTTTCCCCCCGAACCAAATCCAGCCCTGCCAATGTGCCATCCTCATAATAAGCATCCCACAATTCCATGCTGCATTACACCCCCTGCCGATGTTCTTCTATTTGGGATAAAACGAGTTACAGGTTATCCCAACTACCCAAAAAGAGTATAGCACACCCGCCTAAGGAAAACCACCCCTTACTTCCCCCTGTCCGGTATGGAGCATTTTCCCCGGGCGAGAGCGTGTCCTTTATGGAATCAAATGCGCAGACGCACTGACGCCCGGGGAAAATGCCGGGAGCCGGATACCAAGTTGCCATTTATAGTTGTATTTTCAGAAAAATTCTAGTACAATAAAAGCCATGCAGCACGAAAGGCAGGATATGGCATGGGAATTATCGAGACGGATAAGTTAATTTTTGAATATATCAGGCGGGACGAGGATGGCAATGTGGAGGGTATTACCCGGGCTGTGGATGAAGTGGACTTGGACATTACACAGGGAGATTTTATTGCCATTCTGGGACACAACGGTTCCGGCAAGTCCACGCTGGCAAAGCATATGAATGCCATTCTGACTCCGACGGAAGGCACTATCTGGGTGGATGGGCGCGATACAAGGAAAGAGGATGAAGTCTGGGAAATCAGGCAGACTGCAGGCATGGTGTTTCAAAATCCCGATAACCAGATTATCGGACAGGTAGTGGAGGAGGATGTCGGTTTCGGGCCGGAAAATATGGGAGTGCCCACAAAAGAAATATGGGAGCGTGTAGAGGAAAGCTTAAAGGCTGTCGGCATGTACGAATTTAGGAAATATTCACCCAATAAGCTTTCAGGAGGGCAAAAGCAGCGTGTTTCCATAGCAGGTGTACTGGCGATGCATCCAAAGTGCATTGTGCTGGATGAACCGACTGCGATGCTGGACCCCAATGGCCGTAAGGAAGTGATTCGTGCCGTCAGGGCCTTAAACGATGTGGAAAATGTAACGGTTATCCTGATAACCCATTATATGGAAGAAATCATTCATGCGGACAAAGTGTTTGTCATGGATGCAGGCAGGATTGCCATGCAGGGTACGCCGAGGGAAATTTTTTCCAATGTGGAAAAGATAAAGGAACTCAGGCTGGATGTTCCGCAGGTAACCCTGCTTGCCCATGAATTACAAAAAAGGGGTATTGATTTGCCGGACGGCATTCTCGGCACAGAAGAGCTTGTAAATGAAATTATGAAGAGGAGTAAGCAATGTCAATAATATTGGACCATGTCAGCCATGTATATGGGAATGACACTACACTTGCGGTGAAAGCGCTGGATGATGTGAGCCTGATGATTCCCGATGGTCAGTTTATAGGATTGATTGGACATACGGGTTCCGGTAAGTCAACCCTTGTGCAGCATTTAAACGGACTAATAAAGGCTACGGGAGGGCATATTTATTTTAACGGGCAGGATATTGATGACAAGGATTATGATAAGCGGGAATTAAGGAGCAAGGTAGGCCTTGTTTTCCAATATCCGGAGCATCAGCTTTTTGAAGAGGATGTCTTTAAAGATGTCTGTTTTGGTCCCAAAAACCTGGGACTGTCCAGACAGGAAACGGAGCTTCGGGCCTATGAAGCCCTGAAAAAAGTCGGACTGCCGGATGAATGCTTTTATCAGTCTCCGTTTGATTTGTCGGGCGGGCAGAAACGCAGGGCAGCCATTGCGGGAGTGCTTGCCATGAAGCCGGAAGTGCTGATACTGGATGAACCGACGGCTGGGCTGGACCCCAAGGGCAGGGAAGAAATTTTAAGCCAGATAGTAAAACTTAAGGAAGAGAGTCAGATTACCATTATTCTGGTTTCCCACAGCATGGAGGATGTAGCGGAATATGTGGAGCGCATTCTGGTGATGAACCATGGAAAAGTGGTATATGACGATGTCCCGAGGGAAGTGTTTGCGCATTACAGGGAGTTGGAAGAGATGGGACTTGCAGCGCCGCAGGTAACCTATATCATGCATAAGTTAAAGGCAAAAGGACTGGATGTGGATGAGAATGCCACAACCATTAAAGAGGCAGCGGATATGATAGCCCGCGCGCTGAAAGGATAAACGAGGAGTATTATGCTGAGAGATATTACATTAGGACAATATTATCAGACAGATTCCATCATTCACAGGCTGGATTCGCGTGTCAAACTGGCAGGCACATTAATTTATATTATATCATTATTTTGTTTTAATAATATATGGGGATATTTATGCGCAGCTCTATTTCTGGCGGTGGTAATCCGGTTATCAAAAGTACCGTTTAAATTTATGATTAAGGGTATGCGTTCCATTCTGTTACTTCTGCTTATCACTGTAGTATTCAATCTGTTTCTTACACCGGGAGAAACGGTGGTGGCGGTATGGAAACTTAAGATTACCAAAGAAGGCATCCGAACAGCCTCATTTATGGCAATCAGGCTGTCAATGCTGATAATCGGTTCTTCTGTCATGACCTTGACAACAACACCGAATAATCTGACGGATGGATTGGAAAAAGCGATGCGTCCGTTAAAGATTTTACGTTTTCCGGTTCATGAAATTGCCATGATGATGTCCATTGCACTCCGCTTTATTCCCATTTTGCTTGAGGAAACGGACAAGATTATGAAGGCGCAGATTGCAAGGGGAGCGGATTTTGAAAATGGAAATCTGTTAAAGCGGGCAAAAGCCCTGGTGCCCCTTCTGGTGCCGCTGTTCATCTCTGCATTCCGGAGGGCAAATGATTTGGCAATGGCGATGGAAGCGCGCTGTTACAGGGGAGGAGAAGGCCGCACCAAGATGAAACCCCTTATTTACAAGAAACGGGATGCAGCCGCCTATCTTATTTTGTTTGCTTATCTGGCGGGCAGCATAGCAGTGGGAAGAATACTATTCTAAGTTGGCAGTGAGGATACGAATGACATGAAACGGTTTATGTTGACGGTAGCCTATGACGGAACGGCTTATTCCGGTTTTCAAGTACAAAAAAACAGCCGGACCATAGAAGGAGAATTGAACAAGTGTCTTTCCGGGCTTTTAGGAGAGGATATCCATGTCATCGGGGCCAGCAGGACTGACGCCGGGGTACATGCAAAGTGCAATAAGGCGGTATTTGATTCCGAAACTGTCATTCCTGCCGGTAAGCTGGCGTATGCTCTGAACCAGCGCCTGCCGGAGGATATCAGGATTCAGAAGTCGGAGCAGGTGCCGGACAATTTCCATCCCCGACATTGCGATAGCAGGAAAACTTACGAATACCGGATTACGGCAGGAGAATTTCCGATTCCGACCAGAAGACTGTATTCCGCCCATTGCTACTATTCGCTGGACATTGGCAGGATGCAGGAGGCGGCTGCCTATCTGGAGGGAAAGCATGACTTTAAAAGCTTTTGTGCAGCGGCAGCAGTGGTGGAAAGCACCGTGCGTACCATATACTTTGTGTCGGTGGAAATGCAGGAGGAGGAAATTGTCATCCGTGTCTGCGGAAATGGATTTTTATACAATATGGTTAGGATAATTGCCGGTACCCTGATGGAAGCAGGCAGGGGAAAATGGCCTCCGGAAAAGATGCGTGAGATTCTGGAGGCGAAGGACAGAAAAGCAGCGGGTCCGACAGCTCCGGCATGCGGTCTGACGCTGGTAAAATATGAATTTCTATAAAGTTTTGGCATTTTGCATTGCGGCATCCCCGGCGTGCATTTGATTCCATAAAGGACCGTGTAAAAACGCATCCTGTTGGAACAAATGCACGACGGCGATGCCGCAATGCAAAATGCCAAAACTCGAATTTATGGGTTGACAGGCATAACGATATATAATATAATATATCACTGTGACGATGTATCATAATGTGGAACCAAAGCCCCGGTGACACAGGAAGAAATCGTAAAAGTAAAGCTGTTTTGAAGGGTTTTATGAGGTGGCCGGACATCTGCCAAGTAAGATTCCAGAGAAGCAAAAATGGTTTTTTACTATGTATGGAGGAAATATCATGAAAACATTTATGGCTAGTCCAGCTACAATCGATAGAAAATGGTATGTAGTAGACGCTGAAAACATGACTCTGGGCCGTCTGGCATCCGAGGTTGCCAAGATTTTGAGAGGCAAGAACAAGCCGATTTTTACGCCCCACATGGATACAGGTGACAATGTAATTGTCATCAACGCTGAAAAGATAAAAGTAACCGGAAAGAAGTTAGACCAGAAAATATATTACAGCCACTCTGACTATGTAGGCGGCTTGAAGCAGGCCACGCTGAAAGAGAAATTGGCAAAGAAGCCTGAGCAGGTTATCGAACTTGCGGTTAAGGGCATGCTTCCCAAAGGACCGTTAGGCAGACAGATGTACAAAAAACTGCATGTATACGCAGGACCTGAGCACAAACATGAAGCACAGAAGCCTGAAGTACTGACATTCTAATGGGACGGAAAGGAGGAAATCAAAATGGCTAAAACAGCAAGATACTACGGAACAGGTAGAAGAAAAAAATCCATTGCAAGAGTATACTTAATGCCGGGAACCGGTAAAGTGACCATAAATAAAAGGGATATTGACGAATATTTCGGAATGGAGACCCTGAAGGTTATCGTTCGTCAGCCCTTGGCAGCAACAGAAACAGCAGAAAAGTTTGACGTGCTGGTAAATGTGCGCGGCGGCGGCACCACAGGACAGGCAGGTGCAATCCGTCACGGTGTTGCAAGAGCACTCTGCCAGGCAGATGCGGACTACAGACCCGTACTGAAAAAAGAAGGTTTCTTAACCCGTGACCCTCGTATGAAAGAGCGTAAGAAATACGGTCTCAAAGCAGCCCGCAGGGCACCGCAGTTCTCCAAGAGATAAGCAGTTACTTACGAATAGAAAAGATATGGAAAGCCCACAGACAAAATTTGTTTGTGGGCTTTTTTATGAGATGGACTGTGATATACTTATACTGAACTCGGAAAGAATGGAGGAATAGTAAATGCCGGAGATATCACTGTTGTATGGAATAAGAGTAACTATGTATTACGATGACCATAATCCGCCGCATTTTCATGCTGAATATAATGGGAATAAAGCAATAATTAATATTGACGAGGCAAGAGTAATTAAGGGAGCGTTGCCGTCAAGACAATTATAATTGATTTTAGCATGGTGTGTTCTGCATCAGGATGAGTTGATGCAGAATTGGGAATTATCAAAGGATGGAAAACCGTTGAACAGAATTAATCCATTAGTGTAACGGAGGTGATGGTATGTTTCCAAAGGTGGTACAGGTTGTGCCAATGCGGGATTATTCAGTATATGTATATTTTGAGGATGGGAAGATTGTTCATTATGATATGTCACAGATGATTGAAAAAGAGGCTTTTTGTTGTTTAAAGGAAGTCGAAATATTTATGGACAGATGTACTGTAATGAATGATACACTTGCATGGGATATTAGTGGAAATTGGGATAATACGACATGTCTTGATATTGCTCCGGATACATTATATGCATTACCATATGCAAAGGAGGCTATTGCATAGAGGTAAGGGTATGTAATGGGCTTCACGCGACACTATAAAATCCTATGGGGAAGAGACAGATAACTTAAAAGTGCATGAAAGTGCCAAAAAATAAGGCTTTGAAACTATCTAGGAGATAAGCAAAGGTGTATTTTTCATATAAACCCACAATTACATGGAAAAAAGCCTGTAGAAATATAAGGTTGCAGTAAATTATGTATATGGTTTCATACATGTCAGGCGTATTCAACCTCCGGTTGAACCATCCCCGCAAATTCGCTGCCCCGGTTATTGTAAATGGACTAAAATACAGGCTATTATAAAATAAAAACGGAGGATTTCCCCATGCTTGACGGTATCAAAGTCGGTAATTTTATAATGGATAAGCGAAAAGCCCTTGCATTAACACAGCAGCAGCTTGCAGATAAGCTTCATGTTTCCTTTCAGGCGGTATCGAAATGGGAAAACGGAACCACATATCCGAATATCGAGATATTACAGGATTTGGCAACCGTATTGGATGTTTCGGTGGATGAAATTTTAGCAGGCAGCGAAAGAGATACGGAGGGTCTGTCCTACAGCAAGGCAGGCGTAGACATTGCCTACACGGATACCATAAAGAAGGAAATGGCAAAGCATCTGGAAACCGGGGATGGACGTGTGTTAAACGGTCTGGGGCCGTTTGCCTCTTTGTACGACATACATTTTCCCGAAATCAAAAACCCGGTGCTGGTGCTGAAATCTGAAGAACCGGGCTCAAAACAAAAACTGGCAATGGAATATGGCTATACCGAATCGATTTGCCACGACATGATTAACCATCTGGTGAACGATATCGTGGTAATGGGAGCAAAGCCTTTGGCGGTGCTGGATACCATAGTGTGCGGCAATGCGGAAAAGGATACGATTACTACGCTGGTAAAGGGTGTTTCCGAGGCATGCAAAGAAAATGAATGCTCCCTCGTGGGCGGCGAAACCTCCATACAGCCGTCAGTCGTGGAGCCGGGGGTATATGTACTGACTTCAAGTATTGCTGGCATAGTGGAAAAGACAAGGGTGATTGACGGTTCCGCCATAGAAGAAGGGGATGTTGTTCTGGCAATTGCCTCCAACGGACTGCATACCAACGGCTATTCGCTGGTGCGCCTTCTGATGGATAAAATGCCGCAGATAAAGCTGGACAAAATAGAGGGGCTTACCTTTATAGAACATATCATGAAACCGCATACACCGTATTATAAAGCGATAAAAGGACTGTTTGGCAGTGATATCGTACATGGAATGGCTCATATCACGGGAGGCGGAATCGAAGGTAACCTGTGCAGGGTGATTCCGGGCGGGTTAAGCGCCGGAATCGATTTATCCAAAATAAAGCCGCTCCCCATATTCAAGTACATCCGCAACAGCGGTAATGTCAGTGACGATGAAATGCTCAGGACATTTAACTGCGGCGTGGGATTTATTCTGGTGGTGTCCCGTAAAGACCTGGCTTTTGTCAGGAAGCACATTGGTCAATTCCATGAGTGCTATGAAATCGGACAAATTGAAAAAGGGGAAAACAGGGTTGTATTTGAAAAACGGATAAACTGGTTGTAGAGCCGGACCAACAGTGTATGAAAGGGACGAAAAAAGAAAATTCCGATTGCTTCCGAAAATAGACAATAGTATAATATAGCCATATAAAAGCAGTGGAACTATAACGGGAAAAGGAGGAATAAAATGGATATTTTGGAGTATGGCAAGGCGGTCTGCTATTCCGGCTACAGAAAAGGACAAAACCCCAAAGGAGAGGTGCCGACGGCGGAGCAGATTGCAGAGGACATGGAGATTCTGGTTCGGGACGGGTATCGCTATCTTCGCATGTATGACCCGAATTTACATGCAAGAAGAGTTCTGGAGACAATCAGGGAGAAAAAGCTGCCGTTAAAGTGCCTGATTGGGATTGACTCAGACCCGGAAGTGAATAATGAGAAGTGCCCGTTTGAAGAACAGCATTACACAGAGGAAGAGCTGCAGCAGCATAAGAAAAGGAATGATGGTGAACTTGAAAAGCTGATTGCTCTGGTAAAAGAATTTCCTGACGAGGTAGTCGCGGTTTCTGTCGGCAATGAAAACACACCCCCGTGGGGAGCGCATACGGTGCCCGAAGAACGGCTGATTGCCCATGCCAGACGTCTGAAGGAAGCGCTGGATAAGCCGGTTACGTTCTGTGAGGGCTATTTTGAATGGCCGCATATAAAGGAACTGGCAAAAGAGATGGATTTTATCAGTGTCCACAGTTATCCGTATCATTACGGCGACGATGTAGCAGACTCGGTGGCAGTCAATAAAAAACACTATGCGGATATAAAAGCGCTGTTTCCGGATAAACAGGTTATCTTTACAGAGCTTGGCTGGAGCTCTTACAATACGACGCCCAATTATTTTGCGGTAGTGGGTAATGAGAGACGTGAGATAATTCCGGAGCCGGGAACCCCGAGACGTGCCTCCGTGGCAAATGAGAAGCGTTATATCGAAGAAGTGGAGGCATGGGTTGAACAGGAACAGATAATTGCATTTATTTTTGAGGCATTTGATGAGCTGTGGAAAGGCCCCAAGTCAAATTCCTCCGAATGTAATTTTGGATTATATAATGAGGAGAGAAAAAAGAAGTGGTGATAGAAAGCCCGACCGGTACAAAAACCGGACGGGCTTTTCCTTTTTTGATTATATGGGGTATGCTGCCTGCGCGTTATGTAAAAACTCAATTGCGCATTCGCTTGCGGTTTGGGTGAAAATAAAGTATAATTTTAATAAATTGAGTGGAGGATATGCAATGATTCGGTTTGAGGGAGATTTTGCCGGCCTGGAGGCAGGCGCCGCGGTACTGCTGGAGGAAGCGTATACACAGGGTAAGGATGTGGATATGACAATAACAGTCATAAAGCAGGATATCCCCGGTCTGTCCGTGGACAAAAACAGGTCGGAATGCAGCATATCTTTTTACACAAAAGCAAGTTTTTTCAGAGGTCTTTCCCTGCTTCTGTTCCATGCAGACAGGGAAGAATATCACACTTCGGAAAAGATTCTGTTTGATTCCAACGGCTGTATGCTTGACTGTTCCCGGAACGCAGTTTTAAAAGTAGATAAGATAAAGGAAATAATGAGGAAAATGGCAGTTCTGGGGCAAAACAGGCTGATGTTATATACAGAGGATACCTATGAGGTGGAAGGGCATCCTTATTTTGGCGCATACAGGGGCAGATACACGCAGGAAGAACTGCGGGCATGTGACGATTATGCGGATATGTTTGGCATTGAAATGATTCCCTGCATCCAGACGCTGGCGCACTTGCACAACGTTTTAAAGTGGCCGGAGTTTCATGCGCTGCAGGATACAAAAGATGTTATCCTGTCCGGGAACGAGGCGACCTACCGGCTTTTAGAAGAAATGATTGCAGCAGCAAGCCGTCCTTTCCGTTCCAACAAGATACATCTCGGAATGGATGAAGCATGTTTTCTGGGTTTGGGAAAATATCTGGAGAAAAACGGATACCGGACGCCGCAGAAAATCATGAAGGAACATCTGGAAAAGGTTTATGCCATCTGCGAAGAGTTGGGTCTGGAACCGATGATTTGGAGTGATATGTATATCACTGCCAATACAGGAAGCAATTATTATGACTTGCCTGAAGAGGTGGATACGTCAGGCTGGATGAAGCCGCCGAAAGGTTTAGGACTGGTTTACTGGGATTATTATCACCATGAGGAAGAAACCTATTTCAGAAATCTCGGGGTTCATAGCAAGATAGCCAAAGAGGTGGTATTTGCAGGAGGAAACTGGCTGTGGAACGGCGTTGCCCCCAATCTTTCCAAGGCAGCGGATACATCCCGAAAAGCGCTTTCGGCATGTAAAAAGCTGGGTATCCGTCATATAATCTGCACCTGCTGGCAGGATGACGGTGCGGAAACCCCGGTGGAAGCCGCCTATCCGATTATGGCTTTATATGCGGAGGCGGGATATGGCAAAGAACTGACGGATGAAACGCTGGCAGCTTCTTTTACCCGTTGCTTTGGTGGCGTATACGGCGATTTCATGCTTTTGAATGATTTTGACTACATAGACAAAGAAAACAAGGACAATCAGGATAACAGGCTGGATAACACGCCCTCCAAATATATGCTTTATCAGGATGTCATGCTCGGTATATTTGACAGACAACTGGAAGGATTTGACATGGGGAGCCATTATAAAAAGCTGTATGGAGCCTTAAAAGAGGCGTTAAAAAGAAATACCGCATATCATGACTTGTTTTCGTATTATCTGATTTTGGCAGACATACTGATACAAAAAGGGGATATGGGGATTCGTCTGAAACAGGCATATGACCAAAAGAACAGGGAAGCATTGCAAAGGATTGCCGGCAGTGAAATACCGGAATGCAGCCAAAAGCTGGACAGATTAAAAAGTCTGAGGGAAAAGCTGTGGATGACGGACAATAAGCCTTTTGGCTATGAACTCATGGATATTAAGCTGGGGAGCGTTTCCGTGAGGTTATGCAGTGCGGCAGGAAGGATAAAAGGTTTTCTGGATGGCAGGATAGATAGGCTGGAGGAATTGGAGGAACCCCGCCTTTTGTACCGGTACCGGCCTGAAGGGGCTACAAGGGGGCTTTGTTTTGAAAGCCACTGGTTAAACATCATAAGCGGAAGCGATTTGATGGATACCATTTAGGGACAGCAGAGGGGAAAACATATTGAGGGAGGCAGAAAAATTGAAATTACCCAAATTCACGAAGGAAAACAGAAATATGAATCCCAGTCCGCCATGGGAAAAGGAATTGGAAGAAGGCGATTTCATTAGCTGCAGCACATCTTATGTGCTTGGCGGATACTGGGATTTGTTTGATGAATACGTTTTTGACAGTCCGATGACCGGGGATATTACCTATTTTGTGTATGACCCTGTAAAGCACGGAGCACCCAAAGAAGGGAAGTATCCGGTGCTGATGTGGATACATGGGACGAATTGCGCCATTGACGGCAGGAAATGCGTGGGCTATTGCGGCGCCGAGCAGTATGCATCCCCGGAATACCAGAAGTCCATGAGCGGAGGAGCATTTATCGTTGTGCCGCTTGCCAATGAAAAGCGGCTTGCAGACGATACCATTTCCGGTTCGTGGGATGAAAGGTATCTCATGCCGGTAAAAAAGCTGTTTGATGCAGTGTGTGAAAAACATGCCGTAAACATAGGGAGCCGCTTTGTGATGGGAGCCTCTTCAGGCGGGTATTTTACCTGGCGCATGATTGAGCTTTTTACGCAGGATTTTGACGGGGCGATACCGATTGCATCGGGTTATGTACCCTCTGCAAAGAAACTGAAAAAACTGGATGATTCCGGAATCAGGCTGATTGTGGCGCACGGCAGGCATGATGAAATGGCTGTTTTCAAAAAGTGCATTGCCCCCAGGGAGGAAGAACTGCTTGGCTTGAAAAACTGCATCTGCTTTTTCCCGGAATGGGTGAGGAATGAAGACAAAGGCGTTGCATCGGTCAATTACGGGACGGAGATGGGACAGCATTGTCTGGTGAATCAGTTTCAGGCCAACCTTCTTTTTGATGACAGGACCTGTTATGATGAACGGTTGCCGGAGGGGGTAACGGGGTGGATAAGGGAAGTGGCGCAAAGCGTTTGATTTCAGGTAATTGCAAAATTTAGTTTGTATGCTGTTGTCATTGTGCACATGATATATTCCAACACAGACACGCTCTCGCTTCGGGAAAAACGCAGTTGTGCTAAGCTCGAAAATACCTCGCTAAGCACAAGCGTTTTTCCAGAGTCTGCTTTTGGAATATATCATGTGCACAATTCGGAAACTGAAAAAGGAATATTGCAAGTACCCGGTAAATGATACGAAAAGGAGAGAAGATAGTATGCTGGCGCTTATTGTTGCATATACGAAGAACCGTGTGATTGGGGACAAGGGAAGGATTCCATGGAGAATCAAAGGGGAACAGAGGCGGTTTAAGGAACTGACGACGGGAAACGTTGTCATTATGGGACGCAAATCTTATGAGGAAATCGGGCATCCCCTGCCAAATCGTTTTACGGTGGTGGTTTCCGGTACGGCAAGCTTTGAGGCTGAAAACTGTACTACGGCGTCTTCACTCAAGGAGGCCATTGAAAAGGCGGGAAAGCTGCATCCGGGGAAAAATATTTATATTTCCGGCGGCGCGGGGCTGTATGGGGAAGCAATCAATCTGGTTGAAAAAATGTATATCACGGAAGTAGAGGCTGAAATAGATGGGGATACCTATTTCCCGGAATTTGACGAGGGTCTTTTCACCAAAACCATAGATGAAAAAGTAGAAGGGGAGATTCCTTTTGCCTACGTTACTTATACAAGAAAGGATGCGTAAGACATGGAGAACAAAAAGACAAAGGTATTTATTGACGGCAGCGAAGGAACCACCGGTCTGCGCATTTATGAGCGTTTTCAGGACAGGGATGATATTGAACTTCTTACCATAGAATCCGCCCTGCGAAAGGATACGGCTGAGAGAAAGCGCCTGATAAATGAGTCGGATATCACGTTCCTTTGCCTGCCGGATGCGGCGGCAAGGGAATCTGTGGAACTTGTGGAGAATGATAAAGTCAGAATCATTGACGCCTCTACGGCCCATCGTACGGAAAGCGGCTGGGTATACGGTTTTCCGGAGTTGTCTCCGGCTTTCAGGGAAGGCGTCAGGAGCGGAAAAAGGGTTGCCGTGCCGGGATGCTATGCTTCCGGGCTGATTGCTCTTGTGTATCCGCTGGTCAAAGAAGGTATACTGCCCGCAGACTACCCGGTTGCGGCGTTTGCCATGTCCGGTTACAGCGGCGCCGGCAAAAAAATGATTGCGGAATATGAAGCAGGGGAACGTGCACAAGAGTTGAATGCGCCCAGGGAATATGCCTTAAGCCAGCAGCACAAGCATTTAAAGGAAATGAAGGCAATCCCAGGCCTTGCAAAGGAGCCGCTCTTTTCCCCTGTTATATGTGATTATTACAGCGGAATGCTGGTTTCCCTTCCTTTGTTTGGAAGTCTTCTGGCAAAAAAACAGACGCCGGAAGGATTACATGCATTTTTTAGGGATTATTATGCCAATGAAAAGTTTATCACGGTTAATCCCTTTGGTGCGGAGGCGGACAGCAGGGGATATCTTTCCGCCAACGCAAGAAGCGGCTGGGACGGTATGGAAATATTTGTGACAGGCTGTGAGGACCGTCTGCTGGTATCCTCCCGGTTTGACAATCTGGGTAAGGGAGCATCCGGCGCGGCAGTACAGTGCCTGAACATTATGTTAGGATGTGATGAGGCAAAAGGTCTTTGCTTATAAGAAACGGTTTCTCTTTTTGTAGCGGAGCCGGGCGCTGTAGTGTTTTTGTAACTGCTGTTCCGTTTCCGAGTCCGGCACTGTCAATTGCCTGTGCCAGAACAGTGTCTGCCGCAGGCTTAGGGGCAGCAAAACAAGAAAGGTGATAAAGCAGAAACCGGCATACAATTCCGCGGCGTTAAAAGCAGTGGGAAGGAAAGCAGTTTTAACGGTTTTCATTACAGTAAACAGGATAGGCAGGGTAAACAGCAGGACAAAAAAGCAGTTTCGCATCAGGCCCGCGGTGTCATTAAAACGATATTCGGCAAGGAGCAGTTCCTCATTGGAGGGAGTGCTCTTTTTTGCAAACAGGCGAATGCCGGAAGGCGCAAGGAAAAGTACCAGAGCCGTGACAATAAGATACAAAATAAAAAGTATAAAGTTGCGTAAAGTGACATAAGGCAGGAACTCGTAGTGATAAAGATGGAAAGCCAGGAAGCTGCCGCCCGCAAAAAAGAACGCATCGATACACCACAAAGCACAAAACCCTGCTTTGACACGCCCTTTTCGCATGAGAGGGCGCAGGGCAAAATGAAAAATAAATATTACCAAGGTAAATAAAGAAAAAAACAATCCGTTCACATTAACCTCCATTGGTTAAAATTCTGATGATAAGTTCGGTATTTCAGGCATGTTCTGCTGTGCCCCGAAAATGATTTCGTTGGTCCAGAATACAAAACGGGACTTCAGCAGTAAGGATTCTTTTTCATTGCCAAGAAATTCTGCCGGTACGATTTTGGCAAGATTGACCTGACAGAGAAATGCTGTCAGGGTATAGTAACCGGCCAGGCTTTCCATATCCGCTGAAAGCATGTAGCCGTCGCTCTCCGTATCGGGGCTGGGCATGAAACAGGACAGGAAATCCGAAAGCGCCCGGGCAGTATCCCTGTCAGCAGGAAGCAAAGCGAAGATTTGCGGTGCAAAATCTTCAAATCCGCTTCCGGTAAGAATGCGCCTTGCCCAGAGAGGTTTCCGTTTCTTTAAGGATATAGCGAAAAGAAGGGACAGGCCGTCAATCAAAGCCGCCACAAACAGGCAGAATAAGGCGGTTAGGCGGGTGGAGGAATCCGAAAGCGCTTTTACGGGCAACAGGTATAGGTCAGTCAGCTGAAAGCGCGAATCCGTCACGGAAAGCTGTTCCCCGGAGGGCAGCAGGGTATTTATTTTCATGAGAGAGGACAAAATTTCCGAATCCATGGAAAGCTTTAATTCCATCATGTCAGCAGAAGTGACTCTGCCGTCCGGCAGGGCCGAAACCAGGGTCTCATAGCCGGAAATAAACGGAGCGGCAGTTACGTCGGCGCATTGCTGCAAGGTATTCAGGATATGGGCGGAGTCGGTTTTGTCATACCCACACATTCCAGCTGCCTGAAATAAGCTGTTTAGGCGGGCCGTATCGATACTGTCAAAAGGAGTGCCGAGGGAGGCTTCCCCTATGGAAACCGTCAGGGCAGTCTGTAAGGCGGAAACGGCAGAAACAAACTCTTCCTCCGTGCCGGAGGAAGGAATTTGCAGGGTGGCGGAAAGGGCGCTTAAATCAGCGCTGTTTTGGGATTCGGCTACTATCAGGGCGTCCATGGAAGTAAAACCGTAAGAAGAAAGCACACGGTCACGGGCTGCAGCATTTTCTGTGCCGATTCCCTGGGATATACCGGCAATATAGGCGTTGTAGGCAGCTACATAATCTTCATAGTTTTCATATGCTGACTGCTTAGGCGCCCGCATACCGGCAGAGTAGGACTCGGAGACACTTTCAAGCGCCTCCCGGCATGCAGCCATATTTTCCTGTTCCCTGAAGAGGGAGGTGACTCTTGCCGTGACGGCAAGGGCAGCTTCCCCTACGGCAGTTCTTCCCTCTGAAATGCCGTTTTCCAAGTCTGCTTCAAAAATCTGGGTCAGTTCGTCGGAAATCTGCAAGTAATTCTGCTGCAGATATTGGGCAGGCGAATTGACGGTGTTATAAATGCCGATATAGGAATAGTATGTGGAACAGCACATAGCGGCAAGCAAGGCGGCAAGTTTTAAAAGGCTCACCTTTGTACGCAGTGAATTGCTTAAAAAGTAAGCGGTAGCCTGTATGGCAAGTGCAAACAGCAGGGAGGCGAAGGGGAAAATGCCCTCCAGATATACTTTGGAACCCTCCCATGTGGTTGCAAATGAAATCAACTGTAAGAGCAGCGTGACAATGGAAACCAGAATAATCAGGGAAGACTCGGAAAAAAGTTGTATTTGATTTGGTTTGGTTATCTTTTTCATAGTCAGCCTTTCTTGCATGTCATCCCGAAAGCGTATATTTTATGCATCGGGGGTCTTATCGGTTACGTTTTCGGATAATTCCTGAACGGGAACGGCAGATGCCGCAGTGGCTTCGGACGCTTGCTGCGCCAGCGGGAAACGGACGATGGCAATAAACATGTCAGCATCGGTTTCCACGGTAAAAGTGCCGCCGCAGGTTTCCGTAAAGCTTTGTACGATGGAAAGTCCCAGTCCGCTGCCCTCTGTGGTACGGGAAGCATCGGCACGGACAAAGCGCTCTAAAATCTCCTGCGTGTCAAACTCAAGTTCCCATTTTGAAGTATTTTTTACCTTTGCCATTGCATATCCGTTCTCTGCGGAAATCTGGATATGTACCCTGGAATTTTCAAGGGAATATTGTAAAGCATTTACAAAAAGGTTCTGGAATATTCGGTATAGCTTTTCCCCGTCCGCTTCAATCATGACAGGCTCTGTGGAGGCAGTCACCTTAAAGGTAAGGGTTCCTGCCTGTATCCGCTCATCCATGTCTGCCAATGTCTGTCGAATCAGTTTCACAAAGTCAAGCAGGTGTTTTTCAACCGGTAGATTGCCGCTGGCAGCCTTTGAAAGGTCGAAGACATCCTGCACCATATTTTTTAAACGGTATGCCTTTCCTCTTAAAGAGGATGCATAATCGGCAGCAGCCTGAGGAAGCTCTTCCTCGCAGAGCAAATCAGCATAGTTGATGATGGAGGTAAGAGGCGTCTTTAAGTCATGGGATACATTGGTCAGCAGTTCCACCTTGAGTTTATTGGAACGGTTTTTTGTCTCCACGGCCTTTTCAATGCCATCTTCCAATCTGTTTAAGTCCGCTGCCGCACCTGTCAGGAGAGAGTGCGCCGGAAGCATAAGCGGAGCATTGCAAATGCCCTCCTGCATCTCGGAAAGCCTTGCCGTTATTGTTTTCATGTCCCGTATAAAGTTTTTTAGGCGGTAACACATAAACAGCATCAGGACACCCAGTACAATCAGCAGGATACCCGATATGCTGAGAAATTCCCGGATTTTTATGACCTTAAGGACATTTCCGATGATAACCGGCGAGGACATTCCTTCTATATACAAAAGAAGCAGTCCGACAATCAGGGAAGCCAGTGCGGAAATCAGGTTGAAGGCAAAAATGACCATGGCCCTGCGGTACCAGAGGCGGGATTGAACAAATTCCCTAAAGAAACAAAACAGCTTTACAGGAAGGAAATTGAGAAATACTTTTTCCGCATTATATTTTAAATCCTGCCACAGCAGATAAAACAGGCAGCCTCCCGGAAAGAAAATCCACAGGGCAGTATATGTTTTGGGCTGTGCAGACAGTTTTGGAAGGAACAGGTATTTCCGGTAACAGTAAAACAGGTAGACGGCAAGTGCAACGCATATAAGCTTAAATTCAAACGGCACTTTTCCCGCAAATATACTGTAGGATTGTTTTGCCTCAGCAGCGGCCTTTTTGCTGAAGAGGCCAAGCACTCCGAACAGACAGCACAAAATCATACCCGTAAAAAAGACGGACAGAAAAATCTGATAGCTTACGGCAGTCTTGCTCATCTGAAGCAGGGTGCCCGAAAGCACGTCTGTTCTGACACCGATAATCAGACGGATGTTTGTCAATGCTTTCATGTCGGGAGAAAACCGTTCCCCGTTTGCCAGAACCCGGTATCCTGTGCCTGCTGAAATATTGTCGGCGGCGTTACGGATGTAATTATGTTCGATACCGTTAGGACCATCCCAGTAATAACACGGACGGATATTTTCCGGCAGCAGCAGACGTCCGTCAGACTCCGCAAAAATCGGAAAGGAAATATTGCCCGAGCCGGTATTTTCCGCTATCCTTCTTACTGAATAGACGATAGAGCCGCCTTCCATCTCTATCTGCTCATTCAATGCGTCCCTGTTCTGGTTGGCAAATTTTACGGCATCAAACTCCGTCAGGGAGTAGTCTTTTACGTCATATGCCGTGCAGTAAGCTGCCAGCGCCTGATTGTAAAGGCCTTCCATGTATGTTTCATATTCCGGCAGGTAATAAAATTTGCCGTATAGAAGCTTCGGACCCTGTTCAAGGAATGCGGCAAGCGCCTCCCTTCCCATAATGCCGGAAGCCACCGTGACGAAAATTGCCCCCATGGCAAACAACCTGTAACAAAATGCTCTTATTTTTTTACTTTTTTTCAATTTTATAGCCAATGCCCCACACCACCTTTAAATATTCCGGTTCACTCGGATTGATTTCAATTTTTTCGCGTATTCTTCGGATATGCACCATAACGGTGTTTTCCCCGTTATAGGCAACCGGTTCTCCCCAGACAATGGAATAGATTTCGTCTGCGGAAAAGATTTGCCCGGGATGACGCATGAACAGTTCCATAATCTTGGTTTCTATGGAAGTCAGTTTTACCGGTTCATCGTCGACGGTAAGCGTATGTGCCGTAAAGTTGTAGCAAAGCCGCCCGATTTTTACCTCGTCTGTCCCCGAAAAAATGCCGCCCAGTTTGATGTACCGGCGAAGCTGGCTTCGCACCCGGGCAATGACTTCCTTATAATTAAAGGGTTTTGTGATATAATCATCAGCGCCGATGGAAAGCCCCAGTATTTTGTCCGAATCCTCCGATTTGGCGGACATGACAAGAATGGGGATGTTCCGTTTTTCCCTAATCTTCATGATGGCGGAAAAGCCGTCCATCTTCGGCATCATAATATCCAGAAGGATAAGGTGTACTTTTTCCCTGTTTAAAAAGTCAAGCGCTTCCTGCCCGTCATAGGCGCAGAGAACAGAAAAGCCTTCCTTTTCCAACTGGATTTTCAGTGTGGCGACAATATCCTTGTCATCGTCCACCACCAGAATGCATTCGTTTTCCATAAAATCCCCCTTTTTGCAGGATAATTTAACAACATTATAATCATACCACAAGTATCCCTGTAAAAACCATTATATAGTATTGTTCTTACAAAAAAAGAGTGGTAAATCTTACAAATATCTTAAAATTTTTCTAAAGAAATACTGGTGGCTCTCCGTATCTGTTCCGGCAGCGGCAAGCGGGTGCATTTGTTCCAACAGGACGCGCTCCCGCTCGGGTAAAAACGCAGCGGTACGTAGGATACCAAAGTACGGTATCCAAGTACCGGCGTTTTTACACGGTCCTTTATGGAATCAAATGCACCCGCTTGCCGCTGCCGGAACAGATATGGTTACTCCAATTATGGATTGTTTTTCCAGACCGTATTGTATATAATGGATGGGTAAAATACATACCTTTGCGGTGCAGGAGTGAGGAACCTATGAATAAGAAAGAAATAGCGGAAATCAAAAAACAGTTTACACAGGATAAATGCGCAATTACCAGGATATGCGGCTGTTATGTGGATGGGGAGAAAAATAAGAAGACGGAGTTAAAGGAAGCTTTTTTGTCCCTTCCAGAAGAGGAAATGTTTAAGTACTTCAATATTTTCAGGAAAGCGCTTTCGGGCAGTATCGGGCGGAATCTGCTTAACATGGAATTTCCGCTGGAGGCGGAGGAGCCGGGCGGCACACAGGATTTTCTGATGCAGCTTAAGACTTCGGCATTGAAGGATGAAAACCTTTTGGAGGAATTTTATGATAAAGTCATTGAAAATTACTATTCCGTGGAAAACTACCTGATTTTGCTGATTCACGGCGTCTATGACGTACCCGGAAAGGCAGCGGATGGTGCGGAGATGTTTGACGCTTCCGATGAGGTGTACGAGCATATCCTCTGTTGTATCTGCCCGGTTACGCTGTCGAAACCGGGACTTGCCTACGATGAGACGAGCAACAGTTTTAAAACCCGCGTGCTGGACAGGGTGGTGGACATGCCGGATATCGGATTTTTGTTTCCTGCATTTAACGACAGGAGTACGGATATCCACAGCCTGCTTTATTATGCGGCAAAGCCGGAGGAACTGCGGTTTGATTTTGTGGAGCCGGTGCTTGGCTGCGAAGTTCCCATGTCGGCAGGGGGGCAGAAGGAAACCTTCCAGACCATTGTGGAGGAAACCTTGGGCGATGAATGCGAATACGAGGTGGTAAAAAATATTCATGAGAAACTAAACGAAATGATAGAGGAAAAGAAGGACGAGCCGGAGCCGGTCGTATTGGACAAGGCGGAGGTTAAAAGACTCTTGGAATACAGCGGTGTGGAAGAGGAACAGCTTTCAGGCTTTGACGAAAAGTATATTGCCGCAGCCGGGGAAAACGTGCAGTTTATGGCGTCAAATCTTGCAAACACCAGACAATTTGAGATAAAAACCCCGGATGTGATTGTCAAGGTAAGCCCTGACAGGACGGATTTGGTGCAGACGAAGATAATTGACGGCAGAAAATGCCTTGTCATTGAATTGAACGACCAGGTAGAGGTGAACGGCATACAGGTACGCATGCCAAACGGTCTTAACTGTGAGGAGGAAGGCTATGACGGATAAGGAAACAAGAGGCTGCATGGTCTGTGAAAGAATTGCCCTGACAAAGCAGGGACAAAACCCTTATTTTGTCAGGGAATTGGAAACAGGATATGTTGTGCTGGGGGATTACCAAAGGTTTAAAGGCTATACCCTGTTTTTATGCAAAAAACATGCCACGGAACTTCACTTTCTGGACAAAGAGTTCAGAAGCAGATTTTTAGAGGAAATGTCTCTTGTGGCGGAAGCGGTTTATCATGCATTTAAGCCTGACAAATTAAATTATGAACTTCTGGGGACGGGACAAGGGGTTCACATGCACTGGCACATTTTTCCGAGGAGAAACGGAGATACGCCTGTGCCCGGACCTGTCTGGCGATTGGATAGGACTGAGATGAACCATGAAAAGTATCTGCCCACAGAAGAAGAACTGCAAGAATTAAAGGCAAAACTGAACGAAGAATTAAGAGTGAAAAAATGATTACAAAGAATCTCCAAACTAACGAAACAATAATAAGGATGGCCAAAGCCGCGTTTCCCGACCGGGAAGTTGCGTCAATAAAAGAACTCACAGAGGGGATGTGCAATGTGACATATTGCGTGACTTTTTGTGACGGCAGAGAAAGTATTCTAAAAATCGCAGCAAAAGATACGTCAGGGAATACCGGCAATGAAATTAATCTTATGAAAGCTGAAGTATGTGCGATGGAGATGGTCGCACAACAGACAGACATTGGAATCGCCAAGGTCGAATACTATGACACTTCCAAGAGTATTTGCGATGGAGATTATTTCTTCATGGAAAAATTAGCAGGCAGCAATTATATATTTATAAAAGACTCCATGACACAAGGGATGATAGAGTCAATTAGCGGAGAAATCGGGCAGATTGAAAAAAAACTTACGTTCATTACAAATTCACGGTTTGGTTTTTTAGGAGACGAGAGAAGATATGACAGCCTATATGATTTTGTAAAAGTAATGCTTATGAACCTAATCAATGATGCGAAAGCAATGGCAATCGACATTGTATATGATGGAGATACTTTGCTTGCGGAATTAGAAGAAAACCGAAATGCGTTTTTGGAGGTGACAGGAGCAACACTGGTTCATTGGGATTTATGGGAAGGTAATGTCTTTGTAAGAGACGGACATGTTAGCGGAATCATTGATTGGGAGAGAGCGATGTGGGGCGAATCCCTTATGGACGACCGTTTTCGACACCACAATAGGAATGAGGCATTCCTAGAGGGTTTTGGTAAGTTGTCTTTTACTGCACAGGAAAAAATCAGACTTCGCTGGTATGATATCATATTATATCTTACTATGATGATAGAGGTCTTTTATCGTGGATTTGAGGATAAAGGCCAGTATGATTGGGCGAAAGAAATGCTGGCAGCTGTAATTTCCGGATACAGCATTTAGTTATCCCCATTATTTCCATGGTCTGCCGCTACCAAGCCAGCCCTGCTTTGCCCAATACTTTCCATCGAGGTATGCAGGGTCATTTTTATGTAGTGACTGCTGTATCATACGGCAAAAGAAAAATTTGATTTTGGTAATCGGTTTTGTATGTGCAGGTTTTGTGTAATCCACACGCGCGAATTTTTGAGATAACTTTTTAATCTTTTTTGTAAGTTCCGCTTGCTTTTTTTCAGTGAGATTATCCCACACAATATCGCCCATCAATGCGCCGGTAAATATTCCGATTTTAGAAATTCCCCACCAGGATAAACTGTGCCGGATGTCCTTTGCAGCAGATTTTGCTCCTGCACCTAAGCATTGCGTAATAATCACGGCCCGCTTTCCAAACATCTCAGGAGCAGGACGGTGTGGCATCCAGCGGTAAGCAAAATGGTCGAGAAACGCTTTCATTGCCCCCGTGGTATGAAACACATATGCGGGAGAGGTCATTACAATCAAATCCGCTTCCAAAAGCGATTTATCAATTTTTTCTATAAATTCTGCATCTTTGCAGGTGTTTTCACCTTTTATTGTACAACATAAACAGCCCGTACAGAAATTGGGGCAATCCTTTGGAAGATAATATTCCGTAATACTTGATTTATCCTTGAACTTTGCTAAAAACATTTCTTTCAAGCGGTAGGTTACACCGTGTTTTTCTGTTCCGTTTATGACAGTAATATTCATTTTCCATACCTCCAAAATATCGTGAAGAATTTGGCTGTGTCATGCTTTGCGGTTTTCTTCTGATGCATGATTCATCAAGGTCAGGGCGGCAAGATAAATGTTCTTGTCCATATTGATATTCGCCACTATAATATATTAGCATAAGACTGTTGGTTTACAATAGGGATTTATGGAGAAAAGGGAGTACAAATATAGAAAGCGTGGGAAAAAAATGGTATTTCAGGCAGCAGGTTTTATTATATTACTGGTATTTTACGGATGTTATTTCACAAAGATGATTCTTCAGAAGAAAAAGGGCATACAGACAGACCAGATAGGAAAAGGAAAGACGGGATTTGTAAAAGGCATTGAGATTACGATGAAAATTGTCACAATCCTTGTTCCTGCGGCGGAGTTTGTGAGCATTATATGGAAGCTATCGCTTCTGCCTTTGTGGGCAAGAGTGCTGGGTGTGGTTTTTGGGATTTGCGGTGTAGCCGTATTTGTATGTGCGGTCATTACGATGCAGGACAACTGGCGAGCCGGTGTTTCCGAAACGGACAAAACGGAACTTGTCACAAAAGGTATTTACCAAATCAGCCGCAATCCTGCCTTTCTGGGATTCGATTTGGTTTACATCGGAATTTTGCTGATGTTTTTTAACCGGGTGCTGTTTGGTGTATCCGTTCTTGCAATCCTGATGTTGCATTTGCAGATTGTCAATGTGGAAGAGGACTTCTTAATCGTTACTTTTGGGGATTCTTATCTGGAATACAGGAAAAAGGTCTGCCGGTATTTTGGGCGGAAAATCGGCAGAAAATAGAAATTGTAACAATGCCCCATACAGATTTGTGGCAGAGAACATATTATCATTTTAGAAATGATAATGCGCCCGTGCTACAGATGGAAACAGAAGAGAAATATTTTTCATGTATCTGGACAGTGAAAACTGGCTGAAAGGCTCTGTAGAGTATGAGAATGAAGAATTTCAACATCTGGGAAGCGTTGTGACAAATCATGGTTATTTGCTCATGTGAGATAAAGAAGTAAAAGAAGTGTAAAAAATTTTGCCGTTCCCTGTCCGGCTGACTGCCGGACGGGTCGGGCTTTAGTCGGGCAATTCTACCTTGCCGACAAAAGAGTAATAGATTTCGATTTCCTGTCTGCGGAGCTTCCCCCGGCGTTTCCCGTCAAGGGCTTCCGATTCGTGGATTACGATTTTCTCCACAAACTCCCGCAACAGGGTAGGGGTGAGTTCCTCAAAGCTGGTGTACTTGCGTACCACTTTCATAAACTTTTCAGCGTTTTCTGTCTGCCCGGTGCAAAAGGGCGGCTTCCAGTTTCCTGTCCAGTGGCAGCACGGCGGCTATAAGCCAGCGGCAGAGAAGCGAATGGCTGATACTCTGCACACATACGCAAGGCTCGCCGTTATCCAGCAGGATACAGTTGCCGTTATCGTAATTACAACACTCATGCACAAGCCGACACGCCGCCCGGTGCTGTAAATAGTCCATGTATGGGTGTTTACCGTTCATTATCCCGCCCCTTTCCCCGTTCCGGCTCACGGCGTAAGATTTGGCCGATATTGCCTTTGGCGGTCTGCAATTCCTTTGTGCGCTCCCTCTTTTCCCGGTACTCGTTGTAAAGGCTGTTCTTTTCCCTCATAAGCTGCTCAATCTCTGCTTGTAGGGCTTTGGACGCTGGCAGCTTGGAAATACCCTGTGCCTTGAAATACCGGGTGGCAGCTTCGGCTATCATAAAATCGCTTTTGTGCTGCGCCTGGTAGTTTTTGCGGGCTTTCTCTGTTTTCTGTGCTTTCAGCCCGTCACGGGCGGCTTCCGGTTCCTCCGGGGAAGAAAAGCCGGATTCCTCATAAATACTCATGGTCGCTGCCATTTGCTTTAGGTTGTGGACTGCCGCCCAGCGGTCATATCCTATGCCTTTGCCCCCAGCTCGTTTGGCTTCCCGGTCTACCATGCGCTGTACAGCTTCCTGTTGGGAAGTGTCCTGTTTCGGGGCGTTTATGACGGCTTTATTGCGCTGTAAGCGGTCTTTTATGCTGGGGGGTGTTCCTCTTTGGGTGCGGGCGTTTCGGCGGCTCTGATGGCGTTCTGTGCGTTTTGGGTGAGTGTTTCCAGTAGGTTGGTGCGGTCAAAATCATCACCCAACTTCCGGGCGGTAATTGGCTTCGTCCTGTCCGGGGTGAGATACGATAATCTCCCCCGGCTCTCCTTAACGGTCACGCCCTGTTGCAGCAGCTTCCCGGAGAAGTCCTCAAAGGAAATGGCAGAGGAAAGGGCGGTGCGGATTGTGCGCCGTACTCATTCAGACAACGGGCAATCTGATTCAAGCTGCCGCCGATTTTCCCGTACTCGGCGGTTAGCTTCCCAACGGCAGAGAGTAGTTCATCATTGACCGGGGAAACGGTGATAACCGGGCATATCCTTGACTTGGTTAGTGCCTGCCGGATAAACTCGGCTTGGCTCATTTTGCAGAGGGAAACACGCTCGGAAAACTCGGCGTATTCTTCCTCGGTCAAGCGTGTTTTGATTACCCGGTGTCGGTGGGGCGTGTTGTATCTTTTCATGGGCTTCAACTCCTTTCTTTTTATGCTTTGCCCTGGGCTTTGGGTGGCAACCCCAACAAGCTTCCCGCAGGACAAAATGAGTCGATAGGCGAGATTTGGTACTGTGGTAGAATCTTGCTCTAAGAAAACAGCGTAAACTTCCCCCTCTACTCCTTGCTACGCAGAGAAATGAAGATATGGCAAAGTTTTGAGAAACTTTTTGATAAAACTTTTCGACAAAGCTGGAAAATCAGCACGATTTTTGGCGTAAAAAAACAGGAAACCTTTTCTTGATTTCCTGTTATGGTATGCTGCTGTGGTGGCAGTGGTTATTTTGTTGTCATTCCCCGGAAGCGAACTTGTAGCCCATGCCTAAAACGGTCTTGATGTAGGTGGGCTTACGGCTGTCCGGCTCTATCTTTTTCCGCAGATTGTAAATCACGTTAGCAACGCTTGACTGGCAGCTTTCGCTTTCCATGCTCCAAACGGCTTCAAAGATTTGCGCCTTTGTGAATACCTGCCCCGGACTGGCGGCAAGGTAGCAGAGTGCGCCGTATTCCAAACGTGTAAGGTTTATGTCTGCCCCGTCTTTTAATACCCGGTGCTGGTGCAGCCTTATTTCCAATCCCGGAAAAGTAAGTGTGGGGGATTGTGGCGGCTGCATGGCTTCCAGTGGTATCATATCGGCAAGGACAGCTATGGCTTTTTCAACCGCTTTTTCTTCTGTATCGTTGAATGTAAGCATGATTATTTTACCGATAAATATCACCTCCCCCTTAAGAGTTTTCTTTTTCTTTCCTGTATAAGTCGAAAAAATAATTGTTGTTTCCAAGCAATTCATCAAAAGTCCCATTACCAACAATCTTTCCGTTTCTGAATACAACAATACGGTCAAATTCTCTAATGGAAGTCAGACGATGAGCAACAGCAATCACGGTAGCATGTTTTACCTGTTCCAAAACATTTTTCATAACGATACCTTCGGTCACATTATCCAATGCTGATGTTGCTTCATCTAAAACGACTATATCAGAATTATCAAACCAAAGTCTGGCTAATGCCAATCGCTGCTTTTCTCCACCCGATAAACAAGTTCCTTTCTCACCTATTCTTGTTTCTAAACCTTTATCCAATGCTGCAAGCATTGACAACAGATGTGTTTTTTCAAGGCATACATGAATATCGGCTTCTGAAACTTCATTGTCAAACACAAGATTTTCTTTGATTGTGCCATCAAAAACAGGAGTATCCTGTGATAAATAGGATACTTTTTCATACAATGATTCCAGTGAAATATTTTTGAGTGGTTCATCATCAAAAAGAATATTTCCTTTATCATACTTGAGCAGCCCAACCAATATTTTTGTCAATGTCGATTTTCCCGAACCCGATTCACCGACAAATGCTATTTTTTCACCCCTTTTAATAGTCAAACTGACGGATTGAAGCACTTCTTTGTTTTCATAGGAAAATGATAAGTCCTCAACATGAATTTCGTTTAGAGGTGTAGCAAAATCTATGCCTTGTTCAAGCTGTGTATCTTCTTTCAAATCTAACAGCCCCGTAAATCGCAGCCAAGCCGTTTTATTCAGTTTGTACTGTACATAAATGACGTTAAAAATTGCAATAGGAGTATACGCATTATCAATCAATGTGATTAAAGCGACTACAGAGCCAATAGATAAATGGTTATTTCTCCACGCATAAGCTAAAATCCCAACATCTAAACATGCAACTAATACTGCAAATATGGTAAAAAACGCTTCGTGTATCATAGTCATTTTCACTTTTGATGATACAATAACACGCTTTGCCCCCAATGCCTTTTTTACTTCATTTGGAAATTGATGTTTCATACGGAAAATCGGCATTTCCATAAAACCACGCACAAGAAAATGGTTTAATTCTTCCTCGTTTGTCAGTATCTTTTCCTTTATCTGATACAATCCTTTCAGCAGAAGGTTCGTTACCAAAAATATAATAATATATCCTGCCAAAAGAAAATATGTTACGCTTCTGTCTATTTTCCAGATAAAATATAGGCTGAAAAGAATTGTTGGCAGTAAATTTCTGACAACGCAGAACCAAAAGTCATAGAGAACACCTTTTCCTGCATTAGCCCCATTTTCAATCTGTTGAACCAACTTGCCTGTTCCTAACTTTTGGTATTCAGAATAATCCATTCTGCCAATCTTACGCAGTGCCAATAACTTGAAATCCAAGTAAATCTCATTCCCAAGTTTGGCAGACGGATATTCGTCTATATAGTTCATTCCATAATTGATAAAAAGAATGGCACCATAAAACAAAATCCCATAAACGGTCATTGTTCTGTCTGTCAGTCCGTCTATAACCTTTTGAAAATAATCAGCTTTATAGTTTGACATAAAGGCATTGAATAAGCCGATTAACAGATAGACAATTACCCATTTCTTGTTATTTTTTAAAACTTCTTTCATATAACGCATAACTGTACTCCTTTTCTGAATGATAATATTGTCATTAGAACAGTACAGTTGTAACTGTCAGCAGGTTCCATTATCCTCAGCACAATCCGCTAACAGTTGTATCAACTGTACTGAGTAAATACCTCGAATATATTTCATAAATAAATTCACCTCCATTCTCTTTTTCCAAACAAAAAAATCTTCCCATAAAGACAGCAAAAACAGCCCAAATACTTTTGGGTATGTTTTGCCATTCATGCGGAAGATTTTCAACATCCAACATTATTCAAATCGCAAATACGATTCTCAATTTCTACGGTAGTAACACGCGAATGGACGAATTGAATTACTACCTCTACAAAATAGCATTTTTTATTGTTTTTGTCAATGGATATGATGAAACTGTCTTTTAGTCATATGATGAAACTGTCTTTTAGTCTTTAAGCTTCTTTGGTTCGGAATAGTGTGGTGCTGGCGGTCTATCTCTTGTTTTCGGTTTCTTGCTTCTTTACTGTACATGAGCATTCAGACTGGGCAACAACCGCGATTCCGGCCGCTGTCAAGACTATGTGGTACAGATTCAGCCGCAGGGAAGACGATTATTGTATGGAATGTGCAACAGATGGGAAAAAATTTACACAAATACGCATCTGCCATATGTGGGAAGGGGCGGCGAAAATTAAATTTGGGATTTACGCCTGCAGCCCGGAACAGTCCTCTTTTAAGGCAGTTTTTACCGACATGCGGATTACGGAATGCATGTGGAAAGCGCATGACGGGCAGGCGCCGGACATGGAATGACGGATGTTCAAAATGCTTTTTACAATTCTGTCAAAAATGCTTCTGCTACACTGCCCAAGCCGTATTGAGATATGACTGACTTCAATCCCATGCTGATTTCTTCCCTGCTGAAACGGTGTTCTTCCAGAAAAGCATCATTCTTTTCATTTAAGTAAGAATAGAACAATAAGGCAACTTCAAGATATTTATGGTCGCCGCTTTCCGTCAGATTGCTCAATTCATTTTCGGCTTTGTTTATTTCTCCTTCGTCAATCATGTCCAACAACTTTTCCAGAGTTGTCTTTTGCTCTTTTTCGGATAGCAAGTCTTTTGTTGGGGAATCCGTGTCAATATTGAATAGCAACTTTAATAATGACCTTATTATTTCCTTGATAAGGCGCATAATATAATCTTGTTCATACATATCGGTAACTTTCTTTAAAAATTAAAATCTGATTTCCAGTTCCAGACATTTCCAGTCTTCACTCAGTACATGATAGGTTTCTGTTTCATTCAGGGCTACATCTTTAAATCCGGCAGCTTTATAGCAATAATAAGCCGGTTCATTATTTTCGAATACACCTAACGATACCTTGTTTGCGCCATATATCTCGTGGGCATATTTGATTGCAAGCAGCAGCATGTTTTTCCCATAACCCTTACCACGTTTTTGAGAATCCACAATGACAAAACCAATTCGTAATTCATCAAATCATTTACCTTTTGGAATTGTTCGACGGTGAGAGGATACTCTCCCAATATACCGGCAGTCCATCGATAAAATGATTTTTCATCTTTGACCCATGATAAAATAGTTTCCGTATCTTTTTCTTTATATGGTCTTAATCGAATCATATCTGCTGCTCCTTACTATTTTCCAAGAATCCGGTTTATTAGGTCGATTATAACACAGGGTAAAATCCTATGGAAGAATTATCTTGATAAGTAAAATATTTATATATAATTGAGAATAGGACTAAATTAAGAGAAACCGTATAATATACGACTGAAAATCAATTGCTCAAGCAATAATTGAGTGCATTTTTATAAGTATCAAATTATAATGAAAGCACGAAACAAAAAGCTGTTTCGAGATAAACTGAATTGAGAGGACAAAAATTATAAAAAGGAGAAAGAAAGCATGTTTGATATTTTGGTTATTGCAAAAAAAATTAAGGAAAATCGATGTAAAAAGAATTTGACTCAAATGCAGTTGGCTGATTTGTTAGGCATAAGTTATCAAGCGGTTTCTAATTGGGAAAGAGGAAATTCTATGCCGGATATAGCTAAATGGGAAGATTTGGCTAACATTTTTGAGGTTAATATAGATGAAATTCTTGGATGTAATGTAGAAAGAAGTAATATAAAAAAATACATTAATTTTCAAAAGGAGGAAGAGGGGCTTAATAGAATTGAATGGGATGAACTTATAGATATTGTAAAGTTTATTGAACCTGAATCGATTAGTAAAATTGTTGAGAGCAAATACAGTGACAATGAAAAAATAAATATAGGTGTTTTGCAAAACTTATTACCATATGTTTCAGAAGAAACAGTTTCTATATTGGTAAATATGGTAGTAGAAAATGTCAATTTAAAAGTCATATATCAAATGGCTCCTTTTCTGAAGGAAGAAGATTTAGAGAATCTAATAAAAAAATGTGATTTCAGTAAGGAAAATGAGGTAACACATATATGTAACCTGATGCCTTTCTTAAGCCTGAAGCTTATATTAGATATTATTTCAAAGTATGAAGGGTTATTTTGTCTGGATGATATAATACGAATAGCTCCGTTTTCCGATGAAGAAATAATGGAAATATTAATTAAAAAAATGGATATTAACGGAGGGATGGATAATTTGATAAAGCTGGCTCCCTTTTTGCCCCAATTTACACTGGAAAATTTGATTGTGGAATCAGTGAAACAAGGATATTTGAAGGGATATGTTGAGTTTGCTCCGTTTATTGATTATAAAAAAGTGGAATGTATGTTAGAAGAATAATAAAGAGTAAAAACCATTTCATTATGTTCTAAAAAATCCTCTAAAAAAAGTATTTGCAGGATTGTCAGCTTGAGTTTCCGCATTTTGCATGGCGGCAGTCCCAGCGTGCATTTGTTCCAACAGGACACGCTCCCGCTCGGGTAAAAACGCAGTGGTACGTAAGAGGTTATAAGACAACCTCTAAGTACCAGCGTTTTTACACGGTCCTTTATGGAATCAAATGCACGCTGGGACTGCCGCAATGCAAAATGCGGAACTTTTGTGTATGTGGTGGAAATTTTCACAGATTTATGCTATAATTATTACGAAAATTTGTATGTAGCCGTAGGAGGGTGATTGGGATGTAAATATGAGAGGTCTAACAAGTCAACGATGCCCTCGCAGAAATGGCAGAATATCTTTCAGCCAAGTTCCCGGTGTATGCCGCCCTTGTGGATGGCGAATACGCAGGCTATGTTGTTTGCTGTGTTGACAGTGAGGTTGTGTGGGTGGAATCCATTTTTGTCAAAGAGGAATATCGCCGTCATGGTATTGCTACTGCTCTGCACCGTAAGGCAGAGAAAATTGCCGCTTCCTATGGAGATGATACTGTTTACAACTATGTTCATCCCAACAATCACAGGATGATTTAATTTAATCGAAATTCGCAAGCCGTATAAAGACGAAAAGCTGACGCAGACGATTGCGGTCGGTGAACCTGAATTTGATTATTGAATAGAACAAATGGAGAAGTCATGGAAATTACATTTGTAAACCCCGGTGCTGATTACATGATTCAGCGAATTATGGATTTTCAGACCGAAGCTGAATCAGCCTTTTGGTCTGAGCCCTTATACCATTTCTATCCGCAGCTTGATAAAACATACGCCACAAGTTTGCCGTTTGCAGACAGAAAAAACTATATTGAGTGTACAATGAGAGCCGCTTATGCTGAGTTAGAAGATACGATTAATGAGAAGGTAGTCTTATATACTCGTCATTGGAACGCTTGTAAATCGCAGATTATGGCAACTTTATCGGATGCCTTTGGCGTGGATTGTGCTAACTTATTTAACGACATGCGGTGTAATTTGAGCTTGAATCCTATTGAGCCACGGTTTCTAAAAGAACGCTGTTATGATACTTTCTATTTGAACAGCGAAAGAGGCGCTATCGGTGGTGGAATACACGAGATTATACATTTTGTTTGGTTCTATGTATGGAATAGATTGTTCGGAGACAGTTACGATGAATACGAGCGTCCATCACTCAAATGGATTTTGAGTGAAATGGTGGTCGAATCTGTTATGAAGGATGAACGGCTTAGTTCCATTAACCCCTATTTTCCAAGAGAGAACGGCGGGTGTATCTACCCTTATTTCTTTGATATGATGGTAGATGGTAAACCGATTTTAGATACTTTGGATGCTATGTATAGGATTCAAAGCATCGAGGATTTTATGCGAAATAGTTATGCTTATTGTAAAGAACACGAAGCAACTATAAGAGCGCATATCCAAAAATCGGAGGGTTAAGCTATGCAAATTAAACACGAAAACATCATCCTTCGGGATATGATAGAGTCCGACATTGAGGACTATGTACGTTGGTTTACAACCGAAACCGAGTGGTCGAATACAGATGCACCGTGGGAGCCTATCGAATCGGACGAAGAAACCGAGCGCAAAAGCTGGAGGTCATACTATGAATCCGTGAATAATCTTCCCGACGATGCTCGCCGTTGGAAGTTTGAGATTGAATGGAACGGCAGACACATTGGCTGGGTAAGCTCCTACTCCATTGACGAGAACTACGAATGGATTGGCGAGATTAAGGACGGTCAGACCGTCTATTGTGCCATTGGCATTGATATTTGCGAACCCGACGTATGGGGACACGGTATTGGTACAGACTCCCTCCGTGCCTTTATGAACTATTTCTTTGAGAACAGAGTGGATGAGCTTTACACGCAAACTTGGTCGGGCAACGTCCGTATGCTTTGCTGTGCCGAAAAGCTTGGCTTTGTGGAGTGTAACCGCAACGTTGGCACACGAGAGGTTGATGGACAGAAGTACGATGGATTGACCTTTAGACTGAAACGAGAGGAATAATATGCTAATCAAGGCTATGGATGAGGATATAAAGGAATATGGTGAGTTTGCTTATGGTCTCGCTCTAAATCCCACAAAGTCATGCTATCCAACCTATGCAGACGGTATTAAAACAAAATCTGATTTCTTTGATGTAGCGGAACGTGCCGTGAAAAAGGAAGCATCCGAACTACTGCTGTTTAGGTTAGAAGAATAATAAAGAGCGAAAACCATTTCAATATGTTCTAAAAAATCCTCCTAAAAAAGTATTTGCAGGATTGTCATCTTGAGTTTCCGCATTTTGCATTGCGGCCGCCCCAGCGTGCATTTGATTCCATAAAGGACCGTGTAAAAACGCTGGTACTTAGAGGTTGTCTTATAACCTCTTACGTACCACTGCGTTTTTACCCGAGCGGGAGCGTGTCCTGTTGGAACAAATGCACGCTGGGGCGGCCGCAATGCAAAATGCGGAAAAGATTGTTAGGGATTGACAAATTATGGAAATCCCTATATGATATTAATATCAATTACATAGTTGAGGGAGTAGTTCCGCAGAACTGGACAAAGTTTGGGGACGCGCGATAAATCAACAAGCATGGCGGCATAGTCGTCTGGTTTATCTATAGAGAATGAGACTCATATACAGTGGTTACAATCATTGTATATGAGTTTTTTGATTTTATGCGCCGTTAAGACGGCAGAATGGGAGGAAGAATGAAAGAGTATTTGTGCAGCGCGGAAGAAGTATTGAAGGAACAGCAGACAGGGGAAGGGGGACTGCGTGCGGTACAGGTGGAAGAACGTGAGGCGCTTTACGGCAAAAACAAGCTGGCGGAAGGAAAGAAGGTCACTCTTTTACAGCGGTTCTGGCAGCAGCTTTTAAATCCCATGATTCTGATACTGGCAGCGGCGGCGGTGATATCCGGCATTACGGCGGTATATGCGGGAGAATCCTTTGCGGATGTTATCATTATTCTGGTTGTGGTGCTTATCAATGCGGTGCTGGGCGTTGTGCAGGAAAGCAAAGCGGAAAAGGCGATTGCCGCTTTACAGGAAATTGCCGCGGCAACCTCCAAGGTAATCAGGGACGGCAGGCAGCTTACTGTAAAAAGCGAAGAATTGGTGCCGGGAGATATCATTGTTCTGGAAGCCGGTGACTCGGTGCCTGCAGATGCAAGGATTTTGGAAAGCGCCAGCATGAAGGTAGAGGAGGCGGCGCTGACAGGGGAATCCGTTCCCGCCGCCAAGACAAGCGAGGTTCTTGTAAGCAGTGACGGAAAGGTGCCGCTGGGGGACCGCAAAAACATGGTATACATGGGCAGTACGGTGGTGTACGGGCGCGGCAGGGCTGTTATCACGGCCACCGGGATGAACACGGAAATGGGTAAAATTGCAGATGCATTGGCAAAGGCGGAGGACAACGAAACGCCGCTGCAAAAAAAGCTGAACCAGCTCAGCAAGGTTTTGAGCCTGCTGGTATTGGGAATCTGCGCCGTGATATTTGCCATCAATCTGCTGCGCGCCTATCCCGACATTTCAGGGGAAACCCTGCTTGACACCTTTATGGTGGCGGTCAGTCTTGCCGTTGCGGCAATACCCGAGGGACTTGCCGCGGTGGTGACAATTGTGTTATCCATCGGTGTCACCAACATGTCAAAGCGAAATGCGGTTATCAGGAAGCTTACGGCGGTGGAAACTTTAGGGTGTGCGCAGGTTATCTGCTCTGACAAGACGGGCACCCTGACCCAGAACAAAATGACGGTGGTAGAACATACCGGAACGGACGAGAAACTTCTGGCCTGTGCCATGGCGCTGTGCTCGGATGCGGAACTGGATGAGAAAAAGGAAGCAGTCGGGGAGCCGACGGAGTGCGCATTGGTAAACTATGCATTTTCCGCAGGCTTTTCCAAGGATGATTTAAAAGAAGAAAACGTCAGAATCGGGGAAGCGCCGTTTGACTCCATGAGAAAGCGAATGACGACCGTCCACAGGAAAAAGGACGGCAGCATCATTCAGTATACCAAGGGTGCGCCGGATGAGATATTGAAATGCTGTTCCCACATTCTGATGGATGGAAAAGTGCTGGAATTAACAAGGGATTTGCAGGAACAGGTGCTGCGGGAAAACAAATCCATGGCGGATAAAGCCCTGCGTGTGCTGGGTGCGGCATACAGGGAATGGGAACGCAAACCGGATTCCTTCGAGGTGGATGTCCTTGAGGAAAAGCTGGTGTTTATCGGGCTTGTGGGCATGATTGACCCGGTGCGCCCCGAGGTAAAAGCAGCGATTGAGGAATGCCGGGCAGCAGGCATCAGACCGGTCATGATTACCGGGGACCACAAGGATACGGCCACAGCCATAGCAATGGAACTGGGTATTATAGACGACCCCGTGCAGGCAGTTACGGGGGCGGCGCTTGATGACATGACGGACGAGGAACTGGCAGAAAACATAGAAAAGTATGCTGTTTACGCCCGTGTACAGCCGGAGCACAAGGTGCGTATTGTCAACGCGTGGCGGGCAAAAGGAAAGGTCACTGCCATGACAGGCGACGGCGTTAATGATGCTCCCTCCATCAAAAATGCGGATATCGGTGTGGGCATGGGGATTACGGGTACGGATGTCACAAAAAACGTGGCGGATATGGTGCTGGCGGATGACAATTTTGCCACGATTGTAAACGCGGTAGGGGAAGGAAGGCGGATTTACGACAATATTAGAAAGTCCATCCAGTTTTTGCTTGCCAGCAACCTTTCCGAAGTACTTGCCATCTTTTTTGCAACCTTGCTCGGGTTTACCATATTAAAGCCGGTTCACCTTTTATGGATTAACCTGATTACGGACTGCTTTCCCGCCCTTGCGCTTGGCATGGAAAAAGGAGAATCGGATATTATGCAAAGGAAGCCGAGGGATGCCAAAGAAGGTATCTTTGCGGGCGGACTCGGCGTGCATGTGGTTCTGCAGGGATTTGCGGTAACCTTGCTCACCGTTGCCGCATATCTGGTCGGACACTATATGGAATCGGGCGTGTGGGAATTTACCGACAGTGCGGACGGGATGACCATGGCATTTCTGACCCTGTCCATGGCGGAAATTTTTCATTCCTTTAACATGCGTTCCTTAAAGAAGTCTGTCTTTACCATAAAGAAGCAGAATCTGTTTTTGTGGGGCGCCATGATTTTGTCCTTTTTATGCACAACTGCGGTTATTTATGTTCCGTTTTTGCGTAACGCATTTGGTTTTGAGCATATTTCGTTTGCGGAATATATCACTGCCCTGCTCATTGCCCTTATTATCATTCCGCTGGTGGAACTGGTTAAGCTGGTGCAGAATATTATTTCCTTTACAAAAACGGATGCGGCATAGTATCATATTTATAATATCAAATGTTTTGGTAAAAAGGAGTATGCCGTTTGAGATATAACGAACAGTTACGGGAAAAAGTATACGAATCGATTACCTCTGTCCTGCCCATTACCTTGATTGTACTCTTTTTGAGTATTTCCATTGCGCCCCTGACGCCGGGCACTTTGACATTGTTTTTGTTTGGGGCGATGCTTTTGGTTATCGGCATGGGCTTTTTCACCCTGGGTGTGGATATGTCCATGATACCTATGGGGGAGGGCATCGGCGTACAGCTCAGTAGGGCAAAAAAGATTGCCATACCGCTGCTTGTCTGCTTTGTACTGGGGGTGATGATTACCGTTGCGGAGCCGGATTTGCAGGTGCTTGCACGGCAGGTGCCCGCCATTCCAAACCTGACGCTGATTCTGACGGTGGCGGTGGGCGTGGGTTTTTTCCTTGTCCTTGCCCAGCTCCGTATTTTGTTTAAAATTCCCCTCTCTTACATTCTGATTTTCTTTTATGGCTTGATTTTTGTACTGGCGTTTTTTACGCCTGCGGATTTTATCCCGGTATCCTTTGATTCGGGAGGCGTTACCACCGGTCCCGTTACGGTGCCCTTTGTCATGGCGCTTGGTATTGGTATGGCTTCTGTCAGAAGCGATAAAAATTCCAGCAGTGACAGCTTCGGTCTGACTGCCATTTGCAGTATGGGCCCGGTGCTGTCCGTACTGATACTGGGGATTTGTTATCATCCCGAGGACGCGGTTTACACGCCGGTGGGCATTGAGGAACTGGCGACTACCCGAGACGCCGCCTTAGAGTTTGCCCGTGCCCTTCCTATCTATATAAAGGAAGTGGCCGTGGCGCTGGTGCCGATTGTTCTTTTGTTCGTCTTGTTCCAGTGCATTTTCCGCAGGTTCCACAAAAGACAGCTTTTCAGGATTTTTTCCGGCTTTGTATACAGTTACATAGGTCTGGTATTGTTTTTGACGGGTGTGAACGTAGGGTTTATGCCGGCAGGACAGTATATCGGCTCTGCAATAGCCGGAAGCAGCAAGGCGTGGGCCCTGCTTCCCATCGGGATGCTTATCGGGTATTTCATTGTCAAGGCAGAGCCGGCGGTACAGGTTCTCACCAGACAGGTGGAGGACGTGACCAACGGCTCGATTACACAGAAGTCCTTGGGAAAAAGCCTTTCCATCGGCATTGCTTTTTCTGTGGGCATTGCCATGCTGCGTATCCTTACGGGACTTAACATTATGTGGTTTTTAATACCCGGATATCTGTTGTCCCTGCTTCTGACCTTTTTTGTTCCCCAGATTTTTACGGGTATTGCCTTTGACTCCGGCGGTGTGGCAAGCGGACCGATGACAACGACCTTTCTGCTGCCTTTGGCAATGGGAGCCTGTGAAGCGTTGGGGGGAGATGTTCTGACGGATGCTTTTGGCATCGTGGCAATGGTGGCAATGACGCCGCTTTTCACCATTCAGGTGATGGGCCTTGCGGATAATATCCGTAAGAAAGTCAGAAAGCGAAAACTGATTCTGCAGCTTAAGGAAGCAGAGGATTGTATTATGTATTTTGAATGATTCATGGGGAGTGGGAAAATGTTATGCCGGATAAAAAAAGAATCAAATTAATCGTGACCGTTGCGGAGCGCGGCAGGGGTACGGCGCTGGCAAAGCTCTACGCCCGGCAGGGTGTATTTTGCAGTTACCAGTGCATGGGCAGGGGCACGGCCTCCTCGGAACTTCTGGATGTACTGGGAGTCGGAAGCGCGGAAAAGGATATTCTGCTCAGCATGGCGGCGCAGGGGGTAGCTGACAGGCTGCTGCATAAGCTGGAAAATGAAATCGGGGAATCTTACGGCAAAGGCATTGTGGTGGATATGCCGATGACCGGGTTAAACAGCCTGATTGCGACGGTGCTGTTAGGCGGGCAGGAAGGCGGAAACGGAGGATTGCAGATGGAAACAAAAACGGACAGCAGCCTGATTCTGATAGCGGTAAACCAGGGGCATACGGATGCCGTCATGGACACTGCCAGGCAGGCAGGCGCAAGAGGCGGTACGGTAATCAGGGCAAGATGGGCAGGACCCGAAGATACCAGCCAGTTTTTCGGCATATCCATTCAGTCCGAAAAAGAAATCATTGTGATTGTATCATCGGGTGAAAAGCGGAATGCCATTATGGAAATGGTGAACAAAAAGCACGGGTTAAAGACGGAGGCGGGGGCAGTGGTGTGTTCCGTGGGTATTGACAATTCCGTCCGTCTTGCATAAAATATAATTCTATGATATACTATCACTGTTACACATATGCGGAAGCGAGGAAAACAGAAAGATGGACGACGCTGAAGGCGACGCGGAAACTGATACGGAAAAGCAAATAATGGATAATAAAGATTAGGTATAGCCTGTGGTATATTTATACGACAGGTTATGCCTTTTTGTGTTACGGGAAATACCCTGTAAAATTATCTGGAAATGGAGAAATAGTCTTGAATACGGTAGTATTACAATTATTGTTACAAATTATCTTAATTTTAATCAACGGTTTTTTTGCCGGAACGGAGATGGCGGTGGTATCTTTAAATACCACAAAGCTTCATAAGCTGGAAGACGAAGGAAATAAGCAAGCGGCAAAGCTTTTAAAGCTGGTGGCAAAGCCCTCGGATTTTTTGTCCACCATACAAATAGGAATCACCTTGGCGGGTTATCTGGGCAGTGCCCTTGCAGCAGAAAATTTTTCGGGGTATCTGGTGGACTGGATTTACCGCGATTTGGAATTTACCCTGATTTCCAAACAGGCTTTGTTTTGGATTGCCGTGGTGTTCATCACCCTGATACTGGCTTACTTTACCCTTGTATTCGGGGAACTGGTGCCGAAACGGATTGCCATGCAGAAACCATTTGAATGGGCAAAAGCTTCTTACGGAGTTATTTCAGGCATTGCGGTCATTATGAAGCCCCTTATCCGGTTTCTGGCTTTTTCCACCAATCTGATGCTTCGCATCCTGCATATTAAAACAGAGAGCGCCGGAGAAAATGTCACTGAAGAAGAAATCAGGATGATGGTGGATATCGGGGAAGAAAAAGGCAGTATCGATGAAAACGAAAAAGAGTGGATACAGAATATCTTTGATTTTGATGATTTGAGCGTGCGTCGTGTCATGACACAGCGAACGGATGTGGTTGCCATTTCCGTGGAGGAGAGTCAGGAGGAGATACTGCGCACCATTGAGGAAACCGGGCGCTCCCGTTATCCTGTGTATGAAGAGGATTTGGATGATATTGTCGGGATTCTTTATGCGAGGGATTTTTTGATTGCTTTAAGCAAAGGGAAGCAAGTATATATCAGGGATGTAATCCGTCCCGCCTATTTTGTGCCCGAAAGCATTCATGCGGATACTCTGTTTGCAGACATGCAGAAGAAAAAAATTCATATTGCCGTGATTGTCGATGAGTACGGGGCAGTGGAAGGTATCGTCACCATGGAAGATTTGGTGGAAGAAATCGTGGGGAATATCTATGATGAATTTGACCCGGAGGAAGAACCGGAGATTGTACAGCTTGAAGATAATCTCTTTAAGGTGACGGGAAACACCACCATAGACGATTTGGCAAAAGAGCTGGATATCGAACTCAACATGGAAGAAGAGGACTATGACACGGTGGGCGGACTGATAATCAGTCTGTTGCAGGCCATCCCGGAAGACGGCGTCAGCTTTGACGTGGAGGGGTTCGGGCTGCACATCCACGTGGAGGATATTCAGGACAGGCGGATTGAAAAAGCCTATATCAGCAAGTTAAAAAACGAGGCGGAGGATGCAGGGGAAACGTCATAAAACGCTATCCCGTAGCACCCACAGCGGACAAGACGCCGCAAATCAGAACCATCCGCCGTCAATACCGATAATCTGTCCGGTCATATAAGCCGGGGCATTTACTACCTGCCATGCAAGCAGGGCGACTTCTTCGGGAGAGCCCAGCCTGTCGGCAGGTATTTCTGTTTTCAGGGCTTCTATGTCTTCTGCTGAAAGGCAGTGGTTCATGGCGGTGTCAATAAGCCCCGGAGCAAGGGCGTTGACCTGAATATTGCTGGGGGCAAGTTCCTTGGCGAGGGCTTTGGTAAAAGCGTTTACGCCGCCTTTTGCAGCGGAATAAGCAGTTTCCATGGAAGAGCCGCAGTTTCCCCAGACGGAGGAAATATTCAGAATACGGCCTTCTTTTTTTGCCACCATGGAGGGGATTGCCAGCTTGCAGGTATAGAAGCAGGCATTCAGGTTAGTGTCCATCATGCGGCGCCAGTCCGCCACGGACATTTCGGACAAAAGACCAAAGTAGGAAATTCCTGCATTGTTAATCAGGATGTCCACGGGCGGAAGCTGTGTAAAAAGCTGTTCCACCTGTTTAAAATCACCCATATCGCAGACATGGGCCATGCAAGGAACATTATAAGAAGTTTCTATTTCTTCCTTTATAGATAAAAGGTCGGCCTCGCTGTTTCGGCAGGTAATGACGGTGCGGCAGCCGTTTGCCGCAAAAGTGCGTGCCATGGCGGCGCCGATTCCTCTGGACGCGCCGGTAATCAATACTGTTTTCAAGAAAAAGTCCTCCCTTGCTCGTTAATGCCGCAGGAAAAACAAATGTCTGCTTCGCAGCCGCTTGTTTTTCCTTTGCGGCTATTATAACATCTAAGCGGACAAAGGTTAAGGATTTTGTAAGAGATACACTTATTTTTTGTAAGATGTGGAGTTTATAATGGGTGAAGAATGGAGTAAGAAAGGTGTGGTTTACAATATGGGAAGGAAAAGCAGTCTGGTGGTTTTTGTGATATGTATATTATGCTTTTTGGCGGCCTGCACCGTAAAAGGGGAAGACAATCCTGAAAAGCAGGCAGGAAGCAGCGTGGGAGAAACCCAAAAGGAGATTAGCGGATACTTGCCGGAGTGGAAGATTGTGGACGCGTCTATTCAGGATGGTATATTGATGGATTATGTGCTTTCAGGCTCCCGGCTGCATTACGTTGTGCTTACGGCAAAGGAGGGAGTAGTTTACAGCTATATCGGAAGCGTGGATATTTTGGAGGATGAAGAGCCGGTATTGACCGAAGTGGAAGGAATGGTCAATTGTCTTTTTACGGATTCTGAGGGAAAAATATGGTATGTCAGAAACAATATCAATCAGGAAACGGAAAAAGAAGAATGGTTTGTTGAGAAGGTAACTGCGAAAGGGGAAGCTTCGGTGCAGACGGACATTTCGGGGATTGTGGAGGGAAAGGAAAACAGGATACCCCATGCAGCCATGGATAAAGAGGGCAATCTGTATTTAATTATAGATAAAGAAGGCGTTTACTTCCTTGCAGTCCTAAACTCCGAAGGAAAATCCATTCGTCCCCTACAGGAAATGGAAGGGACGCCGCAGGTGGATAGGATGGCGGAAAAGGGGATTGTTCTTTATGGATATGTGGACAATGCCGTCATGCTTGCACAACCGGATGGAAATCTAGAGGAATTAGAGGAGGTTTCCAATGAAAGAGGAAATCTGATAGTACAGGCGGTAACGGAGGACGCCCTGTATTATATACAGGGGCATTCCCTGATGGAATATCATATAAAAACAAAATCCGGTGAAACAATACTGGATTTGAACGAGTGCAATGCGGTTGCGGATTTTATACAGGATATTGCGGTTCTGGAAGACGGAAGGATTGTAATTTTACAGAAAGGCATTCAGAATGCAAGCCGGTTAGAGGTGGCGCTTCTTACAAAAGTACCGGCAGAAGATATGCCGGTGAAGCAGACAATCCGATTGGGCATGCCCCTTAGGGACTATTCTCTGGACGCTGCAGTGGCAGAGTATAACAGGATGCACAGCGGATACCGGATTGAAATAGTTGCTTATTCTGAAAACGACAAGGGTGAGGGTCTTCGGAAAATGAATCAGGAAATCATAAACGGAAACGGACCGGATATTATAGATTTGCGTTATCTTTCCGGCGACATGGGAGCCTATCTGGATAAAGATGTTCTGGAAGACTTAAACCCTTATCTGGACGGGGGTACGGTGAAAAGAGAGGACTTCGTGGAGGGACTTCTGGAAAATTATACGATGAACGGACACCTGTATGCCGTGCCGTCCGCATTCTATATAGACACCATTATCGGTAAGAAAAGTGATTTGCCATCCGGTATGTTTTGGACGCCTGATACATTTATGGATTATGCAGAGGGGCTGGCGGATGACGCCCGCATGTTTGCATATGAAGGAAAAATGATGATGCTCCAATATCTGCTCATCAATAACATTGATGAATATGTAGACAGGGAGGCAAAAGTAAGCTGCTTTGCAGGGACGGAATTTGAGAGGATGCTTAAGTTTTCCAATGAATATTTTCGGGAAAAAACAATATTTTCTTTGGAAGAAATCCATCTGATGCTGGGGAAAGGTACCGTAAAACTGTATGAAGCGAGGATAAGCGATATGTATCAGCTACAGGAGTACCGCTGTTATTTTGGAAGTGAAATCACCTGTATCGGTTATCCGGCGGCGGACGGGCGTAGCGGTTCGAGGATAGAAGGATGTGGCGTCATACTGGGCATAAACAGCCAGTCGGCATATAAGGATGCGGCATGGGAGTTTATCAGCGCACAATTAACAAAAGTGGCACAGACGGAAAAAACAGGTGATTTCCAGACGGGATTTCCTTCAAGGATGGACGTGCTGGATGCTTACTTTGAAAGTGTACGGACACCGTATTACCGGTATGATGATGCAGGAAATGTTTTGACGGATGAAGAAGGAAACCCCGTGCAGGCCCCCAAAAAGACTGTTGTGAGCTATGCGGAGGACGGCACGGAAATTGACATGTTCTTTTATGCATCCACACAGGAGGAAGTAGAACTGGTGAAAGGCTTGATTTCTTTCGGTACGGGAGATAATCTCGATTCCTATGTCATCCGGGATATAGTGTTGGAAGAAGCAAATGCCTATTTTTACGGACAAAAGACTCTGGAAGAAACTCTCGAGATAATAGAGGGCAGGGTAAATTTGTACCTTGAGGAAAAAGAAGGGTAGAGGGAAAGCCGCCACGCTAATTGCACAAATTCAGGCGCAGAGTTGTAATTTATCTTAAAAGCTGATACACTATCTATTACCTATCAACATCAAAAACGGAGGTGAGGAAAAAATGTATGACCTTATCATTATCGGTTCCGGCCCGGCAGGGCTTGGTGCGGCAGTATACGGAAAAAGGGCGGGGCTTGACCTGCTTGTCATAGAAAAAAATCCCATGAGCGGCGGGCAGGTGTTAAACACTTATGAGGTGGACAATTATCTGGGGCTGCCGGGCATCAATGGTTTTGACATGGGAATCAAATTCAGGGAACATGCGGAAAAGATGGGCGCGGAATTTAAGGAAACGGAAGTAACCGGCATTGAAGATAAGGAAAGCTTTAAAGTGGTGCATACCCTGGACGGGGATTTTGAAGCCAAAACCCTGATTCTTGCCATGGGGGCAAGGCATGCACACCTTAATGTGCCGGGAGAGGAAGAACTGACCGGAATGGGAGTTTCCTACTGTGCCACCTGTGATGGTGCATTCTTTCGGAACAAAACGGTTGCGGTTGTCGGAGGTGGGGATGTAGCAGTGGAAGATGCTATTTTTCTCTCCAGAATCTGTGAAAAGGTATATCTGATTCACAGGCGGGACAGCTTAAGGGCGGCTAAAGTACTGCAGGATTCCCTCTTAGAGCAGCCTAATGTGGAAATACTCTGGGACAGCACCGTGACAGCCATAAACGGTGAGGACATGGTTACGGGGCTCACGGTAAAGCAAGTAAAGACAGGGGAAGAAAAGGAGCTGCCCGTAAACGGTATCTTTATTGCGGTAGGGATTCATCCGGATACGGAAATCTGCCGGGATTTGGTGGCGTGTGAAGAAAGCGGCTATATCCTTGCAGGTGAGGATACCCTTACGGATATTCCCGGTATCTTTGCAGCAGGGGATATCAGAAAAAAGCCTTTGCGTCAGATTATCACCGCAGTGGCGGACGGCGCCAATGCGGCATCGGCGGCAGGAAGTTTGATTATGTAAGAGTATAACGGATTTGTAACAATTATTACAAAAAAGGCGGAAAGCCCGGAAGAACCGGAATCCGCCTTTTTTGTGGTATATTCCTTCATTTTCCATTAAGAAACAGTGTTGACAAAGAAAAAAACTTGTGATATATTTTAAAACAGATGTAACAAATTTGTAATATTTACACACGGAGGAGCATCCCATGAATCGTTGTAAAGTAAGACTTGCCGCAGGAACGCTTGTGGCAGTAATCACTTTTTCGGGATTACATATAGATACTATGGCTGCAGGGAAGGTTACGTCAGTACTGCCTGCAGGAGGCGCGAATCTGTCCTTGATGAAGGATGTATCCCTGGAAAGCATTTCACCGGATGATTTGCTGGCTTCCAGCCAGATTGAATCCACCCTTTCCATTGCGGACATACCGGATTTGGCAGCAGCAACAACAGTTGCTGATTTAGGGCAGTCAGAAGAGGAAACTTTTAAAAATCTTGTTATCGCACAGGTAAACCGATATGTCAATGTCAGAAGCATTCCCAGCGAGGATGGAGATATTGTAGGAAAACTGTACGATGATTCCGTTGGAAGCCTTATTAAAGTAGAAAACGGCTGGTATCAGATTACATCCGGCAATGTAACAGGTTATGTGAAAGCCGAATATTGTGTGACAGGTGATGCTGCCATCGAACTTGCAAAGCAGGTGGGAACAAGGCTGGCAACCGTTAACACGGAAACGCTTTTTGTACGAATGGAGCCGACGACTGAATCGGGCAGGCTGGCCATGGTGCCGGGCGGGGAAGACTTTCTTGTAATAGATGAAACCGACGGCTGGGTTAAAATTAACGTAGAAGAAGGAGACGGCTGGGTTTCCAAGGAGTTTGTGGAAATCCGTACCGAGTTTGTGGAAGCAGAGTCCAAAGAAGAGGAAGAACTTCGTCTGGCAAAAGAGGAAGAGGAGCGCAGGAAGGCTCAGGAAGCCGCAAGGGCAAGCCGTGCTGCACAGGAGTCCCAGAATCAGGAAACAGCTTCTGCACCGACACAGCCGGTAAACACGGAGTATTCTGTGGGAGAAGGCAGCGAATTGGGTGTGGCAGTTGCGGAATACGCATTGCAGTTTGTAGGTAATCCCTATAAGTGGGGCGGCACAAGCCTGACGGAGGGAGCAGACTGTTCAGGTTTTGTACTCAGTGTATATGCAAACTTTGGTGTAAGCCTTCCACACAGTTCCAAGGCGGACAGAAGCCAGGGATATGCGGTGGACGGACTGGAAAACGCACAGCCCGGTGACTTGATTTGCTATTCCGGCCATGTGGCGCTCTACATCGGCAACGGACAGATTGTTCATGCATCCAACAAGAAAACAGGCATTATCGTATCCAATGCGGATTATAAGAGGATTCTGGCAATCAGGCGAATTTTCTAAAACGGATATAATATTATAAAATACAGGGACTGTTGCAAAGGTATCTGCATAAAATACTTTGCAACGGTCTCTTTTTTGCGGCAAATATTAAAATCCAGAGTACGAAAAAAAACGAAATTTTTAATAAGATGACAATTGAATATTTTATATCGATATGATATCATTCCATATATAGGAAAAATTTCCTAAAAATTGGATGAAAGGAAGAAGAGACATGAAGTCAATCAAATCAAAAATTCAAATCAGTATGTTGTCGGTCGTGCTGGTCGGTTCTATACTGATTGGAGCAATCACAGCATTATTAAACGCACGCGGAATCGATGATATGATGACAAAGACTTTGGGTCCTGTTACGGAAATGGCAGCTGACGCGGTCGAGTGGCGTATGAACAACTACTGGATAGCTCTTCAGGAAGCTGCTGCTTCCGATATTTTCCGGGAATCCGACCCGATGGCCCCGGAGTTAGTTCCTGTTCGGGAAGACATTGCCCAGCGCAATGGTTTTTTATATACCGGCAAGATAGATGCCGATGGCTTCTCCTCTACCGGTTACAGCTATGCTGAAGAAGAATATTTTCAGCAGTGTAAAGCAACTATGGAACCTTATATTTCCGATATTATGAACGATGGCCAGCGGATGATTTTTCTGCTTGAGGTGCCCATTATCACGGACGGCCGTTTTGAAGGTGTGGTTTATGGGGGTATAGATGCTGATTTTCTGTCGGATATCGTGGTCAATTTAGCCATGGGTGATGATGGCGTGGCTTATGTGCTGGACAGAAACGGCAATGTAATCGGACATCCGCAACATGCAGTGGTGGAGGAAGGCTCTAATATGATTGAGGCCGCCCGGACAGATTCCGGTGTGGCGGATATCGCTGCTGTGAATCAACGTATGATTCAGGGTGAAACCGGTTTTGGCATTTATAATTTTGATGGTGACAATAAGCTTGTGGGATTTGCCCCCATTGGCGGAAATCAGGAATGGAGCATTGCCATTGAAACCAGCCAGCGGGAGTTTAAGTCCACTCTGGACCGAAGCATTCAGCTTACGGTTCTGGTGGTGATTTTTGTTATAATCGCTACATTCCCTGTAGCAGTCTTGGTGGGACGCTCTATTTCCGGTCCCATCCGTTCCAGCGTTGCCCGGCTGAAAAAGCTGGCTGAGGGCGATTTACAAACTCCTACCCCGGTTGTAAAATCCCGCGATGAGACGGCCGAACTCACAAAGGCTCTGGATGCCACCGTCCATCGCTTGAATGACGTGGTACAGGATGTGTCCGGCCACTTGGATAAAATGGGTCAGGGAGATTTCCGTGAAAGTATCACCCGTACATATTGGGGTGATTTTGTGGCAATTGAAAAGTCTATTAAGGCAATCCACAGTTCATTGAAAGATACACTCCTCCAAATCAGCAAATCAGCCGGAACAGTAGCTGCCAATGCCAGTCAGGTATCCAATGGTGCGCAGTCTTTAAGCCAGGGCGCTACGGAACAGGCAAGCGCGGTTCAGGAACTTTCCGTAACCGTAGCAGGCATTGCGGGAAATGCCAAACAGACTGCGGCAGCTGCACAGGAAGCGGGAAATTTTGTAAATCAAGCCGGTGCACAGCTGGGTATTAGCGTGGATTATGTTAGAGAATTGAACAACGCCATGGAGAAAATATCAACCTCTTCTGCCAAAATCAGTAAGATTATCGATACAATTGAGGACATTGCATTCCAGACTAACATTCTCGCGCTGAATGCTTCTGTGGAGGCCGCACGGGCGGGCAGCGCCGGTAGGGGCTTTGCTGTGGTGTCCGATGAGGTGCGGAATCTGGCCTCTAAGTCTGATGAAGCGGCAAAAGCAACTAAGGAACTTATTGAAAGTTCTATTGCCACCGTCATGGAAGGCAGTCAAGTGGTAGATAAAGTAACGGAATCGCTTGACAAAACCAGTTCCATTGCCGAAAATGTCACAACGAGGATGAATGTAGTGGTGGAGGCTGTTGAGAGCCAAACCATTGCAATTACACAGATTACCGAAGGTATTGACCAGATTTCCCAGGTAGTCCAAAACACATCCGCCACTTCGGAGGAAAGCGCTGCCACTTCAATGGAACTTTCGGACCAGTCTATGCTGATGAACAATTTGGTGCACAAATTCCGATTAAATTAAAGATTTTGTCATGTCATGAAAGGCAGGCTCTGCGGAGTCTGCCTTATTTATCTGTGTTGCCTGAATTTTATTATATATTTAGGATATTGTTCGACAATATTTTTAGTGATTAAGTACCATTGACGAAAGGCCGCTTGTGCAAGGTGAACAAATGGGATGAAAAAAGATAAATAAATTCATTTTAGTTTAAATAAATCAGTAAGCAGTTATCCACATAAAAAACAGGGTCAAATGGTATAAAAGCTATTTATACACCGAGTTATCCACAATGTCCACAGATTTTTGGGGCGTATGCAGGCAGATGAAAAAAAATAGAAAAGAACGGACGTTTTGTAAAGAATGAATAAAAAGAGGGATTTTGAAAAAAAAGTCGAAATATCTCTTGACTTTCCGAATGTCAAAAACAACCAAATAATATACTAAATTATTGCACAAAAAAGGAAAAGTATGGTATAATGTTCATACAATAAATAACCGAAAGGGATGAGTGACATGAAATTTATTATTGTAGGCAGAAACATTGAAGTAACTCCGGGGCTTAAGTCAGCAGTAGAAGATAAGATTGGCAAGCTCGAGAAATATTTCACCCCTGATACGGAAGTGCATGTTACCTTAAGCGTGGAAAAAGACAGGCAGAAAATAGAAGTGACGATACCGGTGAAAGGAAGTATCATCCGCTCTGAACAAGTCAGCAGTGACATGTATGTTTCTATTGACTTAGTAGAAGAAATCATTGAAAGACAGTTAAAAAAATATAAGACAAAGCTGGTGGACAAGCAGCAGGCGGCGTCCTCTTTCAGCAAGTTATTTGTGGAAAACGATTATATGGACGACGAGGAAATCAAGATTGTCCGTACCAAGAAATTTGACATTAAACCCATGTATCCCGAGGACGCATGTATCCAGATGGAACTTCTGGGCCACAATTTTTATGTATTCCACAATGCAGAAACCAATCAGGTAAATGTCGTTTACAAAAGAAAAGGCGATACCTATGGTTTGATAGAACCGGAAGAATAAGAGAGAAAAGGTTGGAACCCGTTTCGAGTGAAACGGGTTCTTTTTTGCTTTGAAGCAGTCATATACTGACATAAAGCAGTATAGCGGCATACAGGGGGTATGGGCATGCGTGATAAGCAGATAAAAAAATGGAGGCTGGCGATTGCTGCCGAAGCCGTTTTGTGCATTACAGCGTTTGCCGGTATTTTTAGCGGTGGTAAAACAGAAGAAAGTGCAAATGACAGCGCGGCAGAAGAAAGGGTTATCATGGACAGCAACGGGTGGGCAAGGGAAGCCTACAGTGAAGGATACATAAAGTGGGTGGATTTTAATGTGTCATATAATGCACTTTGCACTGCCTACGAGTGGGATGTGAATACATGGGGAAAGGAAGTGCATATAGACTGGGTGGAAATGCTGGCTTATCTGGGAGCCCGTTATGGGGGCGACTTTTCATCCAATGACAAAAACGTGGCAAAGGATATGGCAAAGCTGGCGGAACAGTTGATAGACGGGCATTGTACCATGGAAGAACTGACAAAAGACATGAAGTATTACGACTATTATGAGGAAGCATACCGCGCAGTCCTGGGCGGTATGGTGGGAGAATATGAAATAGAACAGACGGATGAAAACGGCAATACGGAATGGGTGAGTGTATATGGATTAAAAGCATACTCGCCGATAGCAAAAGGTTTTGAGTACAGCCATTATGCGGATTTCGGCTCCAGCAGAAGTTACGGTTATCAGAGACAGCATCTGGGGCATGACATGATGGGGCAGGTAGGGACACCAAATAGTATAAAAAACTATATAGAAATTCAACCTTGTTACAATAGCTGAAATTAGCATGTATTATGTTTTAGTTAGCTGAAAATTAGGTGTGCTAATTGCTGTAAGCCGCATAAATACTGGATTTTTGGAAATAGAATTAGTAAGTTAGGAGACTTTGATTGAGGGGATAATATGAATATAGGTGAGGAGAGGGGGTAAAAATATTTTTAGGTGATAATGTGTGTCGATTATATTTTAATTATAATAGTGTCCGATATGGATAATGGAATCAGTACTGATTCTATTATCCGTATGTAATTTTGTGAGTACACTTACAAGAATGAAAAGTGCCGGGATTCTGCCATATACAGTATATGGCAGAATCCCGGCATTTTATTTTTTAAAGATGTGTATAACAACATAGGCGTATGATTTTCTCCTAAAGCATGATAAGCGTATAGATGTGGTAAAAAAATTGGGTGAGAAATTTCAGTTCGTATGCAGTAGGGTAAAAATATGTATACATAAACCCATGCAGTGGGGAAAAACTGCCAGCATAATTTCCTTAGTAAGTGAAGTGTAGATGAAAGTTTTGAAAAAAATTAGCAGATAAAAAAATATGAAAGGACAATACAAAACTGATTAAACAATATAGGGAAATGAATAAAGCAATAAAATAAAATTTTAAGTTTATTTGAGACAGACAATAGATTTTAATAGAGGATAGCATGGAGAATAAAAACAGTATTGTCAATTAACGGTCGGTACTGTTTTTTCTTGCATATCGCATAAAAACCAACTGATAACCCGTACATTACCACCACAGACAGGCATGACCTACAGCGTTAGAATGAAGAAAGATAAAAAATGAAATGACATGGAGGTACATAGGGATGTTAAAAAATATGCAGGAAGTATTAGAGTATGGCTTTGAGGTTCTCAATGAGGTTTATTTTGACAATGAGTTACCGCCAGTCGTGATAACGATTATGAGTAGCCCAAGGACATACGGACATTTTACAGTGGGTAAGGTATGGAAAGCAGAGGAAAACCATTTTAACGAGATAAATATAAGTGCGGAGCACTTGGATAGAAATATAGAAAACGTCATGGCGACCTTACAGCATGAGTTAATCCATTTCTACTGTCAGCTAAACAATATAGCAGATACAAGCCAGAGTGAACGTTACCATAACAAGAATTTCAAGAGGGAAGCAGAGGCAAGGGGATTGATAATCAGTTATGCAAAGTATATAGGCTATTCGGTAACAGAGCCGTCACAGGAGTTTATAGAGGTATTACAAAACAATGGAATAGAAAAACCTATGAATATAAACCGTGACGGTGTTATGGGGATTGCTGGCATTGGAGGGAATGGCTCTGGTGATGATAATGGAAAGGGCGGCGTGGACGGAAAGGGGATTCAAACAGGGAAAAGAAAGACAAGCACACGGAAATATCAATGTCCCTGTTGTGGGAACAGCTTTCGGGCAACGAAAGAGATTCGTGTACTTTGTATGGATTGTAATGAGCAGTATGTAAAAGTGGAAAAGTGATTTTGTAGGTACACTCACAAGAAATGGAAATGTCAGTAGAAAGTCATATGCGGTATATGGATTTCTCCTGACATTTTATTTTGCTAAAATGTGCCTGTAAATCTGCTCTGAAATAAGAATGGATATATATGAAATATGTTTCAAGAAGTGTTTCAAAAATAGTATTCCTGCTCTACTGGAACAATTTTGGTGTATAAAAAGTGTATGATTGTTCTGCATGGGTAGGGTATAGCTTTTTGGAACATTTTTTGAAAGGATGAAAATTTTTGGTATCTCACATTTATCAGTCTAGTTGAGAAAGGAGCAGGCATTATGAAGATTGGATATGTCAGAGTGAGTACAAAAGAACAAAATACAGCACGTCAGGAAGAAATCATGAAGTCACTGGAGGTTGATAAAGTATACCTTGATAAAATGAGCGGCAGGAATACAGACCGCCCTGCCCTGTTGGAAATGATGAACTTTGTGCGTGAGGGCGATTCTGTAGTTGTGGAAAGTATTTCTCGGTTTGCGAGGAATACAAAAGATTTACTTGAACTGACAGAGCAGTTAAACAGTAAGCATGTACAATTTGTCAGCCAAAAAGAAAGTATTGATACAAACACTCCGGCTGGTAAGTTCATGCTTACGATATTCGGGGCGGTAGCGGAGTTGGAAAGAGAGTATATAAGGCAACGGCAACGTGAAGGAATAGAGATTGCAAAGGAACACGGGAAGTATAAGGGCAGACCAGCAAAACAGTTAGATACATTTGATGAAATGTATCATCAATGGAAGTCTGGAAATATATCTGCTACTTATGCAAGTAAGCAACTGAATATCAGCAGGAGTACATTTTATAGGAGGGTGGCGGAACATGAGGAAGATAATAAGCCAATAGACTTTTAAGACATACTAACATAATGGATTTAGATGTAAACATTGTATGAGGAAATGTAAACAAACTAAGAAATATTGAAATAGCATAGATTTGAATGAAGAATATGCTTTATAGAAAAATGTTGGGCATGGAGGAATAGTAAGGCAATAAGTTTGGGGAATAAATAACAAAGGTATAATCTGACATACAAATACGGAATTGGAAGAGAACATATGGTTAGATAGTCGGAAAGCATGGAAAATAGAAGAAGGCAACAGAATTTCATGTAAGATTTTTAAGCATAAGCAATATGAATATGCAGGACACAAGGAAGGGCAGGGGTATACAACAGTCTCCTGTCTTTTTCATTGTCATGGCTATGTCACTCTTTCAGAATAAATAAATCATGCATGAAAATTGGCATGGTAGATAGATATACATGGACGCTCCCAAAAGTAAGTGAATGAAAAGGAAACTGATATGAGATATATCGATACAAAGGAGTAGCCATGTGGTACGTATGGAAAAGAGATAATACGTAGAAAGGAAATGCTTGCATTTATACTTCCACAGCGTTATAATCCCCACCCATTATGAAGAAAGGAGGGGACAGTATGGAGGAAATAGAAAACTTAAGAAAGGAATTGGGCAGGCTTGACGATATGATCGACATGGTCGAGTCGAAGATTCACAACCTGATCGGACTTCTTGAACTGGTATATCAAGGAACAAAAACAGTGAACGGAGTTGAAGATTCTTATGAGATGTGCAGTATAAGCCTTATGCAAAGTTATCTGACAACAATAGAAAAAACAGATATGCAGGAAATGCATGACATGCTGGCTGGTTTGAAAGGGCGGGTCTGACACACTGATTGCAGAAAGACGGTGATAGAAAAGAAGATTAGCAAATGTATTTAGTTCAGCTTACAGGTTTGCTATTCCTGTAAGCTTAGTAAAAAGGATTGTAATAACTGGTATTGTTTATCATTCAGCATAGAAACATCAAGTAGTTTAACAGTATTAGATTTATCAATACCAAGCAGATAATCAGCGGAACAGTGGTATAAATGCGCAAGCGATATGAGTATCTCAACGCTGGGTGTCCTTTCTCCGCTTTCATAGTTTGATATGACGGATGCAGACACGCCAATAGAGGAAGCAACCTGTTTCTGGGAAAGATTTCGTAATATGCGCTGTTCCTGTAGCCGCTGGCCTAAACCATTTATCATATGAGCACCTCCATGTAACGATTGTACGTGATATCGACATGCTATAGGATATGGAGAATTTGCTAAAAGCATTGAAAAGTATGCGGAAAGATGATATAATACCCAATGTGTTTTGTGTGAGTACATAAGGAGAAAGGAGTTTAATCAATGAAAAAGAAGGTATTAAGCATGTTTATAGGACTCGGTATAGTGCTACAGCTTACAGCATGTAGCATAACGAACACATGCAAAGAAAGCGGCTGTGATGATGAGATTTATGAGGAAGGATACTGTAAATATCATTATTACTTAAAGGCTGGAAGCGACATTATAAAGGACATTGTAAATTAAGGGAGGAATTAACTATGGATTTCATTTATCTTATTTTGGCGATTTGTTCAATTATTATTTTAATTGCATTTCCAATCATAAATGCTGCTAAAAAGAGAAATCAGGCAAATATGCACTTGTTTGACAATATGCCTGATGATATGGAGCAGAATAAAAAACAGTCAAACAGTTTTGCAATGGAGTCTGCTGTTGTGGTAGCGATAGTTTATTTAATTATGTTCTTTATAGAAATTATAAAAGAAATGGTTACGATATCTGGAGGCTATCTTCCCATTATAAGCATTACGGCAGTAGTTTCAATCATTATAATTGCGATTAAGTGGATTTGCCGTAAGAAATCTGTAAAATGAGAAGCGAGCAGTGAGATAAGGAGTAATATAAAATGGGGGTATTTTGGATTTTTTTAGGTATCATTCTAATTTTATGTACAATAGTACTTTTGATATTTGCAGTACGACAACATCAGAAAGTGTCAAGTGATAAGCCTTTTGATGATACGAACAGGCAAATTGATTTTGATGATTTCTACAACAAACTACATAAGTTTGTTGGCAATGAGCAGGAAAAAATATATGCTGTATTGGGAATTAAAAACGCAACCAATTTGCTGATAAAAGGCATACAGGAAAATGGTTTCTGCATTTTGACAGATAAGGCGGTCTATTTTATAGGCAGGGTATATCAGAAGAAATGGATATTTGCGTTTAGGGCAAATGTACAGCACAGGATTATAGCAAGCGAAATGAAAGGAATTAAAGTAGGAACATTGTCGCACATCTGGATGTTAATTTTAGCATTTTTATCGATTACTATAGAAATAGCTTGGTATCGCTGGATTAACATGGTATTTGCAATGCCTGATGTGGAATCCCAAATAGTTCTGAAAGGTATAATAGCTTTATTTTGGATAGCATTTGCCTTGGGAGTGTTGGCATCTATTGTCATAGGTTTCTTTCTGGTGATTTATTTTGTATTACATGCTTTTTTCCTTAAGAGGACAAATATTTGTATAGAGTTTACTTCCCTGACAGTAGCTTTCTTGGCATCTGAATTAGGCAAGCAGGAAATAAAGGATTTCTACAAAGCAGTAAGTGAGGTACAGGAATTATATGTAAATATTGTGAATCCTGTTTCTGTAGAGCATACAGTTAATGAGGTAAGAAAAAGTACGGGAGTTAATACAAATAAAGTAACTTCTTTGTCGGAGTTGTCTAAGCTATATGAAAATGGTATGCTTACAAAAGAGGAATTTGAACATTTAAAACAAGAGGTAATAGGCAGTCAATAAAAGGAGAAAACCAATGAAAAGGAAAACAGTAGCACTTATGACAGCCTTGACACTTGTATTCAGTTTATCAGCTTGTGGGGATAAAACAGCCTCACAAGCTGAAATTCCTGATACAACAAGTGTTGAGGAAACAGCAGAAACAACAGAAGAAGCAGAGGTAACAGAGGAAGAAAGCACGAAGAAAGAAGAAACTATACCGGAAATTACACAGGAAGAAAAAGTACAATCTGCATTAGGTGAGATGCCTTACTATGGTGATACTGCCAACTGTAAAATGACAGCAGAACAGGCAACAGCATTTGCACAGCTGATAGCAGATGGTTTGGCAGGGGATTTCAGTTTTCGTGGTGGATATGACGAAAATACAATATCGGATATTATATCTTGGAATGAACCATTCCATATAAATCAAGTTGATGCATATATTAATGAATATGAGACAAATAGAAGTAATGTAATAGTAGGTGATTTTTCTGGAGAGGGAATTCCTTATCTTTACATATTCAGTAATACAGAACCCTCATCTTTTGAGGTCTATGGGTGGAACAATAATAAAACGGCGTTAGTTTGTTCGGAAGAGAAATATCTGCGGGAAAATAGCAGTTTATCAGAGCAAAATGATGGTACAATAAAAGTTGTAAAGGAATACTTTAATACAGAAGTACAATGCGGCGATGAATATTGGTGGGCGGCTACTTTATGGAACGAGTATGATTTTACTGAAGGAAGTTTAAAACAGATTTATGAACGTGCATTGGCAAAACCCGATCCACTTGATAGTAGTGGAATGTTCTACATTGTGGAAAACGGAGAGCAAACAGGAGAAGTTGCAGACGAAGAATATGAAGCATATATAGAAAAAGAAACACATCAACATACATTAGCCTACACCTGTTTCTACGATATGACTCCATGCACCTTAGAGGAAATGGTCAATTATCTCAATGCCTATGCAACAGCTATGAGTGACGGACAATCTGTACCTGTAGAAATAAAGAAAGTGGATATTGTCAAGCATGACGGAACAGGCATTATAACGAAAGGAGAAGTGTCACAGGAGAAAGTTAACAGCCTTGAAATATTAAGGCAGTACATCAACGATGAGCGGACTTTACCCATAGGTGATGATTATGGAACTTCATATGGATATGAAGGTGAAAAATTTTATTTTGGTTTAAATGATTTAAACAATGACGGAAAACAAGAACTTTTGCTATCATACAAAGATGGTAACTGGAATAGTACGACTGTTGATTTAGGTTCAGAAAGCATGGCGAACATTAAAGGGGTAAATCAGTCGGATAGAACATATCTCGGCAAAATAAGCAATGATGGATATTCAATCACGTCTTTATACTTTTATGATGGAACAACATTTTCTGTAAAAGAATTATACGGAAGCTGGAGTGAAGGTGGAGAAGAATATTATGGAGGTACACTAACTGAAAATGGAACAACACGAGAAATAGGTGAGGAGGAGTTTAATAGAATTTCTAATGATTGGGAGAGTAAACATATAGATGAGCATACAGATTTTGGCGCAAACACTCATTTGGATATTGAGAATATAGAAAATACATTCCAAGTGAAAATTGACGTACAAAGTTCCGGTGAGTGGCTTGTAACAAGTGCGGAATAAGCAGACAAGAAATATGATTTCCTGTATAAAACAGGATATACAATTAAATTGCAATATACATCAAAAAGGACTGTCTTTAAAAAGGGCAGTCTTTTTGATTGGTTTAACTCAATGAGGATAATTGAAAAACATATTGGATTAAAAATAAAACAATAAAATAATATAAGTATATGAAATTCTCCTAAAGCATGATAAGTGTTCCAGCATGGTAAAAAAAATTGGTGGGAATTTTCATTTCGTATGCAGTATGGAAAAAATATGTATACATCAACCTATGCAGTGGATAAAAATTGTCAGCATGGATATTGATTGTGATAAAGTGTAAATGAAAGTTTGAGAAATTCTGTACAGATGAAAATATAGGAAAGGACAATATAAAATTGATTAAGCAATACAGGAAAAACAGGAAAGCAGTAAGTTGGTTTTGTTGGTTTATTTGAAACGGGCAATATATATTCCTATGGGACAGCATGGGGAATGGAAGTATGAACAAGTTAATGGTTATGTATAAATCATAAAATATGCGGCAATCTCCCTAAAAATAAGTGTTACATAATGGTTTATTTCCTTGCACTATCACGTCTAGGCACAAGCATATATCAGCGTTAGTATATATGTATAAGATAAATAAAGTTAGTGCTAAGGCACGGAAAGAAAGAGGCAAACATTATGTGTATGTATTTAAGCAATGGCAACTTTTTAGGGCAGAGATTGATTGGCTATGATTTCTACGACAGTAAGAGCAAGGGATTCATTGGATTAACGGAGAAGCAGGTAATGACAAAGCTGAAAAACAATGAGAAGATTTACGGTTTTGTCCTTGGGGAAGAGGACGGAAAAGAAGTCCTTAAGCTGGATGTTCAGGGTTTCAACATGAGCAACTTGCAGTTAAAAACAGGGGTGAATAACCTGTCATGGCTGAATGAGGACAGCGGTTCTGATATGAACATGGAATTGATTGTTGTTGCGGTCAGCGGTGACAAGAAGAAAGTGTATGAAACAGTCAATGCCCGTCATGCAAGGGTGGAGTACAGTGAGGACAAGTTAAAAATGATGATGGAGTTGGGTGTTCCGGTGGCTGGCGTAAGGCTGGAAAAGAATAAGCTGGTGATCTGCGAGGGTGTTGAGGGTATCGGTAATGAGGAAGAAGTAAAAGAGGGGGCGTAAGCCTCCTCTTTTGAGGAAAAGGGCTTCCAGAGGTTCAGGAGAGGATTTAGAGAGGTGCATGGAAATAATGATTGAGCAGTATAAAGGGTATGAGATAAAGGTTTATTGGAGTGATATTGAAATGGGATATGTATTCTGCGTATTCAGCAAGGACGGCGAGGGGATTAAGGAAAGCGGGGCATATTTCTATGAAGAAAACGCATGGCCGGGAGCAAGGGAGGCGATGGACTGGCTTGTGGAAAAAAGTGAGAATGGCGGCTGAAGGAAAAAGTTGGCAGTACACTCACAAGTAAGGGCATGAGGAAATTTGGGTGGCATGATGCATAAATGATTAGGAGATAAACCGTTGTTTCGCCTACAGTCAAGGTAATACATAGGCGTTATAATCCCCTGTGAGATTTGGGAACAGGGGATTATTTTTGTAACTGTTAACGAAGAGTATGGAGCATTGTCTCCGGGCGAAAAGAGAATAATGAAATAGTCTTTTAGGCTTTAAAAAGTGCCTGACGCATTTATTCTTCCTAAAACAATTTCACTTATAATTCAACTGTACAAGGTGTTGTCGGCAGTGCAGACAGCATATCATAATAAGCACTGGAAAGGAGGGACGTACAGCATATACCCTGTTTTCAAATCTTATGTTTTCGGATAATTCTATAGGTAAAATGAAAAGTCCTGCCCGGCTGTACCGGGTGGGATTTTTGCTTGTGCCTGTCTATATGCATGTGTCACATAAGTTGATGTTTATAAAAAATGATGAGGAGGCAGGCAATGACACAACAATATGGATTCAAGCAGGGTTTCGAGGGCGAAAACAGCAGTCTTACCATAAAACTTTCCGTATTGACAAAGAATATGGAAAATAAAGACGTGTTCAGGCTTATCATGGCTCTTGACAGCGAGTACAAAAAAATGGAAAGCGAGAAATGCAGTGGAGAAGATAGAAAGGGGTTTAAGGAATGGCAACTAAATTACGAGTGATACCGAAGATAAGCGGCAATATAATCGGGGTATTTGTTTATATGCCTTCTACAGGGCAGACCCGGCAGGTGGCTACCATTGAAACGCCAAATGATTTCCAGACGAATGATGATGTAGTGCTTGCGGAGGAAATATGCAAGGCATATAGAAAGAGATTAAACAAGAGTATATGAAACAAAAAGGCAGTTGCTTATAAAGTGGCTGTCTTTTTTTGTGTCAACATATATGGCGGAAATGAGAGGGTTGGTTATTTATGAGGTTTTTGTATCATGTGAATGATTTTCACAATTCTGATTCATGTTACATTGAATCTAATAAATTTTTCTTAAATTGGAGGTTTTGGAATAGGTGGGTGGGAGATATTTTTTGAAAAAGGGAAGAAAAATAAGGGTTTTTGCATGAGTGGATTTTTTTGTATGGATTGTGCGGCATATATGAGATGGCATGAAAAATGGTTCATAATATGGACTGGTTAGAAAATCAGAAAACAGTACGGTTGAATCGGTTGACAATATTTGTTTCAGAAAGCATAGCAAGGGTTTATTGAAATAGCCGCCACAGGCAGTAAAAATATTTACCTGCTAAAGAATGACCCGGATAGGGGCGTATGAACTGTTCTCTGTTTATGGGAATCATAACGCATTGTATATTATGGCTGTTTCATGATGTGGGCTGGCGGCATTTGGGGCATATTATGGAGCAGTATGTAATTTTTGGCATACACTTGCCAAGAATTTCAAGAATGGGCATGGGAAAATGTGCGTGTTTGTAGTATAATGTTAGAAAAGCATACCGGGGAGGTTACTATGGGAGAACAGTTAGCAAAGGGAAAAAATCAGGGATTAGGAGAGGTTATAGATAGATTGTCAGAAATCAGCAGGAAGATAGATGGCGATACGGAAGGAAAGAAACCAAAATTAGTGTTTAACGACAATGTTGAAAAGAACGTTAAAACAGATTTAGTGGAAAAAAATGGGGAGGAAGCCAAGCCGAACCCGGAAAAGGAAGATGGAGAGGAAACCAAGCCGAACCCGGAAAAGGAAGATGGAGAGGAAACCAAGCCGAACCCGGAAAAGAAAGATGGAGAAGAGGCCAAGCCGGAATCAGGGGAGCAGGACGGGAAAAACGACAAGCCGGATTCAATGGAAGAAGATGAAGAGGATGATGAGCCAGAAGCAGACAGGGGAGACTGCTTGTCTGTAAAGGTATATGAGGATATTGACATAAAAGACGTGTCGAAAGGGTCGAAATTTACGATAAGGATTTTAAACAGAGATGGGTTTTATGTTGACATAGATATGTTTGCGTACAGGGATATTGTGCTTGACAATGAGAAAAGTGAGGAAGAATTTATAACCTCGAAAGTAGAGAGGATTATAGGGATTAACAGTGATATTGACAGGGCGAGCAAAGCAATATGTGACATTCTTTCAAAATTGTGCTACCAGAAAGATTTGCAGATTAAGCGTTACAGGGAATTGGGCTGGGATTTTTATAGCGGAGTACAGATTTTTAAATATGACAAGATTTACTGTGTGGCGAATGAAATTGACATGTTCCATGGAGAATGCGCAAATGAGGTTGCGGCTGGGCTGAGGAATGCGGAAGACACAGCCGTGGATTATGAGGACTGGCTTGTGGATTTTTCGCGGCTGATACATTATTCTGATACGGATGCGCTGATAATTGCTACAGCGTGTACGGGTGTAATAAGGCAGTTGTTGCCATATACGAAAGAAAACAATATTAACATGAATATTGTTGGGAAACGTGCGAGCGGAAAGAGCATAATCAGCCATTTTGCATTGAGTATGTTTGGCGATCCGGGGATGTTGGAAGGAAGCTTTACCGACACGGATAACGCAATGGAGATAGCAAGGTCAGAAAGGCTGGTATTGCCATACATACTTGACGAGAGGATGCTTAAGATTGAAGGGAAATCAGAAAACTCAAAACGCCATGCATTGCTTATGGATATATTCAGGGAGTATGAGGGCAAGGTAAAAGAAAGGCTTGCAGGACAGGGAAGCGAGTTGTCAGGCAAAAGGACATATGGGCCTGTTATAAGCAGCAGTGTTGAGCCGATGCTGGATAAGCTGTTAGAGGAAAGCAGGGATTTAGGGCAGTACAGGCGGTTCATTGAGTTAAGAATTGAGCCGGAGGATTTGTTTTATGACAGCAGGATGGCAGAGACTACCGAAGAAGTGGCGTATACACATTATGGGCATGGCATTTTAATGTTGATAAATTATCTTGCAGGGGAGCTTACGAAGGATAAGGAGTTTGTCACGGATATGTATACTGAAATAAACAGTATCATATCAGCAATATTGCATGTGGTAGAGAAAAAGAAGAACCTTGAGGGCATGTTGCGTTCCTGTTCTAAAAGATTTGCGCTTATTATTACAACGCTTGAGATTTTGTTGAGGGCGGCAATAGAAGAAAGTGTTTCGGGAATGGAGGTAGAAGCGGATTATGGCTGGATAGGCAATAATCTGGATAAGGCAGATTTTAAAAAGATTGAGGAGCGTCTGGGAAAAGGCGGGGGCAGTAAGAAGGGAAACAGCTATCTTGAAAAAAGTGTCAACAGCTATTTGAACGGTGGCAAAGTACCATTCCATACAAAAAGTGAGAACGTCTTAGGAATATTGATTGACAATGCAGTTGAAAAAATGAGCCGCCTTAGTGCGGATTCTGACATTGACATTTATGCGGATATTATCGATTTTATAAAAGGACACAGGGGCGTATTCTTCACAGAAAATAAAAAATGGAATGGCAAGGGCGGTTATATAGGAAAGCTGGAAGAAACGGAAAAGCAATATATTATCCACATAAGGGTAAACAAGCTGGTTGAATGGGTTCTGGTACATGGCGGAAAATTGAAAGATGATGAATTGACAGTCTGTATAGAACGGCTTGAAAGCGCAAAAAACAGGAATGAAGCAAAGGAAATATTGCAGGAAATCTTCGGGAATGTTCTGTTGGGTGATTTTGAAAGCCTTATACTGAAAAAATATGAAGACAGGATTATATGGAAAAAGGGTGAAGGTTCACGAGGGGCGAATAATGTCACCCTTGCGGAGATTGTATTGGAAAAAGATATTGTTGACAGTAAGGGCATGAAAGACAGCGATAAAAAAGAGGACAAGGAGAATGAAGCATGAGGCTGTATGATTATAAGTTCTCCCCTGTCAGTGACAGGCGAAAATGGATGGATACCGTAAAAATAAAATTCGGGCTCGGATATTTTGGCGGAAAACAATTTGTTGGAAAATATTTGATGAACAGGCTGTTCAACATGGCAGTCAGGATGGAGGATGACGGGAATAAGGCGGATATATTCATTGACGCGTTTACCGGGGGTGGAAAGATTGGCCTGTCTGTACCTGAAGGATGGTTTGAGATGATAGTCATAAACGATTTGGATTATGGTGTTGTTTCCTATTTTGAGGCGTGCAGGGATGAGCCGGATAAGCTGATAAAGCTGATAGAGGAAATCGGCGGCTGTATGTGCGAGGAATTATTCGAGGTTTTTGTGTACAACCGTTGCAATAGTTCGGCGTCAGCGATAAGTGAAATAAAAAAAGAATATAATAATGATGATAGGATTTCTGATAAAATAGTGGAGCCTTTGCTCGCGGCGGCTATGACATACTGGGTGGTACAGTCAGAATTTAATGGATGCACGGCACCCGGAACGGCTAACTATAGTTTAAATATAGGGGATAAGGACGAGAAAGAGGAGATTAGAAATATTATTGAGCTTGCAAAAAAGCGTATACCTAAAGTACATGACATTATCAAAAAACGTAATGTCATTATAGAGAGTCTGGACTATAGGGAACTGATAAAGAAATATAACGGCAAGCCATATAAAGATTCGGACGGGGCAGAACATCCAGAAGATGAAGCAATGAGCAAAAAGAATAAGCTATGGTATTTTGACCCGCCATACCACCCGGCAACATTATTTGGTGGGAAGGATGCGCCGTATATGATGGGATTTCCCATAGGTATGGTTCATGAAATGACGGAGATATTACATAATGACATGATGGATGAATTTGGGGAAATAAAATATTTCATCAAGTCGGACTATAACCCGAAATATAGATATGAGGAAGAATATAGCAAGACGGATAAAGATTTAAAGGTACTGCCAGACTTGCAGGGGGCATACCATGATTTTGATGTGCTTGAGGAAAATGATAAAAACAGCAGAAGGTATCAAGATAAGGACATTGAATATTATGTAGAGTGCATTGGTGATTTTGGGAAAGGTACTGTTGATGCTGATGGGAAACAAACATTCGGCAGGGAATACATCTGGTGCAGAGGGAACTACCAAGGCGAGGAAAGCAGTAACTGGAAGTATAATGGTATGGAGCAACTAAAATAGAGAATTAAAAAGTGTTTAGATGAAAAAGGCAGTCGCTTGTATGGTGGCTGTCTTTTTTGTATATTTTTTGAGCGGAAGTATAGAGAAGCAATAAATATTTATAAAAATGAAGTTTTTTAAAGTTCACTCTTCGTTCACAACTTGTTTGAGAAGAAGCGTTACAATGTCACCGTTTCAAAAAGGTTTGTGCTAAAGCGAATGGATGTAAAGGTATACCGTAAAACAAGCATTTGAATAGAAATAGAAAATTTTTAAAGGAGAATTTTCTATGAATCAGATGCTTGTGAAAGACTCATACTGTAATGATATTGTGCATAGAAATGTACAAAAAAGAACTTCTGAAGGTATGGGGAAAGTAGGGTGCTATACCAGAGAGGAAAATAATGTACTTACAAAAGAAGATAGTAAAAATGGATATAAAGTAAGATTGCATTTTACAGAAGATAAAGAGAATTACTGTATGATAGAGGAATTGCAAAAGTTATTAGTTGAAACATACATAAATAATTTATTGCGCAAAGGAGAAAGATGATATGGAACTGGAGAAAAAAAGAGTGGGGTGCTTATATCGGGTAAGCACAAAGAAACAGGTAAACATAGAAGATGATATTCCTATGCAAAGGAATGCCTGTATGGAATTTATCAAAAAAAGGGAGGAGTGGGAATTAAATAAGGAATACATTGAGCCTGGGGTTTCTGGATATCATAAAGGGCTTAACGAACGCAAGGTTCTACAGGAAGTCATCAAGGATGTTGGAGAGAAAAATATTGATGTGCTTCTTGTCTTTATGTTTGACCGTTTAGGGCGCAAAGATGATGAAACTCCCTTTCTTCTAAAACGCATTGTAGAATGTGGCGTGGAAGTATGGAGTGTTTGTGAGGGGCAACAAACTTTTGAAAATTCATCAGATAATTTGATGAATATAATAAGGTTCTGGGGAGCAAGCACAGAAAGTAAAAAAACGGCCGCAAGGGTAGACAGCGGAAGGAATTATAAAACAAAGCAAGGGAAGTTCACAGGTGGCATAGTTCCATATGGATTTACATTGATTCCAACAGGGCAACTTGATAGGAAAGGAAGAATGATAAACGAATTTACAAAAGAGCCATTTGAAAGCGGAGTGGTACAAGATATATATAATAAACTGATAGATGAAAATATGAGTTTGAGTGGACTTATTGCATATCTTAATGAAGATAGGAAGTTAAAAACAAGGAAGGGCAACAAGTGGAATACATCAACAGTTAGAAGTATTCTGAAAAACCCTTTATATAAAGGGTATATGTCATATGGGAAAACACGTATGAAAGAGGTTGAGAAGCCCCAAAATGCAGATATTACAAAAGAGGATTTTCTGGAGGTAAAGAAAAGTCAAAGGGCAGTTTCGCCGGAGGAATGGATTTTAGCTGAAAAAGCCAATCCTGATTATGTGATTGTAAGCGAAGAAAGGTGGCAACTGGCACAAGAAATACTTGCCAGAAGGTACAAAAAATATACCGACAATTTAAGACCGATTGAGGACAGGACATGGAAAAGTCCGTTGCTGTTGGTAGGATTATTAGAGTGTGGATATTGCCATGGTAAAATATCACCTGCGGTATCCTCACAAAAGGTACATAAAGTAAACGGTGAGATTTCAAGGTCATACACCGATTTTTATAAGTGCAACACGAGGGGGAGAAATAAAAAAATGTGTGCCGCTAAATCTTATATAAGCAGATATAAGTTGGAGGCGGCAGTATTGGAAGAAGTAAATAATTTTCTTGACCGAGTGGTGCAGATTGATTGTTCTGACGAGGTTATGAAAAATAAAAAGGTTCTCATTGGAGAATCACAAGCAGAGCAAGAAAGGCTGGAATGTCTGAAAATAGAATATATTAAAACGCAAAAGAATATTGAATACTTTAAACAAGCTTTATATAAGGCTATCATTGGAGAAGGTGAGTTTGACAGCAAGTATATAAATGAGGGTTTAAAGATTACGGAAGATAAGGCTACAGAGATAAAGAGAGAAATTGAACAGTTAGAGAAAAGCATTCAAGCGAAGCAACTCGCTATGGATGAATACTTGAAAACGATAAAAATGGTGCCGGTCTGGAGGGAGGTATTTGAGGATGCACCATTGAATGTAAAGAAAAAGTTGTTGTCAATTCTCATTGAGAATATTATAATTACTGGTAATGAGATAGATATTCATTTTAAGATTGACATTGACAGTTTCTTGAATATATCAAGTGTTGATAACATACAAAAGAAAAATAATCAATCAATGGATTCTGATGAATCATATAGGAAAATGATTGAAGAAAAGGTTGTCATAGAGAAAAAGGGATTATAACAGTTGAAAAGGTGGGAGGGCAGTCTTCCACCTTTTTTGGTTATGAATCCTTTGGTTTACGAAAATTGGAAAAATTATACGGAAGATGATATATTGATAATAATTTAACCAAAATCCGATATATGGTTTTATTCGCACTTTGGTACGCCGATTATCGCAGTGGAATCCGGATATGTGGAAGCCATCGGGTGGAACCAGTACGGAGGCTGGCGTATCGGCATTAGAAGTTTTGACGGGAAACGCTACTATTACTATGCGCACATGCGCCAGAACTATCCTTATGCGGAAGGGCTTGCGGAAGGCAGTGTGGTGACTGCGGGGGATGTCATAGGTTACATGGGACATACCGGATACAGTGTAAAAGAGAATGTAAATAATATAGAAGTCACACATCTGCACTGGGGAATGGAACTGATATTTGATGAATCTCAGAAAGAAAGTGACAATGAAATCTGGATTGATGTGTATCCGCTGACGCAGTTCCTGTATAAAAACAGAAGCGAGGCAGCCAAGGTGGAAGGAACAAAAGAGTGGCACAGGGTAAGCGGAATGCGGGACCCCGCCGTGGAAGAGTACCTGAAACAGAATCCTCAGGTATCTTCCGGGGATGCGCCGAGCCTGAACTGACGGCTTTTCTCAAGCCGTTCTTTCCATGTTTTTTCCGCTCCCTCTTCGGTCGGCAGGTAGTAACGCCTGTCCTTCAAATTTTCGGGCAGACAGGTCATGCGCGCCATTTTTTCCGCAGCGTCGTGGGCATAGACATATCCCTTGCCGTATTGTAAGTCGCTCATGAGGGAGGTGGGTGCGTTGCGAATCACCAGGGGGACAGGTTCCGAAAGCATGTCCAGGGCATCCTTTTTTGCTTTCTCGTAGGCTGCATACACCGCGTTTGAGCGCGGGGCAAGAGAGAGATAAATCACAGCCTGTGCCAGGTTCAGGTTACACTCCGGCATTCCGTTAAAATGACAGGCCTGATAGGCAGCGACGGCCAGAGGAAGCGCCTGACTGTCCGCCAGACCGATATCTTCACTTGCAAAACGAATCAGTCTTCTTGCAATAAACAAAGGGTCTTCACCGGCTTCCAGCATACGGGAAAGCCAGTACACGGCAGCGTCGGGGTCACAGTTGCGCATGGATTTGTGAAGGGCGGATATCAGGTTGTAATGCTCCTCCCCTTTTTTGTCGTACAAAAGAGATTTTTTTCCCAGGCATTGCTCTAAAGTATCCCCGGTTATGGATAAAGAACCGTCAGGACATATTTCACCGTTTAAGACCGCCATTTCCAGGGTATTGAGGGCAATACGGGCATCCCCATTGGAAAAGGAAGCAATTGCGGGAAGGATGTCGGATGCCATATGGATATTCATGCTGCCAAAACCTCGTTTGTCTTCCAGCGCATGGGTAAGGAGCAATGTCAAATCTTTTTCGGTCAGGGATTTCAGTACAAAGACTTTGCATCTGGATAAAAGAGCGGCATTTATTTCAAACGACGGGTTTTCCGTGGTAGCGCCAATCAGGGTAATACTGCCCTTTTCCACATAGGGGAGGAAGGCGTCCTGCTGTGCTTTATTGAAGCGGTGGATTTCATCCACAAAGACAAGCGTGCGGATGCCGTAGCAGCGGTTTTCCTCTGCCTGTTTCATGATTTCTTTGATTTCTTTTATCCCGCTTGTCACGGCGCTGAAGTTGATAAACCTGGATTTTGTCTGTCCTGCGATAATCCGCGCCAGCGTGGTTTTTCCGACGCCGGGAGGCCCCCAGAAAATCATGGAAGCAATCAGGTCCTGCGCAAGCATCTGGCGCAGGATTTTTCCGTTTCCCAAAAGATGTTCCTGTCCGATGTAATCTTCCAGTTTCTGCGGACGCAGGCGGTCTGCCAGGGGGGCAGACAGAGGGGCTGCGCCGTCAGGCATGTCAAAAAGAGAAAGCTGTTCCATTTAATTGTCCTTTCTATACGTGGCTTTCTGTTATTTTATCACATAAATTTATAAGTTAGAATTGTTTTTTTGTTGATAAAGTACTATACTATTCATACAGAGGCTTATTATCAGGACAGGCCATAGAAAGATAGGGAGAGGATTACATGTTTAAAAAGAAAGACAAAGAACCCGTGCAGGAAAAAGCACCACAAGTATTGGATGATATCGCAAAAAAAACAAGCGAGTTACTGGAAGCTGCCAGTTCCTTAAGTAATTTTGACGTACAGCTTACCCACTTAACCGATGAACTTACCGGATACACGGAAGGGATGCGGGATGTCAGTGAAGCGAATCTTGCGGTTATTGAGGAAACAACAGCCAGCATGAACCAGGTAAACCAGACGGTTAGCGAGGCGGCGGAAACACTTCATACAGTTACGGAAACCGCTAAGAAACTGGCAGACCAGAATTCGGGAAGCAAGGTTCTTCTGGATGAAGTGGCGGAATTAAAAGATGAAGTCATCGGCAATTCCAAGGATATGGGAGAAAACATAGAGCAGCTTGTTAATCTGACAACGGAGATTGATAAAATTGTGGAAAGCGTGCAGGGGATTGCAACACAGACGAATCTTTTAGCGCTTAATGCATCCATTGAGGCAGCCAGGGCCGGAGAGCATGGCAGGGGCTTTGTGGTGGTTGCGGAGGAAGTGAGGAAGCTTGCGGATGACACGAAGCTGTATCTGGAGAGCATGCGTTCCTTTGTGGACCAGGTGAAGGGTGCTGCGGCACAGAGCAAGGAAAGCCTGAAAAAGTCACTGGATTCCACAGGCGCCATGGGTGCCAAGATTGAATTGATACATACTTCCGTTACGGAAAATGTTTCCATGCTGAATGAAGTGGTGGATGAAGTGGAAAACATCAATGAGTCCATACAGGCCATCACGGTTGCGACAGGTGAGATAGATAAAGCCATGGAGCAGAACAGCGTGGATGCGCAGCGGCTTACGGAAATGGCAATGCAGGTTAAGGACAGTACACAGGATAACATTGACTGCGCGTCACAGGTCGGGGATATTGACGAAAAACTGGCGGAGGTGGCCAAGACATTGTTTGAGCACCTGCGCACAGGCGGCAGGACCGTCACGATAGAAGAGTTTTTGGAAACTGTGGAAAAAACAAAGCTGGCGCATGAGGCATGGGTTGCCAAACTGCAGGAGATAGTGGAAAAGATGGCTATACTTCCCATCCAGACCAATGCGGACAGATGTGCTTTCGGTCAGTTCTTTAAGGCAGTGCAGGTCAGAAATGAAAAGATGCTTCCTGTTGCAAAGAGCATAGGGACTGCACATAAAAAGCTGCATGAATTAGGCAGCGGGGTATTGGATGCCATCCGCGGCAAGGATGAGAAACGGGCGAAGAGTCTGTGCGAGGAGGCTGTACAGTTATCCAAGACACTTCTGAGCCAGCTTGACGAAGCCAAAAATACGGCAATGGAACTTGAGCAGGCAGGCGAGAACATTTGATAAAATTATTATACCGGTTATGTAAAGGCACTGTATTGAAAATGCAGTGCCTTTTTCATGAAAACTCATTGCAAAAGACGGATGACTATGATAAACTAAAGGGAGTTGGAAATGATAAAAAAATAACAATCTAAATCAACTATTGGAGGAATGAACAATGGCAAGAAAAGTAGTATTGGCCGGCGCATGCCGTACAGCAATCGGTACCATGGGAGGTACCCTTAGCACCACTCCTGCATCAGAGCTGGGCGCAATTGTTATCAAGGAAGCTTTAAAGAGGGCAGGTGTTGAGCCTTCAGCAGTAGACCAGGTATATATGGGCTGCGTAATTCAGGCAGGACTGGGACAAAACGTTGCACGTCAGGCTTCCATCAAAGCCGGTCTTCCGATTGAAGTACCTGCTGTTACCATGAATGTAGTATGCGGTTCCGGTTTAAACTGTGTAAATCAGGCAGCACAGATGATTATGGCAGGTGATGCCGATATCGTGGTTGCCGGCGGTATGGAAAACATGTCCATGGCTCCTTATGCCATCCCTCAGGGACGCTACGGTTACCGTATGGGCAATGCAACCATGGTGGATACCATGATTAAAGATGCATTGTGGGACGCCTTCAATGATTATCATATGATTAAGACAGCAGACAATATCTGTGAGGAATGGAAGCTGACCCGTGAAGAACTTGACGAGTTTGCATTAAAGAGCCAGAAAAAGGCTGAGGCTGCACAGGAAAGCGGCGCATTTGACGCGGAAATCGTTCCCGTGGAAGTAAAGAAGAAAAAAGAAACCATTCTTTTCAATAAGGATGAAGGCCCCCGCGCAGGCTCCACCATTGAAGGCCTTGCAAAACTCCGTCCCATCAATCCCGGCGGATATGTTACCGCGGGTAATGCTTCCGGCATCAATGACGGTGCAGCGGCAATCGTTGTGATGAGTGAGGAGAAGGCAAAAGAACTCGGTGTTAAGCCTATGGCTACTTTCGTGGCAGGTGCGCTGGCAGGTGTAAGACCTGAAGTGATGGGTATCGGTCCCGTAGCTTCCACCAGAAAGGTGTTGGCTAAAACCGGCATGAAGATTGAAGACTTCGATATCATCGAAGCTAATGAGGCATTTGCGGCACAGTCCGTTGCAGTCGGCAAGGATTTGGGCATTGATGTGGATAAACAGCTCAATCCGAACGGTGGCGCTATTGCTCTCGGACATCCTGTGGGCGCTTCCGGATGCCGTATTCTGGTAACTTTGCTGCATGAAATGCAGGCAAGGGGCGCAAAGACAGGTCTTGCAACCCTGTGTATCGGCGGTGGCATGGGCTGCTCCACAATCGTAAAGATAGAGGATTAATAAACGCACGCTTGGATTCGTGCGAAAAAGGCGGAAAAGCATTTCCGGTACCAAAATACCGGAAAATGCATTTTCGGCTTTTTTCATGGGACAGACAAATAGGGAATGCCTGGATACAGGCTTCCTGAATTATGAATGAACTGCCGCAAAGCGGCAATATGGAGGATTGTATGGATTACATAGTATATGAACAAAAGGGACAGGTGGGCGTAATTACCATCAGCCGTGAAAAGGCTTTGAATGCATTGAACTCCCAGGTTCTTGATGAACTTGATGCAACCCTTGATGCAATAAATCTGGAGGAAGTAAGATGCCTGATTCTGACAGGCGCAGGACAGAAATCTTTTGTTGCCGGTGCGGATATCGGTGAGATGAGCACCCTTACCAAGGCAGAGGGAGAAGCGTTCGGTAAAAAAGGAAACGATGTTTTCCGCAAGCTTGAAACATTCCCGGTTCCCGTGATTGCGGCAGTAAACGGCTTTGCCCTGGGCGGAGGCTGTGAGATTTCCATGAGCTGTGATATCAGAATCTGTTCCGACAATGCAGTGTTTGGACAGCCCGAAGTGGGACTTGGCATTACGCCCGGCTTCGGCGGCACCCAGAGGCTTGCCCGTCTGGTTGGCGCAGGCATGGCAAAGCAGATGATTTATACGGCAAGGAATATCAAGGCCGACGAAGCGTTGCGCATAGGTCTTGTCAATGCGGTATATACGCAGGAGGAACTGATGCCCGCAGCAGAAAAGATGGCGTCCGGCATCGCAAAGAATGCGCCCATTGCAGTCCGCAACTGCAAAAAGGCAATCAATGAAGGATTAGATTTAGACATGGATGCGGCTGTTGCTTTAGAGGAAAAGCTTTTCGGCGACTGCTTTGAAACCAATGACCAGAAATACGGTATGGAGTTTTTCCTTGACAAAAACAAGGAAAAAGTAAAAGAGCCTTTTAAAAATTGTTAACGGAAAAAGAAGATTATATATTTAAAAAGGAGGAACTACAATGAAAGTAGGTATTATTGGCGCAGGCACCATGGGTGCCGGAATTGCACAGGCATTCGCGATGACAGAGGGATATGAAGTATGCCTTTGTGACATCAAGCAGGAATTTGCCGATGGCGGTAAGAACAGAATCTTAAAAAATCTGAATTTCCTTGTAGGCAAGGAAAAAATCACACAGGAAAAGGCAGATGCCATTGCAGCCAAGATTGCAACGGGTCTGAAAGATATTTGTACCGACTGTGATTTGGTGATTGAAGTAGCGCCTGAAAATATGCAGATTAAGAAGACAACTTTCAAAGAACTGCAGGAAATTGTAAAGCCCGATTGTATCTTTGCAACCAACACCTCTTCCCTGTCCATCACTGAAATCGGCGCCGGACTTGACAGGCCCATGATTGGCATGCACTTTTTCAACCCTGCTGACAGAATGAAACTGGTGGAAGTCATTGCGGGTGAAAATACACCTGTGGAACTGGTAGAGAAAATCAAAGCCATTTCTACGGAAATCGGCAAGACACCCGTTGAGGTAAAGGAAGCTCCCGGATTTGTGGTAAACAGGATTTTAATCCCTATGATTAACGAAGCAATCGGCATCTATGCAGACGGTATTGCAAGCGTTGCCGATATTGACGAAGCAATGAAGCTTGGCGCTTCCCATCCCATGGGACCTCTTGCCTTGGGCGATTTGGTGGGACTGGATATCGTGCTTGCCATTATGGAAGTATTGCAGAACGAAACGGGTGACCCGAAGTACCGTCCCCATCCCCTGCTCAGAAAAATGGTTCGTGCAGGCAAGCTTGGCAAGAAGACCGGCAAGGGCTTCTATGATTACGCAAAATAAGCAGATACAGAATAATATATAAAACATGGAGGAAATGTTATCATGGATTTTACTTTGAAAAAAGAACATGAAATGGCACGCGCCCTTTTCAGGGAGTTTGCTGAAAAAGAAGTAAAGCCTCTTGCACAGGAGGTTGATGAAACAGAGGAATTTCCCCGCGGCACCGTGGAAAAGATGGCAAGAAACGGCTTTTTGGGGATTCCCGTTCCCAAGGAATACGGCGGACAGGGCTGTGACCCTCTCACCTATGTTATGTGTGTGGAGGAACTTTCCAAGGTCTGCGGCACTACAGGCGTTATCGTATCCGCACACACCTCCCTTTGCTGTGACCCTATCCAGACCTACGGCACGGAAGAGCAGAAACAAAAATATCTGGTTCCCCTTGCAAAAGGCGAAAAGCTGGGTGCATTCGGACTGACAGAGCCGGGCGCCGGTACAGACGCGCAGGGACAGCAGACAAAGGCAGTTTTAGACGGCGATGAATACATATTAAACGGCTCCAAAATCTTTATCACCAACGGAAAAGAAGCGGATGTGTATGTGATTTTTGCCATTACAGGCGTTGACACCGACGCAAAGGGCAGGAGCAGGAAGAGAATTTCCGCATTTATCGTGGAAAAAGGTACGCCCGGATTTACCTTCGGTACGAAGGAAAAGAAAATGGGTATCCGTGGTTCGTCCACTTATGAACTGATTTTCACAGACTGCAGGATTCCCAAGGAGAATCTGCTTGGTCAGGAAGGCAAGGGCTTCGGCATCGCTATGCACACGCTGGACGGCGGACGTATCGGCATTGCATCCCAGGCGCTGGGTATTGCGGAAGGCGCGCTGGAGAGAACCGTTGCATATGTGAAAGAGAGAAAGCAGTTTGGCAGGGCCCTTGGCGCTTTCCAGAATACACAGTTCCAGCTTGCAGATATGGCTACCAAAGTAGAAGCTGCTAAATTGCTGGTTTACAAAGCAGCCATGGCTAAAGCTACCCAGAAAGTATATTCCGTGGAGGCTGCACAGGCAAAACTGTATGCGGCAGAGGTTGCCATGGAAGTGACGACCAAGGCTGTCCAGCTTCACGGCGGTTATGGTTATACAAGGGAGTACGATGTAGAGCGTATGATGCGTGACGCTAAGATTACCGAGATTTACGAGGGTACCAGCGAAGTGCAGAGAATGGTAATATCCGGCGCTATGTTAAAATAACGCTTATCTATAATAAACTTAAATCTAATAAGGAGTGAAAATACAATGAAAATTGTTGTTTGTATTAAACAGGTACCCGATACAAAGGGCGGCGTGAAATTTAATCCCGACGGTACGCTTAACAGGGCAGCCATGCTTACCATCATGAATCCTGACGACAAGGCAGGACTGGAGGCGGCGCTCAGATTAAAAGATAAATACGGTGCGGAAGTTACCGTTATTACCATGGGTCTTCCCAAGGCAGAGGATGTACTGCGCGAAGCAATGGCAATGGGCGCGGACAAGGGTATCCTTGTAACTGACCGTGTACTCGGCGGCGCCGATACATGGGCAACCAGCCAGACGCTGGCAGGCGCAATCCGCAATCTGGAATATGATTTGATTATCACCGGCCGTCAGGCAATTGACGGGGATACCGCACAGGTTGGTCCCCAGATTTCAGAGCATCTCGGAATCCCGGTTATCTCTTATGCGCAGAAAATCGAGGTTGAAGATGACAGTGTGATTGTGGAGCGTCAGTTTGATGACAGGTATCATGTGCTGAAAGCCAAAATGCCCTGTCTGATTACTGCCCTCGCTGAACTCAATGAGCCCCGTTACATGACGCCCGGCGGCATCTTTGATGCCAACAAGGCAGAGATTACTGTCTGGGGCAGAAATGATTTGGTAGACGTGGATGATTCCAATTTAGGTTTAAAGGGTTCACCGACCCAGATTGCAAAGGCTTCCGACAAAGTAAGGAAGGGCGCCGGCGAGAAGGTTACTTTAGACCCCGCAGAATCAGTAGACTATATCATGAACAAGTTAAAAGAAAAACATGTTATCTAACGGGAAGAGGTGTTAATGATGAATATAGAAGAATATAAAGGCGTATTTGTCTTTGCGCAGCAGGTAGACAACGAAGTAAACAGCATTGCTTTTGAGTTGATTGGCAAAGGCAAGAGCCTTGCTGATGATTTGGGCACGGAAGTGACCGCGGTTTTAGTAGGTAGTGATGTAAAAGGTCTGTCTGACGAGCTGGCAGCGTATGGCGCTGACAAGGTTATCGTGGTAGACGACCCCGAATTAAAAGAATACAGGACAGAGCCTTATGCACATGCCCTGGCTTCCGTAATTGAAAAATACAAACCGGAGATTTTCCTGGTTGGCGCTACGGCAATCGGCCGTGATTTGGGCCCCCGTGTATCTGCAAGGATTCACACCGGTCTGACCGCTGACTGTACACAGCTTGAAATCGGCGATTTCCCCATTAATCCGGTTCCCGGAAAAGAGCAGAAGCACAACCAGCTTCTGATGACCCGCCCTGCATTTGGCGGCAACACGATTGCAACCATTGCCTGCCCGGATTTCCGTCCCCAGATGGCAACCGTACGTCCCGGCGTTATGCAGAAGCTGCCTAAGGCTGAGGGTGCGAAAGCAGTTGTGGAAGAGTTCAATCCCGGATTTACCCCTGACAACAAATATGTGGAAATCCTTGAAATTGTAAAAGCCTTATCCGACACCGTGGATATCATGGATGCAAAGATTCTGGTATCCGGCGGACGTGGCGTAGGCAACCCCGAAAACTTCAAACTTCTTGAGGATTTGGCGGCAGCCATCGGCGGTACCGTAAGCTGCTCCCGTGCGGTTGTGGATGCAGGATGGAAATCCAAAGATTTGCAGGTAGGACAGACAGGAAAAACGGTACGTCCCAATGTTTACTTTGCAATCGGTATTTCCGGCGCCATTCAGCATCTTGCGGGAATGGAAGAATCCGACATTATCATTGCAATCAACAAAGACGAAACAGCGCCCATCTTTGATGTAGCTGATTACGGCATTGTCGGCGACCTGAACAAGATTGTTCCCATGCTGACAGAAAAGCTGAAGGCAGAAGTAGCAGCAAAATAATGGCAAAGCGTGCATAGAGGGAAGGGCTTCCTGCTTAGCGGGAGCCCTTCTTTGATGTCTGCGTAACTTTGGAATTGTGAGGTTGTCATTGTGCCCAATTCGGATGCGGCAAATGAGAGTTATAAAAATATTAAATCACTATTAAAGGAGGGAAGGCGGAGTGCGGGGGGACTTGACAGAGGGAAGCATTACAAAGAATATGTTATTGTTTGCGCTGCCGCTTATGGCGGGGAATCTGCTGCAGCAGTTATATAATGTGGCGGATACGCTGATTGTGGGACGGCTGATAGGGGCGGATGCATTGGCGGCGGTAGGGTCTTCCTATACTTTGATGGTCTTTCTGACTTCCATAATATTGGGACTTTGTATGGGGAGCAGCGCTTATTTTTCCATATTGTACGGCAGGAAAGATTTTGACAGGTTAAAATGCAGTTTTTTCTTATCCTTTGTACTGATTGGCAGCATCACGGTGGTGTTAAATGTTTGTGTGTTCTGGCAAATTGACGGTATCATTGCACTTTTGCAGATTCCGCCGGAAATTAAGGACATGATGAAGGAATACCTGCTTTTTATTTTTGCCGGAATATTTGCCACCTTTCTTTACAATTATTTTGCCAACCTTCTGCGCTCGGTGGGAAACTCTGTGATTCCTTTGATATTCCTTGCAGTATCGGCAGTATTAAATATTGTGCTGGATATTCTGTTTATCTATAGTTTTCATTGGGGGGTCCGCGGGGCGGCGATTGCGACCGTGATTGCCCAATATATGTCAGGCATCGGTATTCTTTTTTACTATTATGCAGGTTTTCCGTCACTTCGTGTGCAAAGGCATCATCTGAAGTGGGATGTTTCCATATTGAAAGGCATTGCGGGCATGTCCGGTTTAACCTGTGTGCAGCAATCAGTGATGAATCTGGGGATTTTGATGGTGCAGGGACTGGTAAACAGCTTTGGAGTAGTGGTGATGGCGGCCTTTGCGGCAGCGGTCAAGATAGATTCCTTCGCGTATATGCCGGTGCAGGACTTCGGCAATGCCTTCTCTACATTTATTGCCCAGAATTTTGGCGCCGGGAAACCGGAGCGGATAAAAAAAGGACTGAAAAGCGCCATATTGACCTCCGGGGCATTTAGTCTGGCTGTGAGTTTTGCGGTATTTGCCTTTGCCGCTCCCCTGATGCGTATTTTTATAGATGCATCCCGCACGGACATCATTGCCGAAGGGGTAAAGTACCTGCGGATAGAAGGCAGTTTTTATGTGGGAATCGGTTTATTATTTCTGTTTTACGGCTATTTCCGCGCCATCGGAAAACCGGAAATATCCATCGTGCTGACTGTGGTTTCCCTGGGCAGCAGGGTAGCGCTCGCATACCTGCTCTCCGCAATACCGGGCGTGGCGACCACCGGCATCTGGCTGTCCGTACCCATTGGGTGGGCGCTGGCGGATATTGCAGGTTATTTGTTTTATGTAAAATGCAGCAGAAGACAGACTTGATACCGCGCACGTGGCTGGCCGCCGCCATATATGTATCCATAAGGGGCCGTTCAACAGGCGTTGGTCCTTGCGCTGCGTACTTTGCAGCGCTAGTACCACTACGCCTGTTGAAGAGTGCAAACGTACCCCGGTGGATACATATATGGCGGCGGCCAGCCACGTGCGCGGTATCAAGTTCCCTGGGAAATTCCTATTAGGTGGCAGAAAAAATTACATGCCATACAGAGCAGTATCCCTGCAAGCGTGGGGAGGAGGAAAGCGGCAAAGGTCCATTTCAGACTGCCGGTTTCCTTTTTTATGGTGAGAAGCGTGGTGGAGCAGGGCCAGTGCATCAGGGAGAACAGCATGGTACATACGGCTGTTACGGGCGTCCAGCCGTGTGCCGTAAGCAGGCTGTGCAGACCGGAAAGGCTTTCGTATTCTACAAGGGAGCCGGAGGAGAGATAGGCCATCAGTATAATAGGCAGCACAATTTCATTGGCAGGAAAGCCCAGGATGAACGCCATAAGGATTACACCGTCCAGTCCCATAAGCCGGGCAAAGGGCTCCAGAAAACCGGCGCAGTGGGAAAGCAGGCTGGTGCCCGAAATGCATACATTTGCCATAATCCAGAGAAGTATACCTGCGGGGACAGCAACTATTGCGGCACGGCTTAAGACAAAGAGGGTGCGGTCAAGCAGGGAACGCACGAGTATACGGCCGATTTGCGGTTTGCGGAAAGGCGGCAGTTCCAAAGTAAACGACGAAGGAAGTCCTTTTAATACCGTTTGCGACAGCAGGCGGGAAACAAGAAAAGTCATGCCGATACCCAGAAGGACAAAACCGGTCAGCAAAAGGGAAGAAAGGGCGGAGGAAACAAAGCCTCCTTCCGTACCTGCAAAAAACATGGTAATCATGGCAATCAGCAGGGGGAAACGTCCGTTGCAGGGAACGAAATTATTGGTCAGTATGGCAATCAGACGCTCCCTTGGCGAGTCTATGATGCGGCAGCCTACAATGCCGGCGGCATTACATCCGAAACCCATGCACATGGTAAGGGACTGTTTGCCGCAGGCGCGGCACTTTTGAAAACAATAATCCATGTTGTAGGCAATGCGGGGCAGGTAACCTACGTCCTCCAATATGGTAAAGAGGGGAAAAAAGATAGCCATGGGAGGCAGCATGACCGAAACAACCCAGGCAAGCACGCGAAATGCGCCCAATACCAGAAGGTCATGCAGCCAGACGGGGGTTTTTATGTATAGCAGCATATCGGAAAAGATGCCTTCCAGCCCGGAGAAAAATTTAGAAAGCAGGGCGGAAGGATAGTTGGAAACCGAAATGGTCAGCCAGAAAATAAAAGCGAGCAGGGCAATCATCACAGGATATCCGGTAAGACGGCTGGTAAGGATTTTGTCCAGCCGCAAATCTTTTTTCCGGTAGCCGGCGTCATGGAAGGTGACAGCTGCAGCCGCCAATTTGGAGGCGGATTCCATAAGCCCGGACGCAATGGCGTCCTGCATATAATTTTCCGGTATGCCGGATTGTGCAAGACGATACAGCGCTTCTTTTCGGGCAGAGTTTAGTTTGGGAATGTCGGACATCCTGATGCCCGTATCCTCCCAAAGCGCAGCTTCAAAAGAGGTATCCGCCTCCAGCAGGCGCATGGCAAGGAAACGCCGTGAAAATCCTGAAAGTTTTTTTGAAACAGCATCCTCACTTTTCGAAAAATCTGTTAGTGTGCCTTCAAGGCCTAAAAGTGCGTCCTCCAGCGCTTTGTCATAGAAGGCGGGTCTGGTGGACGGAGAAGCATCATGGGGGTGGGAAAGCAAATCTTCCAGCGCTTCCTTAAAGGTGTCCAGTCCATGTTTATTGCGGGCGCTGATACCGGTAACGGGGATGGAGAGTGTTTGGGACAGCAAGGAAAAATCAATGGAAATCCCTTTTTTTTCTGCTTCATCCATTAAATTGATGCATAGGAGGACGTTTTCGGTAATTTCCAAAACTTGTAGGACAAGGTTTAAATTTCGCTCCAGACAGGTGGCGTCACATACCACGATAACGGCATCAGGTTTTTCAAAGCACAGATAGTTTCTGGCAATTTCTTCTTCAGCGGAATGGGGAAGTAAAGAGTAAGTGCCGGGAATGTCCACCAGAGTGCAGTCCCACTTTCCAATCCGGCATTTGCCGCTTGCATTTGCAACGGTTTTCCCTGCCCAGTTTCCCGTGTGCTGTTTCAGTCCGGTCAGGCTGTTAAAAAGAGTGCTTTTCCCTACATTGGGATTGCCTGCGATGGCGATGGTTTTGCTGTTTTCCATACGTCTGCTCCTTGTCTTGTATCAATATATTCCGGCTGTCTTTTCCGCGGATGGCAATGACGGCGCCCCGTATCAGAAAAGCCTTCGGGTCTCCCGCCGGGCTCTCGCCCACACACGTTACAAGCGTGTGTTTTATAAGTCCGATGTCCATCAGCCGCCTGCGTATGCTGCCGGTACACAAAAGGTCTTTGACAAGGGCGCTTTCCGTAGGCGAAAGGTCATTAAGGGTCAAGTCCTGTTTCATGTTAACCTCCATATTGCAGTTTTACTGCGCCTTATAATCCACAGCCAAAAGGTCGGCTTAAGGAAAATGCTGTGTTTTCGGCATTTCTCAAGCGTGAGAAATGTCTGCTGCGCAGACATAGGACTTCTTCACGAAATGCCCATTGGCATGAGCGTTAGAAGTTCTTTTCGCGCCAGGTCCTTATTTCATTATATTGCGGGAAGGTTGTCACTGTGAACTGGATATGCGAAAAGAGGATAAGTTTTTAAGCCTGCCCAGACCGTCAAGTACAATGAGGCAAGCAGTGCAACAAGAAACGTTCCGAACAGAATTAACAGTGTTAAATCTTCGTATGTATTCATATTTCAGACTATATTTTATTGATTCTTCATATTAAGCGTTTGATAATTTTTATGGTAAATTGCCTTGTCCCCTCTCCATATAAATAGTATAATGATAAAAACTGATTCATAAACAGGAGTGTGGGATGGACAGGATTTGCGCGTCGGATATTGAAAGTGCATATGGCAGAAAAAGGGTGCTGCGCCAAGTGACGGTGACGGCGTCTGCCGGCCAGTGCGTGGGAATTGTAGGTGCAAACGGATGTGGCAAATCCACGCTGCTTGGCATTCTGGCAGGGATGCGGCGGCCGTCCGGCGGTACGGTGTTTTTTGACGGAATGCCTGCCCGGGGAAAGCTGGGTGCGGCAATGTTCAGGCATTACACCGGGTATGTGCCGCAGGAGGGCAATCTGATTCCGGAACTTAGCGTTATGGATAACCTTTGTCTCTGGCATATGGATAAAGAGAAGCTTTTATGGGAATTGGAGCAAGGCTTCCTGCATATGCTGGGGCTTAAGGAGATGTGTCCCGTCAAAGTAAAAAAGCTTTCCGGCGGCATGAAGAAAAGGGTAAGCATCGGCTGCGCCATGGCGGGCAATCCCCCTATACTGCTGTTGGATGAGCCGAGCGCAGCATTGGATTTGCCAGGCAGGACAGAAGTAAAAAAGTATCTGGAAGCATATAAAAGCGCAGGAGGAACCATCCTGCTGGCTACACATGAGGAGAGTGAGCTGGATATCTGCGAAAAGGTATATGCCCTTTCCGGCGGCATAAGCAGGGAGATAGACAGAAAGCTGAGGGGAGAAGCCTTGGTTTCCGAATTAGAAAAAGGCCGGAATGGCGTCTAGGGAGGATTACAATGGAAGAAAATAACTTACAGCGGCAGATGGAAATGAATCCGTATGCCCCGCAGCCTACACCGCAGGTACAGTCATGGGATGGTTTTGTTGCCCCTCCGCCTGCCGGCAAAAACAAGAAGAACAAAAAGGGCCTTGTGATTGGCATGATAGCAGTGGCGGCGGTACTGGTGTCTGCCATAGCGGGCTTTGCCGTTTATAAGCTGGTCTTTGACACGCCGCGTGCGAGGCTGGCAAAGGGCTTTGCCAATTTGGCGGAGGATATGGCTGCTTACAGAGGACAGATTGCAGACAAGGTGGATTATGCCTCCCTTACGGAGGGATTTTATTCTAAGCCTTATTCTGCGGATATGAGCATGAACATCACGAATCCGAATCTGGAAAGTGCAATAGATACGGTAGGGTTTGACATTTCAGAACACATGGACTATCCGGGCAGGAAACTGGATGCTGACTTCTCAATCAGCATTTGGAATGCAGCGTTGTTTTCGGGAAACATGACGGTGGATGATAATACACTTTACATCAGCCTTCCGGCTTTGGCCAAAGATACTTACTGCCTTAATCTGGAAAGTCTGGGCAGGGATTTTAACCGGTCTGCGTGGAGCCGGATGCTTGAAATGCAGGCGGAAGAGAGTTTATCCTTAGATGTATTTGCAGTGGCCGAAGATACCCAAAGTCCCCGGATGTTTGCGGAGGAATACCGTGAAATTATTTTGAATGACTGGAAGGAACTGGTAAAGTCGGCGGTAATAGAGGACAGCAGAAGACCGATTGAAATAGAGAGGGATGGGAAGACAATCCGGTGCGACGGCATTAAGGTTTTATTAAAAAAAGAAGCCGTGAACCTTTTGCTGGAGGACGCCAAAGACGGATTTCTTGACAGTCCGTATATGGAGGAAGTAATTGGACAGCTGCTGGTAAACGATGATTTATTTCTTGAGGACGGTCTGAAAACGGAAAAAGAAATCAGGGAAATGCTGGAACAATGGTTTGCGGTAGAAGTGGAGGAGGATTTTGAAATATATTTCCATCTGGACAACAAGAACCGTATTGTAGCTGTTTCAATGTGGGAAGAGGCGGCGCTGGAAAGTGAATTGCTGGATACTGTCGTTTTCTCGTTTGTATTTTCGGGAACGGAGCGCACACCGGATGAGATTTCAGGCAGTCTGGAACTGGTATCCGAAGGAGAAAAGCTGGTGTTCACCATAGACAGAAGCGCCCGGGCGGATGAAGGTTTTTATGAGAACGAGGTCTTTGTTATGCTGGATTTTGTGGGTGATGTTGTGGGTGATGTGATGAATTATCCGGCAATCATGTTCAAATATGAAAGTGAATGGGATTGGGAGGAAGACGAATTTCGGTATTTTTTGGGCGTAAGCGACGGTGACATTGATTTAGCATTGAAGATGAAGGGCGCTTTTACAGATATTGTGAAAGGAGAGCGGTTTACTTTAAATATCGGGCAGCTCAGCTTTCTGGCAGATGATGAAGAACTGTTGAAGATAACGGGCACCTACAGTATAAAACCGTATGATGGGGAAATAAAGACGCCTGAAAATGCAGTAGACTTATTCCAGATGACTGACATGGAAATTAACAGACTTGCTTTAGAAGTTGTCGAATCCATCGTGGAGTTTTCCAACGAATTACAATGAAGAGATATTTTTACTGGTTAAAAACAGAATACAAGAGGGCGGCGGCATGTCTGCCCCTTATGCTGGCAAAAGCAGCCATATTCATTATTTTGATTGGTATGGTTGCTTTTTGTGCGGTAAAATTTCTGCCGGGCAGGATGGAAGAACAGCCGGTATCCATTGGCTATGCGGCGCCTGAGGATGGGATGACACAACTGGCGGTTTCCTTTGTGGAAAATATGGAGTCGGTAAAGGACTGGTGCCGTCTAATCAGGGTCGGTGAAAAAGAAGGGCTTAACATGCTGGCAGAAGGAAAGCTGGCGGCCCTGCTTGTTTTGCCGGACAATGTGGTGGAAGGCATTCTGAGCGGAAGCAATGAGCCGGCAAAGCTGTATCTGTCCAAAGAGGCATCGCCCATGGGTCTTGTGTTTGAAGAACTTGCCGGCGCCGGAACAGGTCTGTTAAGAACCGCACAGGCAGAAATCTATGCCACCCATGAACTGGCAGGGCTATACGGCACCGGACAGCAGGCATTGGATAGGATGTACAGTGAAATAGATAGATGCAATCTAAAATTAGTCATGGAAAGGGAGCAGTATTTCAGGATTAAAAAACTGTCGGCAACGGGAAGCGAGGGATGGGCCGTTTACTATGGAAGCGCATTCTTTACCTTGTATCTCTTGTTTGCCGGGCTTTTATTCGGAAAGTATAACCGGCGGAGCCGTACGGAGCAGGACATGCTGGCAAAAAGGGCAGGAATCCCCATGGGTGTGCAGGCAGCAGGCAGGATGGCTGTGTCGGCAGGCATGCTGTGTATTGCGTTGCTTTTCATGGGAGTGTTTTGGATTGCGGATGGGATGCGGCATTTTCTTCCGGTTTCGTTTACGGCAAAAAGCCTGTTGCTTATTATTCTGGCTTTTTTCTGCACAGCGGCGTGGCAGCAGCTTATATACCGGCTGACGGAAAATCACAGGACGGCAGTGCTTGTCATGGGCATATCGGCGTTGTTTATGGGCTACGTTTCCGGCTGTTTTCTGCCTACGGCCCTTCTTCCACGCATAGTGGAAAGGATAGCGGGGTTCATGCCCTCCACCTATATAAAGAGGACATTTTCCATGGTGTTTTCCGGCAGGACGGAACGCTTTGCAGGTACGGCTGCAGCGCTTGCGGTCTTTTGCCTGTTATTCTGGCTTGCGGGACTGTTCGCAGAAAAATGGCTGCGAAGGGAATCTTTTGCTTATGGCAGGAGGTTTGGCATTTGGGGCAGGCAAAGACAAAAAAAAGCGGTAAAGGGAGCGAATCTTTTCTGTATATTGGCAAAACGGTTGTTATTTCAAAAGAGCCTGTGGATTTGCCTTGTCATGACCGTTTTTGTTTCCCTGGCCATGATGAAAGCGGAAAGCCGGTCAGACACCACTGTTTATGCGGCTGTCTGCACGGACGATAAAATTCTGGAGAAGCTTTTTTCGGAGTATCAAGGGCTGGTAACATTTTTACCCTGCAAAGACGAAGAAGAGGTAAAACGGAATGTGGTACAGGGAAAGGCGGAATGCGGGTATGTTTTGCAGGAAGACTTGCAAAGCAAAATTCTGTCGGGGGACGGTGCATGGTCCATTGATGTCTATGAGAGTACAGACTCCACACTGACCCGTGTGGTGAATGAAGTCTTATTTGAAAGAATATTTTACGCAATATCGTCTAATTGGTTTGAAGGATACATTGCAGAACAGGAAATTTTTTCCGAGGTCTGTCAGGAAATGGGAAAAGAGGTTTTGCAGGAGGAAGCCAAAAGTGTGCTGGAGCGGAAAATGGGGGATGGCAGCACTTTTGCCTTTCAGCGTCTGAATGTTTCGGCGTCCGGGACGGAAGAAAAAACAGCTGGAAATGCATCCTATCCCGTAAAGACTATGGCGGCGGCCTGCGTCATATTCTGTGCGCTGATTGGCGCCATGCAGGCGGCTGCCGACAAAAAAGCCCATCGCTTTCCCAAGCGTCCTGTGCTGTTAACGACATTTTTCACCGTCTGCCAGCCCGTGCTTTTGGGAATGGCGGCAGGAATCTTTTTGTCCCTTTTTGCAGGAAATATGCTTTTCCTCCTGCCCCTGTCCCTGTTTGTTACTTTGGCGGGCATGATTCCGGTTCTGCATTTTCCCACGTCCGCCCGTTGATTTTTGCATACACCTGTGTTATTATTTTCACGAAGAACCTATTGCCTGAAAAATGCAGTAAGGGAAAGCGAAAGATGCCCTTTGGGGATGGTAAGAACGCTTTGAAATGGAGGAAAAAGGAAATGAAAGGTTTTGATGAAATTATTGCCAGGGTAAGTGAGTGCCCCATGAAAAAAGTGGCCGTATCCGTGGCGCAGGACGACGCGGTACTGGAAGCCGTGCAGGAAGCAAAAAAAAGAGGGATTGCAGATGCCATCCTTGTAGGTGATGAAGCCAAAATCCGTGAGATAGCGGCATCCATCCAAATGGATTTGTCAGACTTTGAAATCATCAATGAGCCGGATGTGATTCAGGCTTCCTTAACAGCGGTAAAGCTTGCGCATGATGGCAGGGCGGATATGTATATGAAAGGCCTGATTGACACGAAGAATTTCTTGAAGAGCGTGCTGGATAAGGAAGTAGGCCTTCGCACCGGCGGTCCTCTTTCCCATGTTGCCGTATTCGATATTCCGGGCGTTGACCGTCTGCTGTTTTTAACGGATGTGGCATTTATTACATACCCTACTTTGGAAGATAAAGTACATATTATCAATAACACGCTGCCTGTGGCAAAAGCCTGCGGCATTGAATGCCCGAAGGTGGCGCCCCTTGCGGCAGTGGAAGTGGTGAATCCCAAAATGCCCGCTACCGTGGAAGCAGCGGAGCTGACAAGGATGAATGCGGAAGGGGAAATTACCGGCTGTATCGTGGACGGCCCGCTTTCCTTTGACCTTGCCATTGACGCTGAGGCGGCAAAGCACAAAGCGGCAACCGACAGAAAAGTGCAGGGCGATGCGGATATCATGCTGTTCCCGGATATTCATGCAGGCAATCTGATGTATAAGGCGCTTGTCCATGTCGTTCCCGGTGTGCAGAACGGGTGTATCCTGACAGGAACAAAGGTGCCTGTCATCCTCACCAGCCGTTCCGATACGTTTGAAACAAAAGTAAATTCCATAGCGCTGGCCGCAGTGGTAGCAGAAGAAATGCGCCGCAGCGCAGAAATGAGGTAAAAAATGTCCATTAAAAGTTTGATTATCAATCCGGGTTCCACTTCCACCAAAATCGGCGTGTTTGAGGATGAAACCCTGCTGTTTGAAGAAACGCTCAGGCACAGCACAGAAGAAATCAGCAGGTATGCTTCCATTGTGGAGCAGAAGGATTTCCGTAAAAAAATCATTACGGATTTGCTCGAAGAAAAAAACTTTGACATAAAGTCCTTAAACGTGGTTGTGGGCAGGGGCGGAATGTTAAAGCCCATACCCGGCGGCACTTATGCGGTGACGGATGAATTGCTTGCAGATTTAAAGGCGGGCGTACAGGGACAGCACGCCTCCAATTTAGGCGGTATCCTTGCCAGGGAAATCGGAGATGAGGTTGGTGTTTCTTCCTATATTGTAGACCCTGTGGTAGTGGATGAGTTACAGCCTGTGGCAAGATATTCCGGCGTACCGGAACTTCCCAGAACCAGTGTGTTCCATGCTTTGAACCAAAAGGCCGTTGCAAAGAGATATGCGAAAGAAGCCGGCGTTCCCTATGATTCCCTTCGCCTGATTGTCGTGCATATGGGCGGCGGCGTGTCGGTTGGCGCACATGTGAACGGAAAGGTAATAGATGTATTTAATGCGCTGGACGGCGATGGCGCATTCTCTCCGGAAAGGGCCGGTGCAGTGCCTTCCGGCGCTTTGATTAAAATGTGTTTCTCCGGCGAGTATACGGAAAAGGAAGTATATAGTAAGATAGTAGGAAAAGGCGGATTTAATGCCTACCTTGGCACCAATGACATGCGTACCGTTACCAAGATGGCAAATGAAGGGAATGCCGAAGCGGCTGAGGCAAAGGAAGCGTTCCTTTATCAGGTGGCAAAGGATATCGGCTCCATGGCCTGTGTGCTGGAGGGTAAAGTGGACAGGATTATTGTAACGGGCGGCATTGCTTATGGTGAGGATGTCGTGGAAAACCTGAAGAAAAAGACAGAGTGGATTGCACCCTTTACCGTCTATCCGGGAGAGGATGAACTGCTTGCCCTTGCACAGGGGGCGCTGCGCGTGATAAACGGCGAAGAAATTGTGAAAGAATATTAATATATTTTCATTTGGCCGGACTGTTACTGAAACAGTCCGGCCTTTTTTATGAGGTAGATTTATTACCCTTTCCTATAATGCAGAGGGGAACAGCCGAAGGCTTCCCTGAAAGTCCGGATAAAATAGCTTACATTGTTAAACCCCGACTGCATGGCAATTTCCGTAATGGCAAGGTCGGAGTCAGTCAGAAGTTTTGCTGCATTTTCCAGCCGAAGGCTGTTAAGATACCCGGTGAATGTCATTTGAAAGTGCTTTTTAAAATAACGTGAAAAGTACTTTTCCGACATGTGGAAGGCACCCGCCATTTCCTCAAGGGAAACTTTATTTGCGTAGTTTGCCTGCAGGTATGCAAGAATTTCCCGGTTTGTATTTACTTCACTGCCGGTGGGGGCAAGCCTTTGGTAAGAGCTTCCTGTATAGAGACTGTAAAGCAGCAGCGCGCATTGAATCTGTATGCCAAGCTGGAAACCAACGGATTTTGTCCGGTACAGGGTCAAAATCCGATGAATGGTCTGCGCGGTTTCTTTATGCAGGGGCTCGTCTGAAATTTTGTTGCGAAGCAGCAGGCGCCCTTCGGAAAAGGGTAGGTAAAAAGCGTTGCTGCCGCTGCTTTTAGACTGAAAGGAGGCAAACCGCAGGGGAAAGAGCAGGGCGTGATAACGGGTGCATAAATCGTCCGTTGTCATGCCGTGGATTTCCTTTGGATTAACCAGAAAAATATCGCCCGGCTTTCCCGTATAAGAAGTCTGGTTGATGGTAAGAGTAAGACTGCCGCTTTTCATGTAGAGGACTTCAATTTCATCATGCCAATGCAGCGGGACGTTAAAACCGGGGCGAAGGTTCTCCATGACATAGCATGCAAAAGGAAATTCCTTTGTACCGTGTGATACGGTTTCTCTTAAAGAGTCGTTCATATGCAGCCTCCCGTGCAGTGCAGTTTGTTATTTCTATTTGTATTGTAGCACGATTATACGCTATTGGGTAGAAATAATGTTATTTTTTGCTAGAAATAGTGCAAGACTTATAAAACGGAGTGAGATATGATGACATTATAAAAAGTAACAATCCAACGGAACCAAATTTTAGATTATTAAGTAAAGGAGAACAAAAATGCAGGAATGGTTGAAGGACAGTGTGTTTTATGAAATTTATCCCCAGACATTTTATGACACCAACGGGGACGGCATCGGTGATATCAAGGGCATCATTGAAAAGCTGGATTATGTTAAGGGTCTTGGCTGTAATGCCATATGGCTGAATCCCTGCTTTGACAGTCCGTTTATGGATGCAGGATACGATGTGAGGGACTATAAAAGATGTGCGCCGCGGTATGGTACAAATGAGGATTTGAAGAATTTATTTGAAACGGCTCATCAAAAGGGAATGCATATCATATTGGATTTGGTTCCCGGGCATACCTCCGATGAACATGCGTGGTTTAAGGAAAGCTGTAAGCCCGGCCATAATGAATACACCAATAGATTTGTATGGACATCCAATGTATGGGATTCCCCCGAAGGATATCGTTTTGTCTGCGGCACCACGGACCATGACGGCAATTATATGGTAAATTTCTTCAGTTCCCAGCCGGCATTAAACTACGGCTTCCATAAGATTACACACGACTGGCAGCTTCCGGCAGACCATCCGGACTGTATTGCAACCAGGGAAGCGCTGAAAGATATTATGAAGTTCTGGCTTGACATGGGTTGTGACGGATTCCGTGTGGATATGGCGGATTCCCTGATAAAAAATGATGAAGAAAAAGAAGGCACCATGGCTTTATGGCAAAACATTACGGAGGAAATCCACAGAGAATATCCGAAGGCAGTGCTGGTATCGGAATGGAGCTGTCCCAAGAGGGCATTAAAATGTGGTTTTGACATGGATTTCTACCTTGACCATTGGGGTCATGGCTATCATTCCCTGTTCAGGGAAATCACAAAAGAGGGAGAAAACAGGAGTTTCTTCTCGAAAGAGGGAAAAGGAAACGCCGCCCTTTTTGTAAAGGAATATATGGAGGATTTGCTGGCTACAAAGCACGATGGTTATATCAGTTTTATTACCTGCAACCATGACACCCCCCGTATGTCCAGATGGATGGATGAAAGGGAACTGAAACTGGCATATGCAGCCATCTTTACCATGCCCGGCGTACCTTTTCTCTATTACGGGGATGAAATCGGTATGCCTTTCATGGAAGGATTAGTCAGCAAAGAAGGCGGTTTCTCCCGCACGGGAACACGTACGCCCATGCAGTGGAACGGGGAGAAGAACTGCGGCTTTACGACATCGGATGCCCCGTATCTTCCCACAGGGAAACCCGGGGAAACCGTAAATGTTGAGCAGGAAGAAAAGCGTGCAGATTCTCTGTATCACACGGTAAAGGATTTGATTGCTTTAAGGCATAAATACGAGGATTTGCAGTCTGACGGCAGTTTTGAGGTGCTTTATGTAAAAGAAAATGAATATCCGTTTATTTACCGCAGGGGAAATCTGGCAGTCATGTTCAACCCCGGCGCAAAGCCCGTGGAAGCATCCCTGCCCGGAGTAAAAGCAGGACAGGAAACGATTTACAGTATCGGTGAGGCATCCCTGCAGGAAGGAAAGGCAGTGATGGGGGCACAGAGTTTTGCCCTGGTAAGAATGTGAAAAGCAGGAAAACAGAAGCTTTATCCATATAAGACAGAACTGTCATTTAATATGTCATATAGTGTGTCAATTAGACAAAAAAGTGTGACTGATTGAGTCAATGGTTTTGCAAAAAAAGGGAATCCGATAAAGTGGATTCCCTTTTAATTTGTGCATTCGGTTACAACAGGCAGTCAATGGAAAGATTCGTCTTTTCCGCAAGATTGATATATTCTTCCCCGCACTGTACCATGGGACGGGAAAGGTTGTCTTTATTGATATAGATAATCTCTCCCTCCTGTCCGTTTGTTAAACGGCATCGGTTTAAAATATAAGTATTCACCACATTTTCCAAAAATGTCATGATAAATTTAGGTTCATATTTCTGCAGGCCTTCCTTCTCGAAAAGTTCAATTACGGTAAAGGGGCAGAGGGGTCCCCTGTATACTCTTGCCGCTGTCATGGCATCATAAACATCGGCAATGGATACCAGTTTGGCAAAAGAATCTATTTGCGAACCGTGGGCGCCGGAAGGATATCCTGAACCGTCACATCGTTCATGATGCATCAGGGCGGCATTGCTTATGTGCCTGTCCACACCCTGCTCCTGTAAAAGCCTGAATCCTTCCAGTGGATGTTTCTTTATGATATTGTATTCGGAAGGCGTTAAGCCTGCCGGTTTGCCCAGAATGTCCTGCGGAATCTGTAATTTTCCGATATCATGAAATAAACCGCAGGCAGTAGCAGTATGGATGCCTTCCTCCGATAAGTTCAGCCATTTGGCAGCGACATTACAAATCAGGGAAACATTGACACAGTGTGCAAAAGTGGAATTGTCGTATTCCCGCATACATTGCAGCATGTCAAAAACGCTGGAGGATGAACCGTTTTCATTCATCAGTGAAATTACGTTACTCAAAAGTTCCCCTGTATTGAGGCGGGTTCTTTTTTCCATAACATTCTGCATCGATTCCTGAAAATGCCCGACCGTTGCGGTATACTCTTCTTTGAATTTTTTGAACTCAGGTCCGGCCTTGATTCTTTCAGAATACGAAAGCTTGTTGCCGGCAGGAAGGGAGGACCTGGTGTCATCCTTGATGCGGATGCTGATAATGTCATACACCTCTAAAATAGTGATGGCAGTATCCGTCAGGACGGTGTTTTTGGGAATCAGCAGCTGGTTGTTGTAGCTGTATATGTCCTCGCCGGCAACCATGCCGGGAACCAGGTGGTTGGAAAGAATTCTTTTCATAGTCCGACCTCGTATGTTATGTGACTGGCAACAAAATAGGGGAATAAATCCGTAAATACATTATAAGTTCTTTGCGGGGATATGTCAAATAAGGTTTGCGGGAGCAGGGGCCCTGCTTGAATTTCCGTACTCTGCATGGCGGCAGCCGGAGCGTGCAATTGTTCCAACAGGACACGTTCTCACTCGGGTAAAAACGCAGTGGTACATAAGAGGTTGAAATACAACCTCTAAGTACCAGCGTTTTTACACGGTCCTTTATGGAATCAATTGCACGCTCCGGCTGCCGCCATGCAGAGTACGGAACAAACTCAAGGGAAGTTAAGGTTGAATATGCCGCCTAAATCTGTTACAATAAATTCTATGTATCCGGGCGAGGATTCCGGAAAGGATGTTACGTACGTGCCGTTGCGCACAGATGGGAGTAAAAAGCAGTATGAGTCTGGTGAGTAAAATCTTTGGAACACACAGTGAAAGAGAATTAAAACGTATTGAACCGATAGTGGACAAAATAGAGGGCATGCGTCCTGCCATGCTGGAACTGAGCGATGAACAGCTTAAGGCAAGGACGGATGAGTTTAAAAAGCGTCTGAAGGACGGGGAAACGCTTGACGATTTGCTGCCGGAGGCATATGCCACGGTAAGGGAGGCTGCCAGACGCGTACTGAATATGGAACATTTCAAGGTGCAGCTGATTGGCGGCATCATCCTGCATCAGGGCCGTATCGCCGAGATGCGTACCGGTGAAGGAAAGACATTGGTTTCCACATTGCCTGCATACCTCAATGCGTTGGAGGGAAAGGGAGTCCATGTGGTTACTGTCAATGATTATCTGGCACACCGTGATGCGGAATGGATGGGACAGATACATGAATTTCTGGGGTTAAAGGTCGGGGTTGTGTTAAACAGTATGACGCCGGACGAGAGGAGGGAAGCATACTGCTGTGACATTACCTATGTCACCAACAATGAACTGGGATTTGATTACCTCAGGGACAATATGGTGGTGTATAAAAAACAGCTTGTGCTCAGGGAACTTCATTATGCCATTATCGATGAAGTGGACTCCGTGTTGATTGACGAAGCAAGGACACCGCTTATTATTTCCGGCCAGAGCAGCAAATCTACCAAGCTGTATGAGATGTGCGACATTCTGGCGCGTCAGATGAAACGCGGCGATGATATGGCGGATTTATCCAAAATAGATGCCATTATGGGAGTGGTACAGGAAGAAACAGGCGATTTTATTGTAAACGAAAAAGATAAAGTGGTGAACCTGACTGCAGTCGGCGTGGAAAAGGTGGAACAGTTTTTCCACATTGACAATTACGCTGACCCTGAAAATCTGGAGATACAGCACAATATTATTCTTGCGCTGCGTGCCCACAACCTGATGTTCCGTGACAAGGATTATGTGGTAAAAGATGACCAGGTATTGATTGTAGATGAATTTACGGGACGTATTATGCCGGGACGCCGTTATTCGGACGGTCTGCATCAGGCCATTGAGGCGAAGGAACATGTGAAGGTCAAAAGGGAGAGCAAAACCCTGGCGAATATTACCTTCCAGAACTTTTTCAATTTGTTTGAAAAAAAGGCAGGCATGACCGGTACAGCGCTTACTGAGGAAAGAGAGTTTCGTGATATTTACGGAATGGATGTTATCGAGATTCCTACCAATAAGCCGGTGGCAAGAATTGATTATCAGGATGCCGTTTACAAAACCAGAAAAGAAAAGCTGCACGCCATTGTGGAAGCGGTGGAAGAGGCACATGCAAAAGGACAGCCCGTGCTGGTCGGCACCATTACCATAGAGGCATCCGAAGAATTGAGCATTATGTTAAAGAGACGGGGCATTGAGCACAAGGTACTGAATGCAAAGTTTCATGAGCTGGAAGCGGAAATCGTTGCGGATGCAGGTATTCACGGGGCAGTGACCATTGCCACCAACATGGCGGGTCGTGGTACGGATATCAGGCTGGATGATGAAGCAAAGCAGGCGGGAGGCCTTAAGATTATCGGCACGGAGCGGCATGAGTCAAGACGTATTGATAATCAGCTTCGCGGGCGTGCCGGACGTCAGGGTGACCCGGGTGAGTCCAGATTTTATATTTCCCTGGAAGACGATTTGATGAGGCTGTTCGGTTCAGAGCGTCTGATTAACATGTTTAATATGCTGGGGATTCCCGAAGGGCAGGAAATTGAGCATAAAATGTTAAGCAATGCCATTGAGTCAGCCCAGAAAAAGATAGAAAACAACAACTACGGCATTCGTAAAAACCTGCTTGAATATGACCGCGTCATGAGTGAGCAGAGGGAGATTATCTACGGTGAAAGGCGTCGTGTGCTGGATGGGGAAAGCATGCGCGACGTTATTTATAAGATGATTACCGATATTACGGAGCATTGTGTGGATATGGTAATCAGGGAAGATTCCTCGCCCGAAGAGTGGGATTTAAATGAATTGAACACCCTTTTGCTTCCGATAATTCCATTGGAGAAGATTACCAGGGAACGGATTTCTTCCAATAAGAAGAACGGATTGAAACAGCAGTTAAAAGAAGAAGCAGTGAAACTTTATGAGGCAAAGGAAACAGAGTTCCCTGAACCCGAAATGATGCGGGAACTGGAGCGCGTTATCCTGCTCAAGGTGATTGATAGGAAGTGGATGGACCATATTGACGATATGGAACAGCTCCGTCAGGGAATCGGGCTGCAGGCTTACGGGCAGAGGGACCCCCTTGTGGAATATAAGTTAAACGGCTATGAAATGTTTGACGAGATGACAGACAATATCAGGCAGGATGCCGTCCGCCTGCTTTTGCGCGTCAAGATAGAACAGAAAGTGGAAAGGGAGCAGGTTGCCAAGGTGACAGGCACCAACAAGGATGACAGTGGTCCCAGGGCTCCCAAAAAGAGGGAAAATACCAAAGTTTATCCCAATGACCCCTGTCCGTGCGGCAGCGGCAAGAAATATAAGCAGTGCTGTGGAAGAAAGGCTTAACCGGCGCATTTTCCGGCCGGAAATAATATAAAAATGAAAGTGGGTGACGTTATATGGTTGAATTAGACAGTATGAAAGCAAAATTGCTTACCTATGAAACTCCATTAGCGGAAGTGAGGGATTCACTTTGACTTAGCTTCTAAGGAGAAGCGGATAGAAGAAATGGAGCGGGAGATGGAAGCGCCGGGATTCTGGGACAATCCGGACCGTTCCAATAAACTGATGAAGGAACTGAAGAATTTAAAGGATACCTGTCAGACCTGCCGTGGACTGGAAACGCAGTATGAGGATATCCTGACCCTGATTGAGATGGGGTATGAGGAGAACGACGCATCCTTGATACCGGAGATACAGGAGGAACTGGATTCCTTTATCGAGGTCTTTGAAGAGATACGCATCGGCACCCTTTTAGCAGGGGAGTACGACAAAAACAATGCCATCCTGAAACTCAATGCGGGCGCGGGCGGCACGGAGAGCTGTGACTGGTGCGGGATGCTCTACAGGATGTATACCCGCTGGGCGGAGAGAAAAGGTTTTTCCCTGGAAGTCCTAGACTATCTGGACGGGGACGAAGCAGGAATCAAGTCCGTTACTTTTCAGGTCAATGGCGTAAATGCCTATGGTTATCTGAAATCTGAGAAGGGTGTGCACCGGCTTGTCAGGATTTCGCCCTTCAATGCACAGGGAAAGAGACAGACTTCCTTTGTGTCGCTGGATGTTATGCCGGATATAGAAGAGGATTTGGATGTGGAAATCAATGAAGAAGATTTGCGGATTGACACTTACCGAAGCAGCGGCGCAGGAGGGCAGCACATCAACAAAACCTCCTCTGCCATCCGTATTACCCATATTCCCACGGGCACGGTGGTTCAGTGCCAGAATGAGCGCAGCCAGTTCCAGAACAAGGATAAGGCAATGCAGATGCTGAAAGCAAAGCTGTTTTTATTAAAGCAGGAGGCCAATGCGGAAAAACTGTCGGATATCCGTGGGGAAGTGAAAGAAATCGGATGGGGTAACCAGATTCGTTCGTATGTCCTGCAGCCTTATACGATGGTAAAGGACCATAGGACAGGCGTGGAAAGCGGTAATGCCGACGCTGTGTTGGACGGCAGTCTGGATAATTTTATTAACGGATATTTAAAATGGATAAGCACAGGGGCAAAACCTGTAGCCGGAGCAGAGGATTAATTCTTTTGCTCCGGTTTCATTATATCGAGGTAAAAGAGCGCCATGGTCATCTGCATATAAGGTACGACCCATAACAGGCCGATAACGGACAGACAACCCAGCAGGATAAGAGGTATAAAGCTGAGTTCGAGGTAAAAGAGCCTTGCTTTGCGGCCTTTCATGATACGGATGCCTAAAGCAAGGATTTCACGGGCGCCTTTATTTGGAAAATCCAGCATCAGGAAAAGACACTGGGACAGGCACAGGGAAACCGGAATGTAGACAGCCAGTGAAAGCAGTATACTAAAACACATGATGAGAAGAAATTTGTTTTTTCCGGTGGACAGGTAGCATAAGTAAGGGACCCTGTAGGCGAGCGTGGGAAGAAGGTTTACGGCTTGATAAAGCAGGGAAAGACCAAGCGCCGTTTGCAAATGATGGGAAAACCCGTAAAAAATATCGGAAAAAGCCGGTTTGTTCCCACATGCACATTTTAAAACGAGAAGGGTGATGCCGACTTGAAAGACACCGGTAAAGACAGATACAAGAAAACGAATGGCGCACGACAGCAGATAAGCAGCCAGAGTATTTGAAGAGAGCAGGTTAAATTGTGCAAACAAAAATAAGGCAAAGAATGAAATGATGTTGACGGCCATCGCCGCACCGATAAGAATGCCATAATGACCGTCAAGACAATCTTTTGCCTTATTTTTAAGTTGTGCAACGGATAAAAAACTGCCCATAAAAGTTCTCTCCAAAAACGTTAAACGGCATAATCGATATTCATGCCGCTGTATTTAGCCCTGTCCGCCGATTTTAACCCCTGCTGATAGGGATTGTCTTCGTTGAAATACTTAATCTGTGTCTCGGTAGTGCCGCCGGATACATAAGTCCTGCCGCATTCAGGACAGACAGCCGTGCGAAGGGAAACGGAAGCATTTAAGACCTTACCGTTTTGCGTGGAGGCCTTGTTGTATGCGTTTGTAACATGCTCCTGTTCATGCGAACGCACAACGGACGCTGCGGCTGATGCCGGGATATGGGCCGCTGATTTAAATGAAACCATTTCATCGGAGCCGTCCTGATATTTTCTGTTTTTGCAAGTCTGGCACTCCCCTGAACCGCTGTCCTGCAGGGGATTACTGCCCTGCATATAGGAACTGCCCCACATTCTATTATCTTGTATGGAAAGATTCATAATGCGCCTCCTATTTGAAATAATCAAGGAAATCATTGCTTCCAAACTGTTCTTCGAGGGAATCAAGGTATTCGTCAAAACTGATACCGTACTGCTGCTCATACAGATGGTTTAAGGATTCACGGTTTTCCGGTTTCAACATAAGAATGCCGGAAAAGAAAGTCATAATAAGAACCATTGCACTGCATATAACAGAAATCAGGGAAGTAATCAGCCCTGTCACGGCAGGGGTGGAAAACGACCGTCCCCGTCTGTGGGACAGTATCACAAAAAGGATGCCAAGTGCACCAAGCGGAAGCGGCAAAAAGAAAGTGCATAAAAATATGAGGGAACAAATGCCCAGAATCATGGCCGCTGTCGCAAACTTGTTTGTATTGTCCATGTTACCTGACTCCTCATTACGGTGTAAAGCATACAATATACTTACCTTTAGTGTAGCACTTTTTTCCATTCTTTACAATTAGATTTTCTGCAATTTCCGTATTTTCAGATTACCGGCTTTCCAAACTTCAGGGAGCGCAGACGGCGGCAGGGAAACGCAATTGATTCCATAAAGGGACCGTGTAAAAACACCGGCCCTTGGATGCTGTCCTGTAGCATCCTATGTGCCGCTGTGTTTTTACCCGAGTGGAAACGTGTCCCTGTTGGAACAAATGCGTTTCCCTGCCGCCGTCTGCGCTCCCTGAAGTTTGGAAATTGGTCATGATTTCCACCTTTTTGATTGCAACCCTCATACTTTTTCTGTATAATAGCCATGTCAGAAAAAAGCATCTCGGAAGGATGGAAGAACGGATGGATATTGCAGGAAAAATCAAGGAAGAACTGAAGGTGGAAAAATGGCAGGTGGAAGCTGCCGTCAAACTGATTGATGAGGGAAATACCATTCCTTTTATTTCCAGATACAGGAAAGAGGCTACAGGCTCCCTCAATGATGAGCAGCTGCGAAGTCTGTATGAAAGGCTGAATTATCTGCGGAACCTGGAGGAAAAAAAGGAGCAGGTGCTCGGCAGTATAGAGGAGCAGGGAAAATTGACGGAGGAATTGAAGGCGAAGATTCTTTCGGCGGAAACCCTGGTCGTGGTGGAGGACTTGTACAGGCCTTATCGTCCCAAGAGAAAGACCCGTGCAAGCGTGGCAAAAGAAAAAGGATTGGACGGGCTGGCTGAGTTTATCGCACGGCAGGATGCAAAATGCCCTGTTTTGGATGAGGCGGCAAAATATGTTTCCGGTGCGGATGTTCCCGAAGAAAAACAGGTGAAGACAGCGGAAGAAGCCTTGCAGGGAGCAAAGGATATTCTGGCGGAAAGCATTTCCGATGAAGCGGAGCATCGGCTTTATATCAGGAATGCCACAATGGAAGAGGGCATCGTTACTTCCGTCGCCAAGGATGAGAAAGCGGAAAGCGTCTATGAAATGTACTACCATTTTGAGGAGCCCGTAAAGAAAATTGCCGGGCATAGGATTTTGGCGTTAAACCGCGGTGAGAGTGAAAAAGTGCTTACCGTAAAAGTGACTGCACCGGTGGAACGCATTATCAGGTATCTGGAGAAAAAAGTGATAACCGCGGACAATCCGTATACCACACCCGTTTTGCAGGAGGTGGCGGCGGATGCATATGAACGTCTGATATCGCCGGCAATAGAGAGGGAAGTCAGAAATGATTTAACGGAAAAGGCTGAAGACGGCGCCATAAATGTTTTCGGTAAAAATCTGGAGCAGCTTCTGATGCAGCCTCCCATTGCGGGAAAGGTTGTGCTGGGATGGGACCCTGCTTTCAGGACAGGGTGCAAGCTTGCCGTGGTGGACGCTACCGGAAAAGTGCTGGACACCAAAGTGGTTTATCCCACCGCACCGCAGAATAAAGTGGAGGAAGCAAAGGCAGAGGTAAAGAAACTGATTAAAAAGTACGGGGTTTCCCTGATTTCCGTGGGAAACGGCACTGCTTCAAGGGAGTCGGAGCAGGTGATTGTCGAGATGCTGAAAGAGCTGAATGCTCCTGTGCAGTATGTCATTGTAAATGAGGCGGGTGCCTCCGTTTATTCGGCAAGCAAGCTGGCGACGGAAGAGTTTCCCAACTTTGATGTGGGGCAGAGAAGTGCGGCTTCCATAGCCAGAAGATTGCAGGACCCGTTGGCGGAGCTTGTCAAAATCGACCCTAAGTCCATCGGCGTGGGACAGTACCAGCATGATATGAATCAGAAGAAACTGGGAGAAACGCTGGAAGGCGTGGTGGAGGACTGTGTAAATAAAGTGGGTGTGGATTTAAACACTGCTTCCGTGTCCCTCTTGGAATATATTTCGGGTATCAGCAAGGCCATAGCCAAGAATATTGTGGATTACCGGGAGAAGAACGGACGTTTCACCAACAGGCAGCAGCTTTTGAAGGTGGCAAAGCTTGGCCCCAAGGCCTTTGAGCAATGTGCCGGATTTTTAAGGATTGCAGGCGGTGACAATCCGTTGGACGCCACAAGCGTGCACCCGGAATCCTATAAAGCCGCCATGCAGCTTCTGGACAGGCTGGGGCTGACCATGGAGGACGTCAGGGCGGCCCAGAAAAAAGCGGCTGCGCAGCGTCTTGCGGGTAAGAAGCCTGAAAGCGCAGGAACGGGTAATAGCCAGACTGCGCAGCAGGATGGGGCAAAAAGCAGAAACCAGGGAAGGCAGATACAGGTGCGCAATACCGGGACAGCCATGGGAAAAGCGCTTGCGCAGGCAATGGGCGGAATGGTTCTTGCAGAGGAACCCCAAAAGAAAGACGTACCGGGCAGCACCGGTAAAGAACGAAAAGAAACAGGCGCTGTGGGAAGTCTGGAAAGAAAGATTTCGGATAAGCATAAGCTTGCGGAAGAATTGGGCATAGGGGAAATTACCCTGACGGACATCATAAAAGAACTGGAAAAGCCGGCCAGGGACCCGCGCGACGACATGCCGGCGCCTATCCTCAGAAACGATGTGCTGGACATGAAGGATTTGAAACCGGGCATGATATTAAAAGGCATCGTGCGGAATGTCATTGATTTTGGCGTGTTTGTGGATATCGGCGTCCATCAGGACGGACTGGTGCATATTTCACAGATAACGGACCGCTTTATCAAGCATCCCCTGGAAGCCGTCAGCGTTGGAGATATTGTGGAGGTTCAAGTACTTTCCGTTGATGTGCCTAAGAAAAGAATCAGCCTTACCATGAAGATTGGAAAAGACAAAAAAAGCATCTGAAAGGATGGGATGAGATGACGCAGGCAGAAAGAAGATACTGGCTCATCAAATCATTGTTAAATGAAAGGCGGCAGGCGGCAGTGATTCCGGATGATGAGGCGGGGCAGAAGAGGCTGCTCCGCTCCCTGTTTAATATCCGTATGCCGCAAGCAGTGAGCGGGGAATTTATTGAAATACAGGACGCCTACTTACAGGAAGAAACGAAAAAGAAAGGAATTACGGATATACAGATGCTTGTCCCCATACAGGAAGGTATCTATATTTGGCAGGGCGACATCACCACGCTTCGCTGCGATGCCATTGTAAACGCCGCAAATGCGCAGTTACTCGGCTGTTTTTGCCCCTGCCACGGCTGCATTGACAATGCCATCCATACCTATTCCGGCGTGCAGCTACGTCTTTCCTGCGCCGCGATTATGGAAGGGCAGATGGAGGAGGAAGAAACCGGGCAGGCTAAAATCACGCCGGCATATAATCTTCCTTGTAAATATGTACTGCACACAGTCGGACCTATTGTAACGGGAAGAGTGACGGATAAAGATATAGAGCTTCTTGCCTCCTGTTACCGTTCCTGTCTGAAGCTTGCTGATGAAAATCACATAAGGAGCATTGCTTTCTGTTGCATTTCCACGGGAGAATATTACTTTCCGAATGACAAAGCGGCAGAAATTGCAGTCAGGACGGTAAAAGCATACAAGAAAGCGACAAACAGCAACATCGGGGTGATTTTTAATGTGTTCAAGGACATTGACAGGGAACTTTACGAAGAGGTTCTTGGATGACAGGATAAAAATTTGTTTGTGTAAAGGGAGAGATTGTGAAATACTCAAAATGGCTTTGCTTGAGTTTCCGCATTTTGCATGGCGGCGGCCCCAGCGTGCATTTGTTCCAACAGGACACGCTCCCGCTCGGGTAAAAACACAGCGGCACGTAGGAGGTTAAAACACAACCTCTCTTGCCTTGCTCGCAAGGCAATGAGCCGGTGTTTTTACACGGTCCTTTATGGAATCAAATGCACGCTGGGGCCGCCGCCATGCAAAATGCGGAAACTCAAGGGCTTTGGCGTTGACAAATCCTCCGGCATGGGTTATGATTGGAAAAGTGATACGGGATTTTTGTATCACAAAAAAATAGAGATAGAAGTTCTTCGGGGTTGGGTGAAATTCCCTACTGGCAGTGAAGCGGAGTATTCCGACGAGTCTGCGACCTGCATGTAATGCCTGTATACAATCAGTGCATCATATGCGGCTGAACCGGTAAAATCCGGTACCAACAGTAAAGTCTGGATGAAAGAAGAAATGCAGTGCAGGTTTTTTTGCTGTGCAATAAAAGGCATGGCGGAAAGGATGTGTTTGCAGGCAGATGGTTCCCCGGATGTATGTCCGGGGATTTTTTGTTTGATGGAGGCTTTCAGGTTTATCCGTCAGATAAAACCCTCTATGGAGAATTTCGGACTGGAGGAAATTTATGAGTGAACTATGGAAAAGCGTAACTGAAAATCTCGTTTTTGTTCTGGAGTTTCTGGGAATTGTTGCCCTGATGTTCCTGATTGCAGTGGGAATCGAAAAGATGGCAGACAAAAAAAGAGGCGTCAACAGAAAGCTGTTTACCACGCGCATGATGGCAGTGACGGGGATGTTTTCCGCCATCGCCTTTGTACTTTATCTGTTTGATTTTCCACTGCCCTTTGCACCTGCCTTTTACAAGGTGGATTTCAGCGAACTGCCCGTTATGGTGGGGAGTTTTGCATTTGGGCCGGTGGCAGGCGTGCTGATTGAGTTTTGCAAGATATTGCTGAAACTGATAGTGAAAGGAAGCGATACTCTTTTTGTAGGTGATTTGGCCAACTTTATTATCGGGTGCAGCCTTCTTCTTCCGGCTTCCGCCATTTATGAGTTTGTAAAAAGCAAGAAAGGCGCCATTACAGGCTGTATCGCGGGTACGTTATGCATGACCGTATTCGGCAGCGCATTTAACGCCTTTTACCTGATTCCCAAATTTGTGGAACTGTTTGGCATGGGTTCCGTCGATGCAGTCGTTCAGATGGGAGGAAAGATAAATCCGGCCATCACCAGCCTGCCGACCTTTGTCTGCATGGCAGTGGCGCCTTTAAATCTTTTGAAAGCAGGCGTAATCTCCCTGATTACCATGTTTATCTATAAACCCTTAAGCCCGATTATCAAAGAAGGAAGAAAATAGTTTTCCGAAATCCGCATTGCACGCCGGGCTGTCGTCATGGAAAATACGGTACTTCCGGAAAACTTTTGGACTTGCTTTTTACAGGGATTGCCAATATAATATTGAATAAATAAAAGTGAAATGAGAGGAATACCAAATATGCTGAAAGAATTTAAGAAATTTGCCCTGCGTGGCAATATGATTGATTTGGCGGTAGGTATGATAATCGGAAGCGCCTTTACCAGTATTGTAAATTCCCTGGTAAATGACATGATTATGCCGGTGGTTAGCATTTTTACGGGAAAGGTGGACTTTTCCAACTGGTTTGTTTCATTGGACGGCAGCAGTTATGCCACCTTGGAAGCGGCACAGGCAGCAGGTGCAGCCACGTTGAATTACGGCACTTTTATTTCCAACATTATTAATTTTGTGATTATGGCTTTTGTCGTGTTCCTGTTTGTCAGAGGAATGAACAAGCTGAAAAAGGAAGAGCCCAAAGCGCCGGCTACCACGAAAAAGTGTCCGTTCTGTAAGACGGAAATTGACCTGGAAGCTACCAGATGTCCGCACTGTACTTCGGAACTGGAACAGGAAGCTTAAATCGATACGGCTTGCCCTATGTGGAAATTTTACATAAAGCACCTACCGGGTAGGTGCTTTTTAAAGCGTTTTAGGAGGAAGTTTCATGATAGAATTTGATGTACACATAAAAGCAGGCGACTTATATGATTACATGCTGAGGCATACTTACAATGGCTTTTCCGGACTTTTTGGAAGTGTGATAGGAGCCCTTATGGTAATCTTCGGCATTTACCTGGAAGGATGGCTTATGATGATTGCAGGCGTTGTGCTTTTATGCTATCTGCCGTGGACCCTGTTTTTAAAAAGCAGGCAGCAGATGCTTGCCAACCCGACGTTGAAAGAACCCCTTCATTATGTACTGGATGACGAAGGAATCCATGTGTCACAAGGCGGCACACAGGAGATGCAGGAGTGGGGAAACATTGTGAAAGCGGTTTCTACGGGAAGGAGCCTGATTGTGTATACCTCTAAAGTGAATGCCTGTATTTTTCCGAAGAGGGATTTGGGAGATATGACAGGGCAGGTGATTCAGGTGCTGTGTACCTATCTGCCGGCGAAAAAAGTAAAAATCCGCCAGTAATTTTGAGGCGCCATTGATGACTTGCTTTGGGGCAGATTTGGACTTGGGAGAAAACCATTATGGAAACAAAAAAGGTAATAGAAACCCTAAACGAAAAGGAAACGGCGCTGTTAGGTGAATCCATGGGAAAAGCAGCGCATCCGGGCAGTATTTATACCCTTGTGGGAGACCTCGGTGTGGGAAAAACCGTTTTTACACAAGGATTTGCAAGGGGTCTGGGCATTAAGGAACATGTCAACAGCCCGACGTTCACCATTATGCAGGTATACGAAGAAGGCCGCCTGCCTTTTTATCATTTTGATGTATACCGTATCGGGGATGTGGAGGAAATGGAAGAAATAGGTTATGAGGATTGCTTTTACGGGGAAGGCGTCTGCCTGATAGAGTGGGCAAACCGGATTGAAGAAATCCTGCCCGGACATTGCGTCCGCATTATAATGGAAAAGAATCTGGAAAAGGGATTTGACTACCGTAAAATAACGATAGAAGGGAAATGGCAATGAAAATATTGGCATTGGACAGTTCGGGGCTGGTGGCTTCCGTGGCTGTTGTGGAAGATGAAGTGCTGATTGCGGAATACACGGTAAACTATAAAAAGACACATTCACAGACATTGCTTCCTATGCTGCAGGCGGTAAAAGAAATGACAGATTTGGAACTTTCCGCCATTGATGCCATAGCAATAGCGGCGGGGCCCGGCTCTTTTACCGGATTGCGCATCGGCTCGGCAACGGCAAAAGGGCTGGGGCTTGCCCTTGATAAGCCTATTGTGGAGGTGCCTACCGTTGCAGGGCTGGCATATAATCTGTGGGGGACTGAAAAGATAGTCTGTCCGATTATGGATGCCAGAAGAAATCAGGTCTATACGGGCATTTATGCCTTTGAAACCGTGAAAGGGGAAAATGACAGCGCCTGCAGGATGGTTACCGTGAAAGAACAGTGCGCCGTAGATATATCGGAAATCATAGGAGAATTGAACGCACTGGATAAACCGGTGGTTTTTCTGGGGGACGGCGTTCCGGTTTACAGAGAAAAAATAGAAACGCAAATGAAAACGGATTTTTGTTTTGCGGCGTCGCACTGTAACAGACAGCGTGCGGCTGCGGTTGCAGCCCTTGCAGAAATCTATTACAAAGAAGGCAGGGTTGTGGATGCCGGAGCGCATCAGCCCCTGTATCTCCGCTTAAGTCAGGCGGAAAGAGAGCGTTTGGAGCAGGAAAATGGAGTATGAGGGTAAAAAGCGTTTTGCCGGCAGAAAAACAGAATACCCGGCAGGCGGGGAGAAAATTGTGATAAGGCCTATGGAGAAGGGGGACGTGCCTGCAGTCAGCAGACTGGAGGAAGCCGTTTTTTCCATGCCATGGTCGCCGGATGCATTTCTTGACATGGTGGAAAGGGAGGATTCCCTGTATGTGGTTGCCACGGCCGGGAAGGAGCCGATAGGCTGCTGCGGCGTGACAAATGCCTGTGGGGACGGTGATATCAACAATGTGGTAGTGGATGAGGCATGGCGCAGCAGGGGAGTAGGCAGAAAAATGCTGGAAGTCATGATGGAATGGGGAAAGGAGATAGGCATTGAAAATTATACACTGGAAGTGCGTGTGAGTAATGCCCCTGCTCTTCATTTATATGAAAAGCTTGGATTTGTGAGCGCAGGCATCCGTCCCGGTTTTTATGATAAGCCCAGGGAAGATGCCGTGATTATGTGGAAAAGACAGGAAAAGGTTGGATAAATTACCATGCCCTTTTTTCGACAAAATCTGTATAATAGAAGCGTTAAATGCTTTATGTAAACAAAAATACAGGGAGGATTGGGTATGAGAAAATATAAAGAAGAAAATGAAAGACAGCTGGAAGAGGTGGTCTGCAATAAGTGCGGCAGATATTTAAGGGTGGAGAACGGCATATTAAAAGAAGGATGTTTTGGTGCGGATGCGGTTTTTGGATATTTCAGTAAAAAAGACGGTATCAGGCATCGGTTTGATTTGTGCGAAGCTTGCTATGACGCCTTTGTTGGTGATTTTTCCCTTCCGGTCTGTGAAACAGAGGAAAAAGAATTATGCTAGATATTTGTTTGCTGGGAACGGGCGGCATGATGCCGCTTCCATATAGATGGCTGACATCCCTGATGATGCGCTACAATGGAAAGAATATACTCATTGATTGTGGGGAGGGCACACAGATTGCGATGAAGGAAAAGGGCTGGAGTCCGAAACCCATTGATATTATCTGTTTTACCCATTATCATGCGGACCATATTGCCGGTCTGCCCGGCATGCTGCTCACCATGGGAAATGCGGAAAAGACCACGCCGCTTTTATTGATTGGGCCCAAAGGACTGTCCAGGGTGGTTTCCGCCCTCAGGGTGATTGCACCGGAACTGCCTTTTGAAATTCAGTGTATGGAATTGACAGAAAACGCTCACCGGATTTCTTTTGAAGGATTTAAGCTGGAGGCTTTTAAGGTGAACCATAATGTGTTATGCTATGGATATAGTATGGTGGTAGAGCGAAAAGGCAGGTTTCTGATGGAGAAGGCAATTTCTTTAGACATTGACAAGAATTTTTGGAACCGTCTGCAAAAAGGGGAAACCATTGAATTGCCGGAACGCGTTCTGACGCCGGATATGGTCATGGGGCCTCCCAGAAAGGGACTGAAAGTGACTTACACGACCGATACCCGGCCGACTGAGAGCATCGCGGAGAATGCTGCGGGTGCGGATTTGTTTATATGTGAGGGCATGTATGGGGAGCCGGACAAAGTGTGTAAAGCAAAGGAATATAAGCACATGACTTTTTATGAGGCGGCCCATCTCGCTAAGAAAGCAGGGGTTAAGGAAATGTGGTTGACCCATTACAGTCCGTCCCTGCTGAAGCCGGAAGAGTATATGCAGGAAGTCAGAAAGATTTTTCCTGCTTCCGTAGCGGCAAAAGACGGGCGCACGTTGGAACTGGGTTTTGAAGAAAAATAAATCATCCCAAAATGGTGACAGGGAGGGGAGGGTGTTTTATGGTAAGGACAAATAAAAGTACATCCGGAAAAAAGCGGGGCAATAACGGTGCGGCTTTAAAGAGCGGTATTGTCATTTTATTTCTGGTAGCCCTCGTGGTAGGTTACTATTATTATCTGAGTAACCGCCAGAAAAAAGAAGAATCTGCAAATACCAAGGTAACGGCGGTACAGGAAGTGCTTTCCAGAAACCTGGAAATCAATTATCCTCCCACACCCAGGGAAGTGATTCGGTATTACAGTGATATCACCAAATGCTTTTATAATGAAGAGTTAAGCGATGAAGAACTGGAGCAGCTTGCAGACAGGGCGAGGATGCTTTATGATGAAGAACTGGCCGAAAAAAATGAATGGGGCCGTTATATCATTGATTTGAAGAGTGATATTGCATATTATCAGGAAAATTCCATCCGGATAAGCAGTTATAGTCTGGCATCAAGTACGGACGTGGACTTCTTTTCAGACGGTGGTTTTGACTTTGCACGCATTTACTGTGCGTATGTCTTGTCAAGCGGGAGACAGAAGCAGACGGTGGAAGAGGTGTTCCTGCTCAGAAAGGATGAGGATAAACACTGGCGGATTTACGGATGGGATTTGGCGGAAAATGTACACGTGGAAGAACAGGATTAATCGGACATGAATAAAGAGACTTTGATACTGGCAATTGAAAGTTCCTGCGATGAGACAGCCGCGGCAGTGGTGAAAAACGGAAGGGAAGTCTGCTCCAACATCATTTTTTCACAGATTTCCCTGCATACGCTTTACGGCGGCGTGGTGCCGGAGATTGCCTCCAGAAAGCACATAGAAAAAATCAATCAGGTGATAGAAGAAGCTTTGCGGGAAGCGGGACATGAATTACGGGAGATGGATGCCATAGCGGTTACCTATGGTCCCGGTCTGGTGGGACCGCTTCTGGTGGGTGTGTCGGCGGCAAAAGCAATCAGTTTTGCAACGGATATTCCGCTTGTCGGTGTACATCATATTGCAGGCCATATCAGCGCCAATTATATTGAAAACAAAGATTTGGAGCCTCCCTTTGTCTGCCTGGTAGCTTCGGGCGGGCATTCCCATCTTGTTGTGGTAAAAGATTACGGACAATATGAAATCATAGGAAGGACAAGGGATGATGCTGCGGGTGAGGCGTTTGACAAGGTGGCACGTGCGATTGGACTGGGGTATCCGGGAGGTCCCAAGATTGATAAGATTGCCAGAATGGGCAACCCCGATGCTATTCATTTTCCAAGGGCTAAAGTAGGGGAAAGTGAATTTGATTTCAGTTTTAGTGGATTAAAGTCAGCGGTTTTAAATTATCTGAATTCCTGTCAGATGAAGGGAGAAGAGGTCTGCACGGAGGATGTGGCTGCTTCTTTTCAACAGGCAGTGGTGGAAGTATTGGTGGAACATGCCATACATGCCGTAAAACAGTATGGTTATGACAAGTTTGCAATTGCAGGCGGTGTTGCTTCCAATTCTGCCCTCAGGGCTGCCATGAAAGAGAGATGTGACAGGGAGGGTATCTGTTTTTACCATCCCTCTCCTGTTTTGTGTACGGACAATGCGGCAATGATAGGAACAGCCGGTTATTATGAATATATCAAAGGAAAGAGAAGCGGAATGGATTTAAACGCAGTACCGAATTTAAAGCTGTAGCAGACGTTACTGCAGGCATGTTTTGCGGACTGCTTGTACCGTTTAGGCGACAGGTCGGAAAGGGAAAGCGGATGAAAAAGAGGTGTACCGCCATTCTTCTTGCTGCCGGTGCAGGAAGAAGGATGGAGAGCAAAGTGGCAAAGCAGTATATGTTGTTAAACGGAAAGCCTGTTATCTGGTATGGATTGCAGGCTTTTGATGAGTCTGCCCTTATTGATGATATTATATTAGTGGTGGGCAGGGGCGAAAAAGATTATGTCCGAAAGGAAATTGTGGAGAAATACGGGTTTAAAAAAATAGATGTGATAATAGAAGGAGGTGCGGAACGTTTTGAATCTGTAAGCCGGGCTTTACAGGTGATTGCGGGGGACAGCATGAAAACACAGAACCGGGAGGGTTATGTGTTTATTCATGATGGGGCAAGACCCCTGGTCACGCAGAAAATCATTGAAGATACTTATGATGCGGCGGTAAGGCATGGGGCGTGTTGTGCAGCGGTTCCGGTCAAGGATACCATAAAATACGCGGATGAAAAAGGTTTTGCACAAAAGACGCCTGACAGAAACCTCCTGTTTGCAGTGCAAACGCCTCAGGTTTTTGAAACAACGCTTATCTTAAAAGCATACCGGCTGCTGGAGGAATACCTTGAGAAACCGGAAAACAGGGAAGTAAAAGTAACGGATGATGCCATGGTAGTGGAAACCATGCTGCATTATCCGGTGAAACTGGTGGAAGCTTCCTATAAAAATATTAAAATCACTACCCCGGAGGACATGAAGACGGCAAAAATTTTTCTCCGCGGATAATCTTTCGCAATTTGCATGACGGCAGCCCCGCGTGCATTTGTTCCAACAGGACGCGCTCCCGCTCGGGTAAAAACGCAACGGTACATAGGATACCAAAGTACGGTATCCAAGTACCGGCGTTTTTACACGGTCCTTTATGGAATCAAATGCACGCGGGGGCTGCCGTCATGCAAATTGAAAAAACTCTACAAATCTCCAAAAAAAGTTGTTGACATAGGATTCCTTTTTTGTTAATATAATTTTTGCACTGAGCAAACGGCACAGCGTTTGGAGAGGTATCGAAGTGGTCATAACGAGGCGGTCTTGAAAACCGTTTGTCCGCAAGGGCGCGTGGGTTCGAATCCCACCCTCTCCGCTGGAGATACCTTCTCCCCGGTAGTTTAATAAGAAGAGTTTGAAGAATCAACCTCATTTGGAGAAGTACCCAAGAGGTCGAAGGGACACCCCTGGAAAGGGTGCAGGTCGTTAATAGCGGCGCGAGGGTTCAA
>CAJTMB010000002.1 GCA_910577105.1 uncultured Lachnospiraceae bacterium | reverse complement strand
CAGCCTTTGCGTTGCTGTCAGCCTGATTAATAGCAGACTGATAGGACGACATCAGTCCCTCGACACGTTCTTTACAGTGCTCTGCTGAGTGGATGAGGTTATCTATGCCTTTTACTGCCAATTCAATACCTTTACTGATTCCAAGCATAAGGAACATGTTGCCGACTGTTGCAAGAGCGCCGAGAGCTACCTTGCCTGCTTTGGCTGAGAATGTCATATCTTCGACTGATGCCTTAAATCCCTCAGTTGTCATTTCTCCATTCTTACAGGTCTTAGCATAGTCAATGATTTTTTGGTCAACTTCTCCAAATTTTTCTTTTAGTGCTTCTGCACTTAATGATGTGCTATTAAATTCATCTTTAAATTTTTCAAAAACCGCAAGTAATTCAGGAGTCAATGGTGATTTCTTATCTTTTGAAAAGAATGTATCTATAATTCCATCTTGTCCTTTTATACCACCACGTTCAAAAGCTTCAAAAAATTCAATTAATTTTCCTTTTGTTTCAGATAGTGTTTTTCCAAATATAGCAAGTTCTGTGTTTTTTGTTGTGAATATCATACTATTAAAATGTATGTTGTGGATACATACAATGTGTTTGTGGAGAACGTAATTTTTATACCATGTGGAGTAGTATTCTAAATTTAAATATGCTATAATTAAGAAAATACAAATGAAAGTAGGAAATAAATATGGCTTTAATTATTTGTCCTGAATGTGGTAAGGAAGTAAGTGACAAAAGTGATGTTTGTATACATTGTGGCTATCCATTGATAAATCTAGTAAACACAAAATGTAACATCAATGGTGTTGTTTATGATTTCAAAGAAGAATTACCTATAGCTTTATTAGAAAAAAGAGAAGATTATATTTCTGCTATTGGTAAAATTAGAAAGAAAACCTCACTTAATCTCGTGGACGGCAGTGATTTAGTTGACATTATTCGAGAGATAAAAGCAATCCCAGAAACTTTTACACCAAAATATCCATTAGAAAATCGTGAAAAGTTGTATGGAAATTCAAAAGAGAAGAGTGTAGTATGTCCATACTGCCATAGTAAAGATACTAAAAAAATTTCAAATCTTTCAAAAGCAGGAAGCGTTGCGTTGTTTGGTGTATTTGCACTAGGGAAGACAAGTAAACAATGGCATTGTAATCAATGTAATAGTGATTTTTAAATTATTATCACATCCTTTCAAATGACCTTTACAGAGCAAAAAAGCACTCTATAAGATACATTAATTTAATGTAGCTTATACAGTGCTTTTAATTTCATAAGGCGTTAAATTATCGTATAGATAGCAGAACTGTCTGTGGAAGGGTAGCGATGTGCAATATTTTGGGAAGCAGGTTGTTGTATGCACCTTGCAAGGAGTCAATCTGACTGTTCAAAACTTCCAACTGTGTTGCCGCTTTCTGTGATTGGATGATGCTGTTAGCAAGCATATTTCCGAAATCACTGTCAGGGTCCATACCGACATCGGAAAGAATGCTGTCCGCATACTGCTCGACCACATAATCAATAAGAGGAGTCGGTAAGTACCCTTGCGAGGTTCGAGCGGCCTTCACCCCTGACCGCTCCTCAAACTCTAACATACTTCCTTCATTTTTTTCTGATAATGTTCCCGGATGATTTCTATGGAGATTTCCACTTCGCCGTTTATAAGTCCGTGTTCCGTGATGATTTTTTCATATTTTTCATAAGTGGAAAGGGCGTGGCGCAGGCATTCCTTGCTGACGGCTTTTCCGCTGACGATTTTATCGGCAAGGTTAATGATTTCCCACCGGTAATCGTTGATTTGTTTATCGACAAACATCTCTGTGAGCTTCCGGATGTCGTTTTGCATTTCCGCGTCATGTAAATCCGACCTTGCAATATCTTCTTCGTGTTTTTCCTGTAAGGCAATCAGGCGTTGCGAAGTATTTAAAAGAAGGGTTTGTTCTTCGCGTCGCTTTTTCTGCCATTTTGTTTCAAGACCTAATTTTCCGGCTGCCCACTCAAAGAGTGAGACAGCCGCTTTGATTCCCGTGAGGAGGATAAACAGGGAAATAAAAAGAGAGGTAAAATTGATTTTGGTTAATTCTGTAATGGAGTCCATAGGATAGTTACCTCTTTCATGATTCGATGCCAATCTGGATGGCGTCGATTTCCTTTCCAAAGGAACCGGCGTATCCGGCGGTATCCGTTTTGCTGTATCCGCTAATCCAGTTTCCCCATTTGCCGTCTGTTTTCCGGTGGACGCGGTATTTGATTTTTCCTGAAATACCGGTGGCTTTGATGGCGATGGCATCAATGGGTTGTCCTGTGGAACCGGCATATTTATTCGTATCCGTGGTGGAGAATCCTGTTATTTCGTTTCCCCATCCGCCGTTTTTTCTGTGCACGGTATAGGTGAGGAAGCCGTCTGTGAGCCTCACGGCAATTTTATCGATTGCTTTTCCAAATACGCCGGAATATCCCATGGAATTATTGTTATGATATCCTTTAATTTCGTTTCCCCATTTGTTGTCTGAAATGCGGTGCGAAGTATATATCACCTCGGTATTTGAGGCGGTTTGGGGGATATCTGTTTTTATATAATCGGATGTGGATATGCTCCACATGTATTTTACCTGTTTTGCAAACAAATCCCATGTGTTTTGGATTCTTGCCGGTTTGGTGGATGCGGGGTCGTTGATGTAGACGGTTCCGTTCTCGTAGGCATATACCAGAATGAAATGTCCGGATTTTGTCCAGTTGCCCTTTCCCATGCAGGCAAGAATCCACTTGCCGGACTTAAGGTCGGCAAGGGCGCGTGAATGGGCGTCGGAGGTGGATTTTCCGTATAAATTTGCGTTGTTCAGTTTTTGGCAGGAAATGCCGTATTGCGCCAGTTGCGGTACAAAATAGGAGTAAAAGGTTCCCTGGTTTAAAGCCTTATATCCGTGGGCCATGGACCATTCGGCGGTGGTAACGGGGGTGACGTTTTTATCTTTCAGTGTTGCGATTGCCATGGCGGCGGCAGTGGGGCCGCATCCGGAGCTGCCGATGGTTTTCTTTTCACCCTTGGCGGAATAGTTGTGGTTTTTCCAGCGGGAATCTGTCTGTAAATAGCTGATGGGTTTTAAGGGCATGGTATTCCTCCTTAGTGTTGTAATTCCTGTACGGCCGATTCAATCAGGATATTTATCTGTTCTTTGGTGAGGACTTCTTTTTTGGCATTAAACAGCCTGCTTAGAAAGTCAGCGGCGTAGGCCTTTTTGTCGGCGCCGTGTCCGGTTTCCGACCAGAGCATCTCCGCCGTTTTTACCGCGAGGGCAGCCCATTCCTGATATTGTTCCAGTTTTTCGGAAGAAATGCTTTCCTTAATATAAGGAATAATGAAATAAGTGACGATTGCACCGAGTATGGAAATGATGCCCATCATAAATTCGAATAAGTTGTCCATTTTACCGTATTACCTCAATTCCGAAGCGCTTTTTGCTTCCATGTAAAAAAAGGGATAACATGCCGCAATCTGCATCGCAGCATGTTATCCCTGTATCAAAATAATATCGAAACTACAGTGCGCTTATTCCTCGATTAAGGCCAAATCAAGGATATTGTCATCACTGTCGGCCAAAAGGTCACATGTAATCGTAATGGTTCCCGGGTCCCCTGAGTTGGAGAAACTCAAAGACATGTTGCTCTGGGGAGCTGCCTTGTAGGCAGTGAGCTTGTAAGGGAGTACTTCATCATTTTCGGTCTTCATGACGGTATCGCCGTAAACCGTGAAGTTTTTCGGGAAGCTTGTAGACTTGATGTTGATTCGCTGTACCTTGTCGGTAACTTCCTTCATGTAATAAACAATGACGGATTCCCCGGCAGTTATGGAAGTGGTAAGCGAAACGTCGCTGCCTGTTACGCTGCAGGCAAGTTCCGTACCGCAGTCATCGTCTGCTTTGTAGACACTGACTGTTCCGGCAGCGGGTGTTTCCGGCAGGGTGATGGCTGAGCCGTCTTCCGTGACGAGTTCTTTCCTTACCACAAATTTTGCGGATTTGGAAACATCGCCGCCGGTAATCAACTGCCACAGCTTAAAGCTCTGAATCTGTGTTTCGATGGTGATGGTGCCGCCCCTTTCACCGGCAAACTGGACGCGCTTGGGATGTCCTTTGCCGCCGTAGGCAAATACGGATTCACCGGTCAGTTCCGTGGTGGAAACATTGGCGAAGTCCAGGTTTAAAAAGGGTTTCTTTGTGGCATAGTCCACAAAAATAAGGTCGCAGACCTCTCTGTTTGCCATGTTCTGGTTTAACATATTTTTATCCTCTTTTCTGCGCTGCTTTGTTGCGCAAAGCCATAATATGGCTTACGAGTTTGTGTCAGGCAGCGCGCAGGCACAAAGTTCGCAATTAAATTTTAATAATCAAAGCCGGTCAGGCTTTCATTATCGGTGTCCATTCTTTTGAACCATGCGGAGATGTCAAAGACTTTATCCTTGTTTCCCCACGCGGCGACACTCATGGACTGAATGTCATAAATGCTGTTGTTGGAAAGCCTGGAAAAGCAGTCCCATACCTGAAATACGGTTAAATCCCAAATATTCAGTATATTAAGGGAATGGCTTCTGTTTGCCACCGCTGAAATAATATTTCCCAGTTCCATATTCCGGTCTGACTGCGCCTGTTTTGCTTTTGCGGCTTTTCCTTTGCTGAGTTTTTTTAGGATGTCCTGTGCTTTTTTGCTTTTCACTTTGGATAAATCAGCGTTTGCACCCGGATTGATGCAGTTGCGCCGGCATATGCAGCTTCGGACCAGCGGGTAATTTTCTTTATTGATGGTTCCCGTGACAGTATTTTCCCTGTATGCCAGAAAGCAGTTTTGTTGGGAAGAAAACCGGATTTCTTCTTCCATGAAAAAATTCAGTGCATTTTGCAGCATGGAAGTGGACTGTTCGTTTGAAGTCAACATGCTGAAAATGTCCGTCAGGGATTTTTCTTCTTTTGTAAGTGTTTCAAATTTTTTGGTAAGGCCGAGCGCTGCAAGATAGGATTGGGTATCGAGAAGCAGAACGGCAAGGTATTGCTGATAGTTTTGGATGCCAATCCGGGATATGGCATCCAATTTGGGGGAAAGAATGCCGCCGGCGCCCGGCAGGTAAATGGGTGCCGGGGACAGCAGCGAAAAATAATCCAGTTTCAAAAGACCGCCTCCTAAATGTTACTCACTACTGTATATATGTGCAGGTAAAAATGCCGCAAAATGCAGTGTATATGGGAAACTTTGGGTCATCCCTAAATCAAACATATGTTCGATATTTGTTTTCTTTTGTCTTTTCACGGTTGACAATTGTCCGGCAGTCTTTGCAGTACAGCATACGGTTATTGGTTTTTTCGGCAAGCCCTCCGCAGCGCCTGCACCGTATGTAAGTCCGATGGCTTTTTACGCCGTAGTACTTTTTCTGCCACTGCTTCATTTCACAGGAAAGATATCTGCAAAAGTAGCGTATGTAAAAATTATCCTCATTCATAAAGTCGTAAATGCTGCCAAGGGCAGAGGCGTCTTCATATTCCTCAATCAGCCTGCATCTGTCGAAAATTTTATGCAGGATGGATTCAATTACCTTTTGATATTCCTGCCAGGACAGGTTCATTTTTTGTTTTTGGCAGAAAGCTTTCGTGGTTTCTGCCGAAGAGAGCGCATTTTCTATGGATTGGACAATTTCATCGGGCGTAAGCCCGGCGTCCGTGCAAAATCTCCGGTAAAGCGTCCGGGGAGTTTGCAGCAGGCGCAGGTATTCTTTGTTGCATATGACTTCCGTATCAAAATATATAGTGTACAGGTTATTGATTTTCTGCCGTATCAGGCTGCACCAGTCCGTTTCTTTTGTGGTGGACTGATAGCCGGTATACTTTATTTCTGTCCATTTGGCAAAAATCTGTCCCACTTCTGTGGAAAGCAGATTTTTTTTGACGGTAAAACGAATGGTTTTTGTACAAATTCGTCTTTTGTTGCCGCTGTTCCAGACAGAAGAGCAGAAGGATTGAAAAATGGCTTCCTTTTCCTGTCCGGTTTCGGCATACTTGTAATCCTCCATGATTTCATACAGATAGTCATTCATGGTTTTTTTCCTCCTTCCATACATAATATCTGCCGAGATATTCGTACGCGTCCGGGGTTTTGGAAGGAACTTCCAAAATAGAGGTATTTGGCTTATCCTCCGAATGCTTGCGCAGATTTTTCAGGATATATTCCCCATAGCCTGCCCAGGCAAAGGATTTGCTGATGGAAAGGCTGTTGTAGGAAACCTTTATGACATAGTTGGCAATGATTTCTTCTTCCAATTGAAGCTCGTCGGCAAGTCTTTTTTTATACAGGTTTACCATTTCTTCCTGTACGGTTTTGCTTTCTTTGCACCGGTTTTCCTGACACAGGGCAATATGGCGTCGGATGGCGTCGGCATATTCGTTGACATAACGCCGGACAATCCGCATTATTTTTCTGTCCGATAAATCCATTTTCCCGTCAAGAATATACTCTCTTGTGTCGGCCGGACTGTTTTTATCCCACAGGATATGCTTTTTTTCCCATGCGCAGATATAATCGCACAGCTCGTTCATGGGGGAAGGCGAGCGGTAGGTGCTTAACCTTTTGTCATAATGACAGCCCAGAAAATGAGGAAGCTGTTTCAGGTGTTTTTTAAGTCCGGCGCTCATCTGCCAGCGCGTCCCTGTCTTGATAAAATCAATTTCATGTCCCTGAATGATTCGCAGAAGGGAGGCGTAGTCGTCATATCGCTTTTGGATAGCGGGGTCGGTGGTGTATTTGTTTTCGATGCTTGTCGCGGCATTGGTTATCTCCCCGATGCGGTTATCCCTTGTCATGATTTCATATTCCGTAATGTTTTCCTTGGTATAGGGCTTTGGCGTGGCGGTGGTTTTGTCTTCCATGTCAATAATGATTTTCTTATCAATTTTGGATTGGACTACCAGCGGTTCGTCGCATAACAAGAAGATGTCCCCGTCAAAATCGGCGCCGCCCTGTTGCGGGGCTGAAATGTCATGCATATTGAACATGACGATATCCTGGTCCCTAAAGTGGGAAAACCACTTGTCTGTCAAAATATTATGTGCAATCCGAACCCGGTTTACTTCGGAGGCATCCACCAACGGAGAGCGGAACGACACAATTTCACCGTCCGCAAAGTTTCCGCTGAACAGCTCCCGCTCCCGCAAACAGCCTTCGGGGGATTGACCGACTGCATATTGCAGGTAGCCAATCATGTCCCCGACGCCGGTATGGTAAAACCCGGAACAGTAGATTTTGCCGACTTTTGCCTCGTCAATGGCCTTTTGCAGCTTCCGGTATAAAAATTGTTGCACGGCAAAATCTTTTAACATGATGTCGTTTATAAGCACGGCTTCCAAATACCGGCTTTCCGGCTCATAGCTTTGGGAGTCGGTTATGCCAAGGAATTTACAGGTATAAAATTTGTCACCTTTTATGATTTTTTCAAACAGCGAGGTAGTGTATCTGGCAAGCCGTATGATTTTCCCGTCGTTTTTTTCATCAAGAATGTCGTAATCTTCCCAATTTTTCTTTTCATAGCATGCAATATAGCGGGGATTCCACAAATCCAGACATTGCAGATATTGAAAGTTCATGCGCGTATAGCGGGAAAGGTGTTTTACATGATGGCTGTATTTGCTGATTCCCAGCTTAAAGTGATATTTTTCAAAGGTAGAAAGATACGCATTCCATGCGTCGTTGCCGTATTTTTTGTAAAAAAGGCCGTGTCCCTTAAACATGGAAGTATTCCAGATACAGTCCACCTCGTCAACCGGATGGCTGTTTCCGTAAATATCCGTGATGGAGTCATATCCCCATTCTTTCAAAATTTCCCGGAAAGGGACATATACGGAGTACCCCTTTATAAAAGGAAGCCGCACCTGTGCGCCGGCGGCTTCGTAATCAAGGCCGAGCCGGCGGCTTACGGTTTCCGTAAATTCATGTTCGTGGCATCCGCACCCGTCAAAGGGAGAAAGCGTTACGTCCCTGTAACCCTCCTCGATTTCCTTTGCACGGTATGCAATGGTTTCACCGGTCGTATTGTCGGTAAATTCCCGGTCTTTTTCCACCACATACTTAATTAACTGGTTTTGCAGCGTCTTTTCATATTCCCCGATAATGACGATATGGGGCATGTAATCATGAATTAAGGTACAGGAACTAAAGGGCAGGCATCTCTGCGCCTCGTATTTTGCAATCACGCATTCGTCGATGGGAATGTCCATCTGGGTAATGGCATATAACTCTTCAAAAATGGTATCGCATACAAACGCGGTAATGCCCTCCTTCCCCTGTGATGCCGATTTGCCAAAGCGGGAATAGTGAAGGCCGTTATAGTAAAAACCTTCCATCAGGATATGACGCAGGGCTTTTTCCTGTTTGGGGTTTTTCTTTGCCACTACAAGAATGACTTCTTTGATGTGAAAGGAAAATGCGCCGCGCAGGCGTTCTATCTGGTTAAACAGCAGGGAATCCCCCTGTGTAATCAAATATTCCTTTTCAATCTCTTCGTTCCTGTAAAGCCTTACATCAAAGTTTTGACTGATAATTTCCCGGATGGGTATTTTGATTAAAGTGTACTGTGCCGTTTTCATGTTCTTCACCGCCTTCCCTGTTTTTCCTGCATTGTCTGTCAAATGCAAAGTCCCTTTCAATCCGGCCTGCAATGGCGGATTCCTTTGCAGTGTTGCTGCCCCGGCTTTCGGTGCAGAAATCGGAAGCATAAAGGATGCCCCCAAATGTTTTGTGTAATTGTTTTCCCATTTTTCTCAGTTCTCCTTTTTTCGTTGGTAAATATTTCCACTATATATTTCTGTTTTTTTTCCGGCGTTAACACAGAAATTTTTGCATATTGTGCAGGCAGTGGCGCGGGGCGGGGCAGGGACGTATTTGATTCCATAAAGGACCGTGTAAAAACGCTGGTACTTAGAGGTTGTTTTATAACCTCTTACGTACCATTGCGTTTTTACCCGAGTGAGAACGTGTCCTGTTGGAACAAATACGTCCCTACCCCGCCCCGCGCCACCGCCTGCACAATATGCAAAACCAAAAATACTATTGACAGAATAGAACATACGTTCTATAATAAAGATACAAACAGAACATATGTACGAGGTGATAAAATTGGGTGATGTAGAAAGGGTTATTGAGGAGCTTTATGCTGACAATGCCAGAAAACTCCATTGGCTATGCGATAAGAAATTAAAGGAGTTTGGCGGGATATCCCAAAAAGATTATGATGATTTTTATTCCAGGGCCAATTATGAAATTACACTGGCAAGAAACAGTTACGCCCCTGACAGCGGCAAATCGTTTATGGAATATATTTCCGGCGTGATTCATTATGCCGTGATGAAAGAGGTGGATAGCAGAAACAGGGACAAGCGCCGCGTAAACGCATTGGCGGCTTCCATGGAAACGCCTGTCGGTGACGGGGGGATGGTTCTTTCGGATTTTCTGGTTTCTGACTTCAATATGGAAGAAACACTACTGGAAACCACGGAAGGACATTGTTGTGGGAGAGTGGAAGCGTATCTGGAAAGTCTTTCCGAAGTGCAGAGACAGATTGTGAAAATGAAATTGGAGGAAAAGTCTGTTTCAGAGATAAAGGAAAAGCTGAAATTGACCACGCGACAGTATGAAAGCCAGATGCAGGGACTAAAAGCTTTTTCAAAAATCAACCTATTGTATAGCAGAAATAATCATAGACATACGAGGCATAACGTAAGGATAAGGAGTAATATGGGCAGAGTGACACAGACAATGGAGAAAAGTAAACCGGACAGATTAAGCATAGCATCTATTATCAAGAAAATGGACAGGCGTACCATACGTTTTGACCATCCGCTGCAAAGGGAATCCGAGCAGTGGAGTCCTTCCATGAAGGGCAATCTGATTGCTGATATTTTACAGGGCAATCCGATTCCTGCGCTCGTATTTGCGGAGCAGATTGTAAACGATGTTGCTGTCATCTGGGATTTGGACGGCAAACAGCGGTGTACCAATGCGTATTCTTTTTCAAAAGACGGATTCAGGATTACCAGAAATATAAGGCGGTACATGATTGCCTATCAGGCACCGGTTTTGGATGGGAACGGTGACGGTGTGTCGGATGAAAATCATATTCCGCTTTTTGAAAAAAAGGAATTTGATATCAGGGGAAAGAAGTTTTCAGAACTGCCGGAAGAACTGCGTGACAGGTTTTGGGATTACAATTTTGAAATTGTACAGTATCTGAACTGTTCCGGTGAGGATATTGCTTACCATATTGCAAGATATAACGAGGGAAAGCCCATGACGGTTTCTCAGAAGGGAATCACAAGGCTGGGGGAAGAATATGCAGAGATGGTAAAGAACATTTCAGGAATGTCTTTCTTTAAGGATTTGGGAGGATATAAGGTATCCGGGTTTAAGAACGGTACTATTACCCGTGTTGTTGTGGAAGGCATCATGGCATCCTTCTTTCTTGACAACTGGAAAAAGAAACAGGAGGATATGTGTGATTTTATCAGATGCAATGCCGTTCCCTCCCACTTTGACGGTTTTAAGGAAATGATTTGCAGGCTGGAAAAGGTGGTGACAAAGGAAACTGCCTGCATGTTTGACGTAAAGGATAGTTTTTTGTGGTTTGGGTTATTTGCCAGATTTAGCAGGACAAATGCGGATGATAAGAAATTTACCGCATTTATGGAAGCATTTTCAGAAACACTTCACAAAAAGAAAGTGGGAGGAGTTTCCTTTGACAGCCTGAACGCCAAGGCGACAAAAGACAAAAGTGTTGTAATTGCAAAAATGACCTGTCTGGAAAAACTGCTATATGCACACCTAAATCAAATATGATATAATAGCCGCAAAGGAAAAACAAGCGACTGCGAAGCAGGCATTTGTTTTTCCTGCGGCATTAACGAGCAAAGGTCCGATGGAATCGGACAACGAGCACGTCAGTGCGGATTTGCGAGTTTAAAAGGAAATATAGCCGCAAAGGAAAAACAAGCGACTGCGAAGCAGGCATTTGTTTTTCCTTTGGGTTCATATATTGTGATTGGGAGGTATCTGTATGAATATAAAAAGAGCGGCAAGCATTCCGTTAATTTTGCACGACCCTTATTTTTCCGTCTGGTCTTCGGCAGACTGTCTGTATGATGCCGACACGGTACACTGGAGTGGGCAAAGGCAGCAGCTTAAAGGCTATATCATGGTGGATGAGACAGTGTATTGCTTTTTGGGTGATAAGGAGTTTCACAAGCCGATTCTGCAAAGGGCTGTGGATGTGACGGCAACGGCAACAGAGTATTTGTTTGAAAATGACAAAGTAAGCCTTACTGTCCGTTTTACTTCCCCACTGCTTCCCGAAGAGCCGAAACTGGTTTCGCGGCCTTGCACCTATGTGGATTTTAAAGTGGTGAAAAAAACAGAATGCAGTGTAGAAGTGCATTTTTACGTGTCGGCAGACCTGGTGCAGAGAAGCAGGGATGCCCTTGTGGGAGGCAGCTATACTCAAAAAACGGGTACAGAAAAGGAGAAATTCTATTCTTATGCCTTCATGGGACGTGCATTCCAGCAGCCGTTGGGAAACAGCGGCGATAATGTGACTATTGACTGGGGATATGCCTATCTGGCATCAGACGAAGAAAATGCGGCTCTTAAGTATGATGATAAAAACAGAAGGATTGGCTGTATGCTGCCCTTTGGGGAAAATGAAGGGAAAAAGGGATTGATTATTGCCTATGATGACATGCTTTCCATCAACTATTTCGGACAATGGAGAAGGGCATACTGGACGAAGGAATATAAGGATATTCTGGAAGCGGTAGGCGCAGCCTTTGCAGATAAAAATGAGGTGCTGTCCCGTGCCGCAGCGCTGGATGAGGAGATTTACAAAAAGGCAGTGGAAATTGGCGGTGAGGCATATGCCTATCTGTGCTGCATGAGTTTCAGACAGGCGGTTGCAGCCCACAAACTGATTACGGATGAGGAGGGAAATATTCTTTTTCTATCCAAGGAAAATGATTCCAACGGCTGTATCGGTACAGTGGATGTCAGTTACCCGTCCGTGCCTTTGTTTTTTCTATTCGGTACGGAGTATGTGAAAGGTATGCTTCGACCGGTACTGCGTTTTGCTTCCTGTGAAGCATGGGAGTATGATTTTGCGCCTCATGATGTGGGAAGATACCCATATGCATGGGGACAGGTATACGGACTGAATTACGAGCAGGCAAAAACCGGGGCTGTGGGAGAAAATGGTGCGGTGTTCCCTCCGTATTACATGTATCCGAAAGGAAGCCATATTTACGATGTGCGCTATCAGATGCCCGTGGAAGAGTGCGGCAATATGCTGATTCTTGTGGCAGCAGTCTGTATGCTGGATGAAGATATTTCATTTGCGCTGCCCTATATGAAGCTTTTGGAGCAATGGGTGCAGTACCTGCTTTCCAATGGGGAAGACCCCGGCGAACAGCTTTGCACAGACGATTTTGCAGGACATCTTTCCCATAATGCAAACCTTTCTGTCAAGGCAATTATGGGAATCGAGGCGTTTGCAAGGTTGAAAAGGCAGCAGGGCAGGCCGGAGGAAGCGGAAAAGTACCATGAAACGGCAAAAAGCATGGCAGCAAACTGGGAAAAGAGGGCAGAAGCCGGAGACCACTATGTGCTTGCATTCGGGAATAAGGACACATGGAGCCTGAAATACAATCTGGTATGGGACAAAATATTCGGGAGCGGGCTTTTCAGTGGAAAAGTATATGAAACGGAACTTTCCTATTACATCCAAAAGGCAGATACTTATGGGGTTCCTTTGGACAGCAGAAAAAATTATACAAAGAGCGACTGGATTTTGTGGTGTGCGGCGATGACTTGTGACAGATTACAGAAAAAACAATTTATTGAGCCGGTGGCAGCATATCTGGAGAAGTCTGCAAGCAGGGTTCCTTTTTCTGACTGGTATGAAACAGATACAGGCAGATACTGCCATTTTATTGCAAGAAGCGTACAGGGGGGCATCTTTATGCCTATGTTTATGGAAAAATGGGCTGCTCAAAAGGGAGAAGGAGAGTCCTGTGTACCAAAAAGCTGACACAGTCAGACTAAAAAACGGTGCAGAAACCTGCACCGTTTTTTCATACATCTTTAAGACAAAGCAATATGCTGTAGTGTTATTAGAAATAGCTGTTAAAGATATTGCCAGCCGAGTAATTATTGTTGTATGAACCGTTAAAATTATAAGTTTTTGCCTTTGTTGCAGCATTGTCTGCTGCATAATTAATTAAGGAAGACTGGGCGGAAACACGGTACGCATAGGAACCTGTGCCGTTGAAAAGATTTTTAACGGTGGAAAAATCCGCTTTCATAAAAGTGTCCTTGTCGATGGAGAGGGAATTATCCTCGCCGATAGTGATACCAACTTTTCCAAGCAGCTTCTTATTGGCATCGGTTGCATGAACCAAGCTGGCAGCCTTGTTGGAAATGGAAGAGTTGTTGATATCCTTTGTGGCAGTCACAACGGAATTGTAATCACTGACAAATTTGGAAACAGCATCATAAGCGTCTTCCGTAATTTTGCCGTCTTTAAATACGGATTTAGAACCCTTTTCCAACAGGGCATCCGCAGATGCTTTTAAAGAATCAGTAGTACTTTGCACTTCAGCGAGCTGCTTGGTGGAATCTGCAGTAGCGGTGTTGTTTTTCTTGTCAATAGCATTTTTGGCAACAGAAGAAACTTCCTTGCCGGAATCTCCGCGGAAGTATGCTTTCATCAGCCTGCCGTAACTGCCGTTTTTAATGCTGGCGTAATCTGACAGGAAGTTCAGGTTTCCCATGGAACCGCCGCCTGACCCCATGCTGCTGAATAAAAAGGAATAATTGGTTTTTGCTTGAATATTGATACTCATAATCGCTCCCATCTGCGTGCTTTGGCACGCTCAAATCTTTGGGAGTGTGAACAAAAGGTTCACACTTCACTCCTTGTGAAATATCGGCATCCATGCCTAACTGTGTTTTTACTTATACTAACTATAACAAATATCGGCTAAAAATGCAATAAAATTAACACATGTGTATCCATATTTTACAAGATTTTATTCACCGTGTAAAAAGCATACAGGGAAGTTCCGTGTTGCTTTTTTTGCTGTCATACCTTACACTATAAAAGATTACATTGGATTAGGAGGAAATGATTGTGAATAAGAATCGTTTCGTATATCTGGATTTGATTCGACTGATTGCCTGCAGCCTTGTTGTTCTGGTACATGTATCCGCCCAGCGGATTGAAACCCTGCCGGTGACAGGTGTGGATTTTGCAATCACTCACGCATATAATTGCCTTGCCTTTTCCGGGGTTGCCCTTTTTGTGATGATAAGCGGGGCGCTTGCTTTAAGTCCGGAAAAGGAAACAGATTTGAAAACACTGCTTTTGCAAAAGACACTGCGTTTTTTCCTGCTGTATTATATTTGGAAGGCGGTTTATCAGGTGGTGTCCATATTGGAAAAGGGGGAAAACCTTACTTTTTCCAGTGTAAAAGAGGATGTTCTGCTTGCCCTGATTCAGCAGCGCGGTTATTATCATCTGTGGTATCTGCCTATGATTGCCGTTCTCTATATGGCAGTTCCGCTGATTAAAAAGAGTGTTGCGCAAAAAAGTGTCTGCCGGTATTTTTTATGTGTATTTTTCATTACAGCGCTTTTGTTTCCAACGCTGTTTCATTATGAATTTAAATTTAAATATCTGTTTGTGGATTTCTTTGCTGCCAATGACTTTTCCTTTTTTGGAGGGTATCTGGGGTATTTTATACTGGGTCATTATCTTCACAACTGGCGTTCTGATATTTCCTCGGCAGGGCGAAGGGCGTTATACGCGGCAGGCGCCGGATTTTTTGCTCTTGCGTGTGTATTGGGCAACCTGGCTTCCCGCCGGGAAGGACAACCTTCCTATATCATGAATACACCGTTTGTTGTTATGTCCTTCTTTGTGGTGACGGCAATTTTTGTGGCGGGAAACGGTCTGGGCAAAAAGTGGGAGAATAAGGAGCGTCTGTGTAAGATGCTGCGGCGTGCAGCAGACTGCACACTCGGTATTTATCTGCTGCATCCGCTGGCAATCAGTCTGTTTTCTTTTGCAGGATTTGATACATCTGTTTGCAGTCCGTTATTCTCGATTCCCCTGTTGGTAATCTGTGTTATGCTTTTGTGCGGCACTGTTTCATTTATGGGGTTGAAAGTGAAAAAACTGTCCGGCCGGCTGCTACAGAAGTTTTAAAAAAGCAAGTACGAGCAGGAGGCATCCGCCAAGCCAGGAGGCGTTGAAAGACAATTTTTTCGCCGCCTTGTTTCCGAGCGCCACGCCGCCGAGGACAGCAAGGGCTTCCACTGCAAGGGAGCATAAAAAGACGGCTAATCCGTTTACGTTTCCCAGTGCTGCGCCGAATCCGACGGCACAGCCGTCCAAAGACAGTGCGACGGCAAGGGAAGCAGCTTCCTTTCCGGATATTGTTTTGGAGTGGTCCACGTCGGCACATTCCGGGTCCGCATAGAGGTTCAGGACAAAGCGGAAATTACAAAAAGAAAACTTGATGTTGCTGCTTATGGCTCCATATTTTTTAATGAGGGATTTTGTGATGCCGTCCAACAGCTTTACCAGCCCCAAAAGGAAGAGGAGGGAAAAACAGACCATTGTGGTCAGCCAGTCCGGAATGTGGTTTCTTACCAGGGAACCGATGAACAGGGTTGTGCCTATGGTCAGGCTGCATACGGCATCAATGACAAGCACGGATGTGACGGGGATTTTTATTTTGGCGGCTCCGTAGGAAAAACTGGCCACGAAGGCATCCATGGACAAGGCGAAAGCTATGACAAGCGCTTCTAAAAGGGGTATTAGGATATGCAAAGCATTGCAGTCCTTTCAGATTCTTACTGCATAATATTCGGAAATAAAAAGAATGGTGCCAGCATATATTCACAGATAAAAATTCCCCGGTAAGGAGTCCTTCGGGCCGGGTGAAAACAAATGCCGTCCGGTTCCTTATACCGGGGATGTGGGAAAGTTATTTCGTTTCACCGCCGGGGCCGTCTTTTCTGGGCACTTCATCCGGAATGATATCTTTTGTACTGTTTTTGCCGTTCTCGGCAGCTGCCGGCGCCTGTCCGCCGGGAGTGGTTTCAATCTTTACAGGCAATTTGGTAGAATCCATGAATATACACCATCCTTTCCGTACATTAGCATTTCCCTTTATATGGAAAAAGATACCTTAAAGGGATATTTTATGGTGAGGTAAAAAGCGGCAGGGCGGGAGGAAAGAAGGTAAAAATAAAAAAAGCGGCGGCAAGCAGGACCACAAGCAGCCGGACAAGCCAATCCCGCTTTTGACCATGACATGTGTTGACAAGGCGGCAGGCCAGAAGGAAAGCCGCCAATACGCTGATATAAAAGATTGCAATATCAACTGCAGTAATCTGGACACCTGAAATTCCGGTATAGGTATAATATAATACCGGAATCAGGAGGCATCCAAACAAAATTCCGGACGAAAGCGCATAGCCGATGCAGGGATAGGAACTTTCCCATTTGCGGGTGGCGGACAAGGCATAGAAAAGCATGGGAAAAAATAAAAGTTTTATGTGTTCCCAGATAGATTCATTTACAGGCGTAAAAAGACCGACAATGGCATTTTGGTGGGACCAGTCATAGAAAAAATGAAACAGGGTGCCGGCAACTGCTGTAAAGAGAAAGCCGGCGGCCATATGGCGCAGCAGTGTTTTTTGCATGTTTCCCTCATTTCCGTACGGCTTTGCAAAACAAAGCAGCGCACAGGCATAAATTTAGTGTTTAAAAATTTTATTTTATATTATATACCGGATGGAGAAATTTCATTTATGAAACTTTATGATAGGAAAGATATGATAAAAGTAGGATGTCATGACTGTACGGGATGTTCTTCCTGTTGCCGGAATATGGGGGACACGGTTGTACTAGACCCATTCGATGCATACAGTCTGACAGTAAATCTTGGCAGACCATTTGAAAAATTACTTGAAGAAGGTATTTCATTGCATGTGGAGGACGGGCTCATCCTGCCCCATGTAGAAATGGTGGGGGAGAAAAAGGAATGTTTTTACTTAAACCGGGAAGGACGGTGTTCCATCCATGCATACCGGCCGGGATTGTGCCGGGCTTTTCCGCTAGGCAGAAATTACGAGAAGGGCAGACTGGAGTATTTTTTGCTGGAAAAAGAGTGTCCTGCCAAAAACAGGACAAAAATGAAGATTGACAAGTGGATTGGCGTTGCATCTCCTATGCAGTACGAGGAATTTTTGATAACATGGCATTACTTCATTAAGAAGCTTAAAGAGGCGGCAGGAGAGTTGGCAGCAGCAGGAGGGGAAACGCTAAAAACAATGAACATGAATCTCCTGGAAATTTTCTACCTGCGGCCATATGCCGGGGCGGATTTTTATATTCAGTTTCAAGACAGAGTACAAGAATGGAGCGTACATCATGGACATGACAGTGACAAAATTGTGCCGTATGCTTGATATGCCGGAGGAAGTAATATGCCGGGTGCAAAAAGCATCGGAGCAGACGGACTGCAGTACAATAGACGGAAAAATAGAAGGACTCACAAAAAAGACGGAATGGAGAATGGCTTATAAGGACTTGCAGACATGGATTGGACCGGACGAAAGAGGGTTTAAAATGCTTTCCTGCATGATGAAGGCGGTGCAAATGTCATATGCAGGGTATCAGGAAGCCGGTATTGCAGAAAGTGTATTTTGGGATACCATGAAATGCTTTACCAGATTTATCAAGGAATATTATGCCGCATTTGGTTATTATGGATTTGACCGGGCCTGGTGGGTGGGCAGGCAGCTCTCCATGCAGTTGTTCCGGATTGGGGAATTGGAATATGAGTTTGAAACGGAAGACGGAAAAAGGGTAATCAGTATTCATATTCCTTCAGATGCGGTGCTGACACCTAAAATGTGCAGGGATTCTTATGAACGTGCTGTAAGTTTTATAAGGGAATTTTTTCCGGAGGCCGCCAAAGATAAGTTTATATGCTGCTCCTGGCTGCTTTCACCGGCACTGGGTGAACTGCTGCCAAAGGATTCCCGAATCAACTGCTTCCGCAAGGGATTTCGGATAACGGAATGGGACAAGGAATCACGGGAATTTATGCAGTGGGTGTATAAGCGGGGAGATATTGCGCCGGAAAATCTGCCGGAGGAAAGCCTTTTGCAGAAAAATATGAAGGAATACTTGTTACAAGGGGGAAAAGTAGGGGAAGCAAAAGGGGAACTGGTAAGTTCCCCTTGGAGTTCATCTTTATAATACGATTTTGTTGGAAGGAAGGTAGTAAAGCATTACCGGCAGATTTTTATTCCTGCTGCGGATTTCTTCCAGAAATTTTTGGGTGCTTGTGTTGGTTTTCAGGGTAATATGGTATTGCAGTTCAAAGGGCATTCCTTCATCATGGGCAGTCACTTTGACCAGCATAAAGGATTTGGTATATTCAGAAAAAAGGTCGTCGAACAATCCTTCATAGTCAAGGCTTTCGGGAACCGATACAGTCAGTTCCCTTGCAGTGTCCCCACTGCTGCCAAACGGCAGTGCCTGCATGAGCAGGATGGCAGCGCCTACGGCGAGGAGCATAAGTGCGGCAACACCGATTTGGCCGATACCGATGGCAAGTCCGATGGCTGTAGACAGAAATAGGCTGGTGATTTCCCGTGAATTGCCCTCGGCGGAACGAAACCGGATTAGGCTGAAAGCGCCCATGACGGCAACGCCGGTCCCAAGGTTGCCGTTGACCAGCATGATAACTGCCTGCACAATGACGGGAAGGATAATCAGCGTCAGGATAAAATTTTTGCTGTAACTGTTTTTGTACATATGTATCAGCGCAACAACGATACCGGACAGAAGGGAGGCAAAAGTACAGAGCAGGAACTCCGCTACGGTGATGTCCGATGTGGGAATGGTAAAAAATTGGTTCAGCATGTTTTTTCCTTTCTTGCGAAGCAGATGTTTCCGGTATGAACCGGTTCACTTCTGCTATTAGTATAGGACATTAACGGATGAAACTCAACCATTTAAAATAAGGAAAATAATTGTAGAAAATTTTGTATAAAAGTGTTGAAATATTCATTTAATTTTTGTAAACTAAAAACAGCAGGTTTTTTTAAAAATACTATGCTTTTCACAAGGAAAATGAAGGGTTCCGAATGTGTGGAAAGTGAGCGTTAAGAAACGCCGGAAGGAGACGATGCATGAAGAAAGCAATAAGCCAGTCACTGCAAAATTTAATTGTGAACGGAATTTCCATTCTTGCACTGATTTTTTTGGTTTTTTCCCTGTTTGCTTATGGAAAGGCCAACAATGAGTTAAGTAAAGCGAATGAAGAAAGGTTTAATCTGACCTTTAATGCCAATCGTTTTATGAATGGCTCCTCTTATCTCACAAATGAGGTACGTGCATTTGCTGCAACCGGCAATCAGGAGCATTATGACAATTACTGGAATGAAATCAATAACCTGAAAAACCGTGATGAAGGTGTTGCGGCTATGCAGGAAATAGGCATTACGCCGGAAGAGCAGGAAATGATTGATGCCATGTCCTCGCTTTCCAACAAGCTTGTTCCTCTGGAAGAGGAAGCGATGAAGAATGTACAGGCAGGAAAGACGGAGGAAGCTCTTGGGTATGTATACGGAGAAGAATATACGGCTGCCATTACGGAAATCAATTCCTTGAAAGAACAGTTCCTTGCTGATTTGGATGCGAGGACATCAAGTCAGGTGGAAGAACTGGTGAATAAGACGGAATACATAAGGATGACTATGATTGTGGCGCTTGTTCTGGTCGGAATTATGTTGTTAAGCAATTTGCTCATTACCAGAATAAAAATCATACGTCCGGTAATTGCGGTTAAAAATCAGATGATGGAGATTTCAAAGGGTAATCTTTCGGCTCAGTTTAACTTAAAACCAAATACTTCTGAAATTGGTATGCTTGTGGAATCCATACATGAAACAAAACGTGAATTAAAGAAGTATATTCATGACATTGACACCAAGCTTTCCCAGATGGCACAGGGGAATATGGATTTGACAATAGGAAATGATTATCGGGGAGAATTCCTTCCGATTCAGAAAGCGATGCATCAGATTGTAGATTCCCTGAATAACACGCTGTCCCAGATAAACATGACTTCCGGACAGGTTTCGGCAGAGGCTGACAGGATGTCCAGCGGGGCACAGAGCCTTTCCAGCGGTACGGTAGAACAGGCAGCAGCTGTGGAAGAACTTTCATCCAGTATCCAGGAGATTTCCAGACAGGTTAACAGTACATCGCAGGATGCGGACAATGCCCGTAAGGCTTCCACTGGTGCAATGACACAGTTGCAGATTTGCGACCAGAAGATGAAGGCCCTGACAGAAGCCATTGATGATATTTCAAGGTCTTCCAGACAGATTGGCGGCATTATCAAGACTATAGAAGATATTTCATTCCAGACAAATATCCTTGCACTGAATGCTTCCGTGGAGGCGGCTCGTGCAGGAGAGGCCGGAAAAGGATTTTCTGTTGTGGCTGATGAAGTGCAGAGTCTGGCAAATAAGAGTGCGGAATCAGCAAAGAATATTACAGAATTGATTGAAAATTCAATCAAGCAGGTTCAGTATGGGGCATCACTTTCCGAAGACACTACAAAAGCCCTTTTGGGAGTGGTTGCCGGCGGTCAGCAGTCAACGGAAATGATGATGCGGATAGCAGATTCCGCAATACAGCAGGCACAGTCTCTTGAACAGCTCACTGAAGGGATGCGGCAGATAGCGGATGTGGTGCAGACTAATGCCGCAACGGCGGAGGAGTCCGCAGCATCAGCACAGGAACTGCAAAGCCATGCGGAAAACCTGAAACTTTCCGTGCAAAGCTTCAAACTCAGACGGTAACGCACCGGATAATATTTTTCTTGAAAAAATAGTCCACATCGGCAAAAGCCGGTGTGGATTTTTATCCATTATAGTAATAGTGGTGTGAAATTAGAAAATCCGGAATTTATTGTTATGTGCCGGTGACAGAGGAAGGAGTGAAAAGGCGATGGAAGAAAAGGATGACAGGTCAGCTTTACGGCAGTCTCTAATCACACAGAAAAAACGTGCTGCCGAATTGTGTAAACAGGCAGGAAAAGGGAAAGAATACCTGGAGGAGTTCTGGAAAGGACTGTGCAGCTCGGAAGGGATGCTCAGGGAGTTTGCCTATTATTTTGATACGAAGGGTTTTTTGTGTGAAAAGAAAGTGGCCGGTTACAGTATAGCGGATATTATGGTCTGGCAGGTTGACCATTTTAAGGCGTATCTTGACAGGGGGGAGGATTGTCTTCGGTATGACAGCGCCAAACTGTTGCTTTCCGCTTTTGACATTATGATGAAAATGGAGTCAGAGCCCGGTTCCTATGTGGAAAAAATGAGGCAGGAGAGTGGGACGGACAGACCGGATGCCTTTTGATGCTTTTTTCAGATTTACAAATAAAAATCGTGCATGATAAAAGAACGCCGTTTATTCTAAGCGGCGTTCTTTGCATGCTGCAGTGGATTTTCTGCGAATGAATTGAGCACGAAGTATCGTTTTACTGATGGAAACCTTGTTAAGCAGGGAGGAAAGTGTGTAATAACCGCTTTTTCCCAGCTCCACCCTGTCCTGCTTGATGGTAGTAAGCGGAGGTGTAAGGTGTGCGGAGATAGGCAGGTCGTCAAAACCGATGACACTGATATCTTCCGGTACGGAGTAGCCACGTTTTTTACATTCCGAAATAACACCTGATGCAATGAGGTCATTGCCGCACATGATGGCAGTCGCGCCCGCCGCAAGAAAGTTCGGAACATGATATTTTGCAGAGTCTGCAACGTAATAACCGTAAGCGGTAAGTTCTTCTGAGACAGGCAGGTTGTGGGAATGCATACTGTCGAGGAAAGCCTGTTGTCTTTGGTCGGATACCATGGAGTTTAAAGAACCGTTTAAAAAAGCAATTTTCTTATGCCCAAGGGAAACCAGATGGTCAATACCCATATCAATTCCTTCAAAATTGTCTGTTTCGACAGAACCGACGGCGGGATTCCGGCGGATATAATTATCAAAAAGGACGGTCGGAATATTGGTTGCGGAGAGTTGACTCATCCAGTCATCATGCAATGCAAATCCGACAAGAAAGGCACCGGAAAAACCGTTTTTCAGCATGTAGGTATCATACTTTTCCGAAGTCTGAAAAGCAGGGGTAATGGGAGTTACCGCCACTTCCCAGTTGTCACGGTATGCCGCCTGTTTAAACCCCAGGACAATTTCGTAACCAAATTGGTTGGCAGTCTCGAAATCCATATTTTCAATAAAAATACATAATTTCTTATGTTCTTCTTTTTTCATTCGTTTTGTGGTATAGCCCATTTCCACAGCCGTGTCCAGTACTGTCTGGCGCAATTCCTCACTGATATCACTGGCACCGTTCAGCCCTTTGGAAACCGTGCTGACAGAAATGCCAAGCCGGCTCGCAATATCTTTTATGGTTGCCATAAATTGCCTCCTTCGGTATTTTGAATGTCCGAATCATCTTTTGCGCTTGCCTCAAATGATTATTTCTGCTTTTCACATTATCATTAGTATAAAAGCAATTAAAACGACATGCAATAGAAATCTATCAGAAATTAATTTTCTGAAACATTGAAGCCTGAATGGCTGCCCGCTTTGCATATTGTTAATAATATACAAAAGTTGGTCTGAAAAAACGTTAAAAACAGAGAATATGTAAAAAATCCCACATAGGCATTGACAAATTGGAGTAAAAAATGGTAAAAAATAATTACAAAGCGAAAATTCACGAAAACAACATACACAATGAAAGCAGGGATGGAGAATGGGGGAGAAAGCATTTACAAGAGGTGCGGGCATTCTACTGTCGATAACAAGCCTTCCATCGGAGTACGGTATGGGTACCTTGGGGAATGCAGCCTGCAGTTTTGTGGATTTGCTGGTCGATTTGAGACAGAAGTATTGGCAGATACCGCAGTTTGATGAAACAGATTGCATTGATGAAACTTATCAGTCTTATTCTGTGTTTGCCGGCAACCCATATCTGATAGATTTAGGCGCTTTGATTACGGAAGGGCTGGTAACGAAAGAAGAAGTCAGATTTTTTGAAGGGCTGAAAAAAAGACATATTGATTACAAAAGTGTCTGTAAAAAGCATTTTCAAGTTCTGGAAAAGGCATATGGACGATTTGACTGCAGTGGTAAGGCATTTACGGATTTTTGTGAAGCGAATAAAGAGTGGATGGATGATTATTCTTTTTTCATGTTTCTGAAAACGTTTTCTGAAAATGCGGAATGGTTTCACTGGGATGGCAGTTTAAGAAATCCAAATTCGGACACAATGAAAAAATACGGTGAAAAATATGCAAAGCAGATTGGATTTTGGAAGTTTTGCCAGTATCAGTTTTTTTCACAGTGGAACAGCCTTAAGAAATATGCCAACACAAGGGGCATCCGAATAATCGGTGAACTTCCTCTGTATGCAAAATATGACAGCGCCGATGTATGGGCGCACAGGGAATTGTTTGAGATAGATGCAGACGGTGTGTTGCAGGTTACGGCAAGTTGTCCTTATGGCGCGGCAAAAGATGCGCATCACAGACATCCGGTTCCTTTATATAACTGGGAGAGAATGGAAAAGGATAATTTTTCATGGTGGCAGAAACGGATAAAGAGTGCCGCTGCCATGTTTGATGTTCTCTGTATTGAAGATTTCTCCGATATTGTAAAATTTTATGCAGAACCTTTGGAAAGCAGTCCGGAAAAGTCAGGAAAATGGCATAAAGGCCCCGGCAGGAAATTTACGGATGTCATAGAGCAGGCATCCAAAAACTGTAAATTTTTTGTGGGAAACCTGGGGACGGTTCTGCCGGGGGCAAAAAGGCTTGCCGCTAAGATGGGCTGGCCTGTTGTAAGGATTTTGCCGGAGGCATTTAACGGAAACACTGCCGACGAAAACCTGCCCAGCAATTATACTGACACAAAAGTGGTTGCTTATGCGGGTATTTCCGGGAATATGTCCATGGCAGGATTTTTCAGGGACAAAACGGAGTATGAACTGGCTTTTTTGTATGAGTATCTTGGTATTGCTTCAAAAGAGGAAATATCAGATTCCATTATCAGGCTGGCGTATTCTTCTGTGGCTGATGTAGTCATTATGCGGATGCGTGATATTCTGAATCCCGAATGGGATAACGGTACGGGTCTTTCGGTCTTACAGGAAGTTTTTCAGTGGGGGACGGGAGAAGACGGCCTCACAGAAGACAGAAGGGCCTGGCTTAGGACGCTGGCTGCCATATACAGGAGGTAGTGTCCGGCATGAACATGATATAGGGTGTGCATAGCACATTTTATATATACTATTAACGAAAGTGATAGGAAAAGGAGAGGACAATTATGAAGAAAAAAGTTTTAGCATTACTCATGGCAGCAGCCATGGTAGTAACCATGGCAGGATGTGGCAAGGACACTCCGCCTGCACAGGGAAATGGCAGTACACCTGCAAACACAAACGAGAGCACGCCTGCTGATAATCAGGGCGGTTCAGAGGAAACAAAAGATGTAGCCCTTACCGTATGGGCTCCGTCAGAGGACCAGAATGATGAGACCGGCAACTGGCTGAAAACCATGTGCGAACAGTTTAACGCAGCACATCCTGAATGGAACATCACCTTTACTTACGGTGTATGTGCGGAAGGTGATGCAAAAGCAACTGTTACCCAGGATGTGGAAGCAGCAGCAGATGTTTATATGTTTGCAAACGACAACCTGACCGATTTGATTGCAAGTAACGGTATTGCAAAACTGGGCGGCTCTACACTGGAATATGTGCAGAACAACATGTCCCAGGCGCTTGTGGATTCCGTAACGGTTGACGGCTCTGTATATGGCGTGCCTTTTACAACCAACACATGGTTCATGTATTACAATAAGAGTCTTCTTACAGAAGATGATATTAAGAGCCTGGAAACTATGCTTGAAAAAGGTAAGGTAGCATTCCCCCTGAGCAACTCCTGGTATATTGCATCTTTCTATGTTGCAAACGGATGTTCCTTGTTTGGTGACGGCAATGATGAAGCAGCAGGTATCGACTTTGGCGGTGACAAGGCAGTGGCAGTAACCAACTATCTTGTAGACCTGGCAGCAAATCCTAACTTCGTAAATGACGGTGCAGGAGAAGGCCTTGCAGGTATGGCAGACGGTTCTGTTGTAGCATTTTTCTCCGGTTCATGGGATTACGGCAACGTAGTAAATGCAATCGGCGAGGAGAACGTAGGCGCTGCACAGCTTCCTACCATTAATATTGACGGAGCAGACAAGAGCCTGATGTCCTTCTTCGGTTCTAAGGCAATCGGCGTAAATCCTAACTGCGATGATATGGAAGTGGCAGTAGCACTTGCAGCATACCTTGGCGGTGAAGAGGCACAGAAAGCACATTATGATATGAGAAACATTCTGCCTACCAATACTACCGTATTGGCAGACCCTGCAATCGCTTCCGATATCGTGGCAATTGCATCTGATGAATGTATTGCAAACACATCTATTATGCAGCCTTACTGCCCGGCTATGAATAATTACTGGACACCTGCAGAGAACTTCGGTAAGTCCATCATAGCAAAGGAAGTAACCCATGACAACGCAGCAGAAAAAACAGAAATGCTGAACACTTCTGTAAATTCTTCTGTAGTAGAATAGGACTTTCCCCGGCAGATAAGTTTCCAGAGGGCGTCAAGCCCTCTGGAAGTACTTATGAAAATGAGGGATTCACTATAGCAGTCTGAAGGTGAAAAGGAGGGCGTGTGCGTGGGTAAAGCAGCTGGTAAGAAAAAAAGAGGAAACGATTTTGCATCACCCTATACGCTGGGAGCGGCTGTGAAAAAGGGTGATTTTGCAACAAAGCTTTCCCTTGTCATCTGTGGCGCGGGAAACATTATTTACAGACAGTTCGTAAAAGGTTTTTTGTTTTTGGCAATAGAAATTGCATATATCTGGTTTATGATTAAAAGCGGATTTCAAAACTTGTCCCTGATTCCTTCTTTGGGATGGCTGGAACAGGAAGAAATCTGGAATGAATCCAAAGGGATTTATGAGTATGTGGCGGGACATAATTCCGTGTTGATTTTGTTATACGGCGTGTTGACGATATTTATTACATTTATGTTTATCCTGTTTTGGAAAAGCACTGTAAAAAGTGCGTATAAGGCACAGTGTCTGACAAAAGAAGGCAAACATGTCAATTCTTTTATGGATGATGTGAAGGATTTGTTTAACGACAACCTGCAGAATCTGCTGATGTCGGTCCCTTTGGCAGGCATTATATCGTTTACCGTTCTGCCGCTTGTTTTTATGATAAGTATGGCTTTTACCAGTTACAGCAAGCTGGATAACCATCTGGTGCTGTTTGACTGGGTCGGGCTTGACAACTTTAAAAAAGTTTTAAACTTTAAAGATGCTATCGGACAACAATTCTGGTCGGTATTGGGATGGACCCTTATATGGGCTGTTCTTGCCACCGGACTCAACTATATACTTGGCATGATACTTGCGATTGTCATCAACCGCAAGGGTACAAGATTTAAAGGTTTCTGGAGGTTCTGTTTTATTCTTTCCATTGCAGTGCCCCAGTTTGTGACCCTGCTTATCATGCGTACCATGCTGAATCAGGAAGGGGCGGTAAATGTACTGCTGAAATCCGTGGGACTTATAGATGAATCCCTTCCGTTTTTTACGGATGCCACATGGGCAAGGGTGACTGTTATAGTTATCAATCTCTGGGTTGGTATCCCGTACACATTGATACAGGCGACAGGCATTCTGCAGAATATTCCTGCTGAACTGTATGAATCTGCAAGGGTGGACGGTGCGAACGCTTTTGTAACTTTCTTTAAAATTACGCTGCCGTATATGATGTTTGTCATGACGCCGTATCTGATTACCCAGTTTACAGGTAATGTAAATAACTTTAACGTCATTTACCTGCTGTCAGCGGGAGCGCCGACTCCGGTAGGAAATTCAGCAGGAAAGACAGACCTCTTGGTTACATGGCTGTATAAGTTGACTGTTGACCAGCAGTATTTCAACCTGGGCGCCGTTATCGGTATCATGACCTTCGTTGTACTGGCAATCGTGGCGCTGGTAACTTATCGGAATACCGCATCTTATAAGGACGAGGAGGGATTCCAATAATGAGAGAAAAACATGGTTCGGCAAAGACAAGAAGATTTATTTCCAATACTGTTGTGCATATTGTGCTGGCAGTGCTGGCTTTTATCTGGCTGTTTCCCATTCTGTGGGTTATCTTGACAAGTTTTCGTGCGGAACCCGGTTCCTATGTGACGACGTTCTTTCCGAAGGGATATACATTTGCCAATTACCGGAAGCTGTTTGCTGACACAACGGTGTTGAATTTCCCGCAGATGTTTATGAACACATTGATTATTGCGATATTCTCATGTATCATTTCGTCTTTCATGGTGCTGAGCGTATCCTACTGTATGTCAAGACTGCGTTTTAAATTCAGGAAGCCGTTTATGAATATTGCCATGATTCTGACATTGTTTCCCGGATTTATGTCCATGATAGCCGTTTACTATATCTTAAAAGCAATCGGACTTTCAGAGGGTGCCATGATTCGTGTGGCGCTTGTGATGGTTTATTCAGGCGGTACCGGACTGGGATTTTATGTGGCGAAGGGCTTCTTTGATACCATTCCCAAAGCATTGGATGAAGCGGCATTTCTGGACGGCGCAACGAAGTTCCAGGTGTTTACCAGGATTACTATGCCGCTCAGCAAACCGATTATAGTTTACACGGTGCTGACTTCTTTTATGGCGCCCTGGACTGATTTTATTTTTGCAAAGGTTATCTGCCGTGCAGAGTCCCAGTATTTTACTGTTGCAATCGGTCTTTGGAGGATGCTTGAGCGAGAATATATTAACAGCTGGTATACCAGTTTTGCGGCAGGCGCTGTGTTGATTTCCATTCCGATTGCCATTGTGTTCCTTGCAACACAGAAATTCTATGCAGATGGTATGTCGGGAGCAGTGAAAGGTTAAAATGAGGTAAATATGAAAAAAAGATTATGGATAATCTTGTGCATACTGGGCATGGCAGCAGCCATGCCCGGTTGTGCATCGGAAAAGAATATTAAGGATTCGGATAACACGGAATTACAGGAAATACAAGAAGAGCAGGGAATTGCCGCACTTCCTTTGGAGGTTATAGATGATAAGTACCGTACATATTATGAAGTTTTTGTCTACTCTTTTTATGACAGTGACGGGGACGGCATAGGCGATTTAAAAGGGCTGACGCAGAAACTGGATTATATAAATGACGGGGATGATGCGACTGATACGGATTTGGGGTGCAACGGTATCTGGCTTATGCCTATCATGCCATCCACTACTTATCATAAATATGATGTGACGGATTACTTTGGCATTGATTCCGAGTACGGCACCATGGAAGATTTTGAAGCTTTTATGGCTGCCTGTGAGGAGCGGGATATAGATGTGTTGATTGACCTTGTTATCAATCATACATCCTCAAGCCATCCCTGGTTTATTGCTGCCTGTGACTACCTGAGGCAGTTGGGGGATGGGGAACCATCCGTTGAGGACTGTCCGTATTTTGAATATTATAATTTTTCTAAGGAAAAAAAGAGTGGTGCATTTTATCAGGTGGAAGGGACAGACTGGTTTTATGAAGCGCCTTTTTGGAGTGAAATGCCGGACTTGAACCTTTACAGTGACAAGGTTAGGGGAGAAATAGCGGATATCACACAGTTCTGGCTGGAAAAAGGAGTTGCGGGTTTCAGATTGGATGCGGCAAAGGAATTTGTGTCCGACAATACCAAGGCAAATGTGGAAATCCTGACGTGGTTTGCCGAAATGGTAAAGTCACAGAAAGAAGACGCCTATATTGTGGCGGAGGTCTGGACAGATGCGGATACCTATGCACAGTATTATGCAAGCGGAATAGACAGTACGTTTGATTTCCAGTTTGCAGCACAGGATGGCATCATTGCGGGGACCCTAAACGGTACGGGCGGATATAATGCAATTTCTTATGGTAAGGCAGTGGAGCAGATTGCGGAGAAATTATCTGCTTATAATCAAGAGTTTATTGATGCTCCATTCTATACCAATCATGATATGGGACGTAGCGCCGGCTATTATGCGGGCGAAGGAAGCACTGAAAAAACCAAGATAGCCCAGGCAATGAATCTGCTTATGAGCGGAAATGCATTTTTATATTACGGCGAAGAGCTGGGGATGAAGGGAGCAGGGAAAGATGAAAACAAGAGGGCTCCTATGCAATGGTCTGCAGATGTATCGGCGGAAGGTATGTGCAAAGGTCCCGAGTACATGGACAGCATCAAAATGAAATTCGGAAGTTTAGAGGAACAGGAAGAGGATGCTGCGTCTGTCTATTGTTATATAAAGGATGTAATCCATATAAGAAATGCCTTTCCGGAAATTGCAAGGGGAACGACGGAATATCTTGATGACATTTCAAATGAACAGATTTGTGTGTTCAGGAAAACTTATGAAGGGGAAGAACTGCTTCTTGTGTACAATCTGTCGGCAGAGCCCGCAAGCGTAACCATGGACGGCATACTGGTGAACGGGCAGGAATGGGGAAGCCTTGCGGCGAAAGCCGTACTCCTCACAGGCGAGGAGCAGGTGGTGCAGGAAGGAACAAGCCTGACACTTCCCCCTTACAGTGTGGCTGTATACCAATAGTAAAGGGAAAAACAAAGAGCCTGCAGGGGAAACCTGCAGGCTCTTCGCTTGTGTAAAAGGGGAATTTTCCGGAAATGCTAATATTAGCAGTCGTGGCATTCCTGCCAAGACATCATTATCATACACCTAAAGCCCCGGATTGTCAACAATTCAGGTAATTCCATTCATCCTCTACTTCCGCAGGAATTTCATTGCCGGCATTTGATATTTTGCGTTTCAGCAAATCCAGTTTGTGCAGCTGTTGTTTTTGGCGGGCGCCGTAACGCTCCATCAAATCTTTGAAGATAGGATTTTCAGACAACGTGTTCCTGACGGGCTTTGCAAACGGACAGTAGGTGAACAGAATGGTTCGGGCAGTTTTGGTCAATCTGGGTGAACCGGTTCCTTCAAACAAAATGTAAGTGGTGTAATCACGTATAAACATTTCTTTGAAATTTCCTCTGGCTTTTTGCAGTGCCGCTTTGATTTTTTCTTTTGTCTCAGCGGATAATTCATGGTTCTTTTTATAGAACTGGATGTAATCAAAATATTCGCTGGTCAGGGAACGCTCGGAGAGGTCATTCCAGCGGGGCCCCTGTACCCTTTTGCACATTTCCCAGCGGTATTCGCCGGTCAGGCGCACAATGGCGGAACGCAAATCATCCAGATAGAAAATGGGAAGCATCATGCGGGCCGAGGTGGTTCTGCGGCGGCCTTCTATTTCCTGCCACATTACGCCCCTGGTACCGATTCCCGGCATCAGGATAAAATCAGGCAGCACTTCCACATGGAAAAACTCTTTTGGAATGCCGGCAGCAGTGTTGGTATATACATATTCCCGGTAATAAGCGCCAAAATCCAGTGAAATCGTGTAGGTCAGTGCAGCCTTTAAAGTACTGTTGGAAATCAGTGTGGTATTCAGGCTTTTTAAAACATTGTGGCCGGAAAAAACAGGGCAAAAAGTAGATATGCGTCCGCTGGTCATTTTGTTGACGGGAGGAAACATGCTTTTTAATTCAAATTCTACTTTTTTAGAGGTATCATCGGCAAGCTGTGTTTCTTCAGCGGCAGTGATTTTGCCCGATACTTTCATGTCACGCAGGTACTTTGCATAATCTTCATCAAATTCATTGCGGCTGGGTTCCCGCTCTCCTTTCAGGATGGCAACGAGCCAGTCATAAAAGGTGAATGTGTGGGGATGGGATTCTTTTGAAAGCTGTTCTGCCAGCTGGCACAGATAAGCGGTATTTTCCGTTCCCGCCAGTATCTCATCCACATAACCGAAATAGAGGAACATACGGATAAAAATCGGCATGGAATCTTCTTTCACGGCTTTGAAGAAAATCATGTTGTAAAGTTCGTAAAACAGGGTGGTTATCTGCTGGCGCAGACGGCGGGCATCATCGTCAGTGGAACTTTTATCTGTCATATTCTGATATTTTGCGAGAGCGTCCTTAAACTTACCGCAAAATTCATCTTCAGCACCGGAATAGACAAGTATTTTCTCCAAGGAATCCGTCAACTGTTCGAGAAGCGACGTATCCACGGATGTGTTTTTGTCCGGTTCGGCTGCAGCAGCAGGCTTTGCCTTTAACACAGTCTGAAGACTGGCTGCCCGTTTGGCGTATAATGCCTGATTGACAAATGGGGAACTTTGTATACGCTGAATCATCCGGGCAATGGATGCCTGAAGAAGGCCGATTTCTGATGAACCTGCTTCAGATTTTTCGTACAGGGATGTATAAAGGGTAAATAAATCCGTGCCTTCCTCATTCAAATACAGGGCAAGTATCTGCTTTTGGTATTCCTCGGAGGATTTCATGGATTCAAATATTTTCTCAAAGTCCACACAGATGGAAGCAATCAGCCCTGTCGGAACGGAAGGTTCCTTTGCCAGAATCGAAGAGTCTCCGTATTCGGATAAAAGATGTTCAAATCCGTCATAATAGGAAGCTGCCCATTCTTCCAGAGGAGAAACATCCATAAAAGGGGGCAGGTCTGCCATGGCAGAAAGCTTTCCGGCATCTACCTGATGGCGTATGCAGCATGCGTTGTAGAGGGAACAATCCTTTGTGCAGGCAGCATAAAATTCCCTGCTTGCAAAACGGGTGCGTTCACAACACTGCAAAGAAGCATTAATCTGTTTGGCAGCGGAACGGGCAAACAAGATGCTATAGTCAGGATTTTTGCGGAAAAAGGCCTCCAGGGCAGCTATATCACAGATAGGATAAGTCAGTACAGAGGTATCCTCAAGCGTTTTACAAGTTATCATGTGTTCATTGTTAAGCAGTTCCAAAATGCCGGGGACTTCGCCTTTTGTAAGTGTAAATTCACCACCGGGAAGAGAAACGGAAACGCTGCCTTTCAATATCACAAAAATTTCATTTACAGGTGTGCCGGATTCAAATAAAATCTGGTCTTTTTCAATTGTAACAGAAGCCATAAGGTCCTCCTTTATTCAAATATTCAAACATTTTCTATTATACTATTCATTTGTGATAAATTCAACAGCCAGCCTGTTTGTTTTGGGAGGAATGTCGCAAAATATTATATTGTGGCGAAAATTATTCCTTTTTTAGAAAGACTTGCTGTACTTTTTAAAAAAATATGTTACAATAAAAATACATGAGTGTCATTTTACGGGGGTGTTAGCATTGGAACAGGATTTAGAATATACGCGTAAACTAATCAGGGGCTACAGGAAAGAAGTGGAACCGTTGTTTCGTTATCTTTCTTGGCTTGAGAGCAAACAGGGGGCTAAAGTCAGTTCTTCTTATACGGAAAATGCAGTGACAAAGCATTCCATGGCATTTCCTGTTTATGATGGCACACTGCTTGGTTTTGTAAAAGAAGTGCAAAAAAGCACATTGACAAACAGAAACTATGTATATTTATATTCCCGGCATAAATTGACAGGACCAAAGGAAGAGCGTGCGCTGATTGAGAGCGTGACGATAAGGAATCCGGAGGTGCTTACGGACATTCTTTCAAAATATGTCCTTGGCGGAATGACGAAGGGATGGCTTTGGTCACAGGCAGTGGAAGAAGGAATTTTCTTAAGTATCCTGCTTAAATTTAAAGAACTGTTTGATACATGGGACCAGCCGGAAGGAAATCAAGGGGAACAGGGGTAAGTATATATGGGCGAGAAGTCATTGCAAAAGAAAAGATTCATATTGGAAACGGCAAGAAAGGTTTTCATGGAAAAGGGCTATAAAAATGTCACGATGAAGGATATTGTGGAAGCGTGTGAAATCAGCCGTGGAGGACTGTACCTGTATTTTGGCAGTACGGCGGAAATTTTTACGGAAGTTCTTAAAATGGAAACCGAAGAAGCGGATGATGTATTTTCGGACAGCATAACGGAAGATGCAACAGCCGCCGATATTTTGACGTTGTTTTTAAAAGAGCAGAAAAAGGAATTGCTCAGGAAAAAAAATAATCTGACAGTGGCTACTTATGAATATTATTTTGGGGAAAATGTACCCAAAAAAGACAATATTCTGAAAAGGCAGTTTGATTCGGCGGTAAAGATTATAGAAAAGCTGATAGAGGCAGGTGTGGAAAACGGAGAGTTTTACTGTGAAGACTGCCGTGGAACGGCCCGTAATATCATGTTTGTTCTGGAGGGATTGAAAATATCCGCCCATACTATTGGCATCACAGCAGAGATGGTGGACGCGGAACTGCTTTTTATTTTGCGGGAGCTGGGAATTGAGGAGTAACATAAAGGAATGGAAATGCTTCAGGGACAGTCCCTTGGAGCATTTTTCGTGTCGCACCTGCCTGCCATCATGCAGGGGTGGAAGAAAGGGTAGGATATGGTTGTAAAACTGATAGAAATGGAATTGCCGGTGGGGGAAAAACTGGTTGTTGCAAAAAACAGAATCTGTAACAGGGAAGATAATGGCCATCTGGGCAGGATTTCCATAGTATCCGGAATCCATGGGGATGAACTGGAGGGACAGTATATCTGTTATGAAGTGGCTAGAAGGATTGGGGAAAACCCCATGGCCCTGCAGGGCATTGTGGATATTTATCCTGCCGTGAATCCGGTCGGTGTTGCCATGTCACATAGGAATATGCCCAGGCTGGAAATGGATATGAACAGGATTTTTCCGGGCAATCCCAAAGGGGATATGTATGAAAGGGCGGCAGCATCGGTGGTGGAAGATTTGATTGGCTCCGACATCTGCATTGACATACATGCCAGTAATATCTTTGTAAAAGAGATTCCCCAGGTAAGGCTGGATGAAGAATCTGCTGACCGCCTGCTTCCCTTTGCAAAACTGATGAATGTGGACATGATATGGGTGAATGCAAGTGAAACGGTGCATGAAGCAACGCTTGCCCATTCCATGAATGTGCTGGGAGTACCGTCCATGGTGGTGGAAATGGGGCAGGGCAGCAGTATCAGCAGGGCATATGGCAATCAGGTGGTAGACGGGATATTTAACCTGATGTATGAGATGGGATTGTGGACGAAAACGCCGCCACAGGCGCAGATGCCCGTGATTTCCAGTGAAGGGAAAGTTGAAATTATTTGCAGTGAGACAGATGGACTTTTTCTGCCCTGCATAGGAAACAGCCATTTTGTGAAAAAGGGGGATACTATCGGGGAAATTGTGGACCCCTGGAGCGGAAAGCGAAAGCAGTCGGTACTGGCGGGGAAAGACGGTCTGGTGTTCACCTTAAGGATATATCCCGTTGTGTATCCCGGGGATTTGATTGCCAGGGTAGTGACGGACATTGCTTAAAGTAGTTTTTGTCATTCGGATGAGAAAGAGAAAAGGAGTTATGTCATGCATACGAAAGAAATAATCACTTTGCAGTCAACCTATCGGGAGGATATGAAAGTAAAGGGGTTTTTATTTGGAAAGGGGGATAAGGCTGCCTGTATCGTTGGTTCCTTCAGGGGGAATGAAATCCAGCAGATGTACATCTGCTCCCGTCTGGTGCAGGCTCTCAGGGATTTGGAAAACAGCGGGGGAATCTGCGTGGGCAAACAGATATTGGTGATACCTAATGCAAATCCTTATTCCATGAATGTGGGGCAGAAGTTTTTTGGGATGGAAGAGTCGGATATCAACAGAATGTTTCCCGGAAATGAAAAAGGGGAGACCACTTCCCGGATTGCCGCAGCATTATTCAAGGAGATTGCTGATTATTCCTATGGCATCCAGTTTTCCTCATTTTCCATTGCAGGGGAATTTGCCCCCCATGTAAGAATGATGAAAACAGGTTACCAGAATACTTCCCTTGCCAATCTTTTCGGACTGCCTTATGTGGTAGTGAAAAAGCCTGCCCCTATTGATACGAAGACCCTGAATTACAACTGGCAGACGGAAATGACGGCTGCGTTTTTAGTGTATACCAATAAGACCTTTGAGATTGATGACAAGAGCGCCAGACAGGCGGTGGCAGCTGTACTCCGTTTTCTGACACGGATGGGTATCCTGCGGTATGAAAGCCACAGCGGATATATCAGCCATGTTATTATGGAAGAAGATTTGACGAATGTATATACGGAATGTGCCGGTATTTTTAAAGGCCTCACGGAATTGGGGGAGGCAGTGCGGTACGGACAACCCCTTGCGCAGATTATGGACCCCATGGAGGGGAGCATCCGGCAGATGATACTGGCGCCCACAGACGGTATCGTATTTTTTACCCATAAGGAAGCGCTGGTCACCCAGTACGACATGGTTTACAGACTGATACACAGGATGCATGAGTAAACTTGCACCTTGAATTTCCGCATTTTGCATTGCGGGAGTCCCGGCGGGCATTTGTTCCAACAGGACACGCTCCCGCTCGGGTAAAAACACAGCGGCACGTAGGATGCTAAAATACAGCATCCAAATGCCGGTGTTTTTACACGGTCCCTTATGGAATCAAATGCCCGCCGGGGCTCCCGCAATGCAAAATGCGGAAATTCATACAATGAACATTGCAAGGAGCAAAAAGCTCCTGTATAATAAATGTGTTTAGTTAATTTTTATTTGGAGGATAATATGGAAAACGTCAGACGTATCTATGTGGAGAAGAAAGAGCCTTTTGCCGTAAAGGCGAAGGAACTGCATGAGGAATTGAAAAATTATCTGGAAATCGCGGGATTGGAGAAGGTTCGCGTATTCATCCGTTATGATGTGGAAAATATTTCGGATGAGACCTTTGAGAAAGCCTGCCGTACCGTGTTTTCGGAGCCGCCGGTGGATGACTTGTTCTTTGAATCCATCGATTTTGCGGACAGGGACAGGGTTTTCGGCGTGGAATTTTTACCGGGGCAGTTTGACCAGAGGGCAGATTCCGCCGTACAGTGCGTCAGATTTTTGAAGGAGGATGAGGAGCCGGTAATAAAAACGGCTGTTATTTATGCTGTTTCCGGCAATATATCCGATGAAGAGTTTGCAAAGATAAAATCCTATTGCATCAATCCCGTAGACTCCAGGGAAACCGACATGGTAAAACCGGATACCTTGATTACGGTGTTTGATGAGCCGGCGGATGTAATGGTGTTTGAAGGTTTTACAACGCTGCCGGAAAAAGAATTGAAAGATTTGTATGATTCGCTGGGTCTTGCCATGACTTTTAAAGATTTTAAACATATCCAGCGTTATTTTACAGAGGAAGAGCACCGTTGTCCCACCATGACGGAAATCCGCGTGCTGGACACCTACTGGTCTGACCACTGCCGTCATACCACGTTTTCCACGGAGCTTACGGATGTTGAATTTGGGGAAGGATATTATAGGGAGCCTCTTGTCACAACGTATCAAAGTTATCTGGATACCAGGGAAGAAATCTTCGGGGACAGAAAGGACAAGTTTGTCTGCCTGATGGATTTGGCGCTGATGGCAATGCGGAAGCTGAAAAAGGACGGCAGGCTGGAGGATATGGAACAGTCCGATGAAATCAATGCGTGTTCGGTTGTCGTGCCCGTGGAAATGGATTACGGGGACGAGAAGGTAACGGAGGAGTGGCTGGTATTCTTTAAAAATGAAACACACAACCATCCCACGGAGATAGAGCCTTTCGGCGGCGCAGCCACATGTCTGGGCGGCGCAATCAGGGACCCGCTTTCCGGGCGCGGTTATGTTTATCAGGCAATGCGCATTACGGGTGCGGCAGACCCTACCGTTCCCGTATCGGAAACGCTGCATGGCAAGCTTTCCCAGAAGAAGCTGGTGCGCGGCGCGGCGGCAGGCTATTCTTCTTACGGCAACCAGATTGGACTGGCAACCGGTTATGTCAAGGAGATATATCATCCTGATTATGTGGCAAAGAGGATGGAAATCGGCGCGGTTATGGGCGTAGCGCCCCGCAAAAATGTTATCCGGGAGACATCGGACCCCGGGGATATCATTATTTTGCTGGGAGGGCGTACCGGCCGTGACGGATGCGGCGGCGCAACAGGCTCTTCCAAAGTACATACGGATACTTCCATAGAAACCTGCGGTGCAGAAGTGCAGAAGGGTAATGCGCCGACGGAACGGAAGATTCAGAGACTGTTCAGGCGTGAGGAAGTCAGCCGTATCATAAAGAAATGTAACGATTTTGGCGCAGGCGGCGTTTCCGTTGCCATCGGGGAGCTGGCTGACGGGCTGGTTGTGGATTTGGATAAGGTGCCGAAAAAATATGCGGGCCTTGACGGTACGGAACTTGCTATTTCCGAGTCACAGGAGCGCATGGCGGTTGTGGTGGATAAAAAGGATGTGGATGCTTTTCTTGGATTTGCGGCAGAGGAGAATCTGGAGGCGGTTCCGGTTGCGGTGGTGACAAAGGAGCCCAGACTGGTTTTGAACTGGAGAGGAAAGGATATTGTCAATATTTCCCGTGCTTTTCTGGATACCAATGGTGCCCATCAGGAAACGTCCGTAAAGGTAGATATACCTGCCAAAGAAGAAAATTATCTAAATAAAATCGCTGTTCCCGCAGTGGAGAAAAAAATGCAGGCAGGTGATGTCAAGGGGGCCTGGGTTGCACTCTTAAAAGATTTGAATGTCTGTTCCCAGAAAGGCCTTGTGGAAATGTTTGACTCCTCTATCGGGGCAGGCAGCGTGCTGATGCCATACGGCGGTAAGTACCAGCTGACTGAAACACAGTCCATGGTGGCGAAGCTGCCTGTTTTGCATGGCAGGACTGACACTGTTACCATGATGAGTTATGGCTTTGACCCTTATTTATCTTCCTGGAGCCCATATCACGGCGCAGTGTATGCAGTAACGGAGTCCATGGCAAAAATAGTTGCCTGCGGTGGTGATTTTAGGAAAATACGCTTCACTTTCCAAGAGTATTTCAGGCGCATGACATCCGATGCACATCGCTGGAGCCAGCCGTTTGCAGCACTCTTAGGCGCTTATGATGCACAGATAGGTTATGAACTGCCTTCCATCGGAGGAAAGGATTCCATGTCCGGTACATTTAACGATATTGATGTGCCGCCGACGCTGGTTTCTTTTGCGGTGGATGTGGCAAAATACGGCGATGTGGTAACGCCGGAGCTGAAACGGGCAGGAAACATGCTTGTCCGGTTTGAGATTGAAAAGGACGATTATGACGTACCGGTTTACCAAAAAGTTATGGAGCTGTATGAAAAAATTACGGGGCTGATACGGAAAAAAGTGATTGTTTCCGCCTATGCGCCGGACAGCAAGGGCGTGACGGCAGCCATATCCAAGATGGCCTTCGGCAATAAGCTGGGGGTGGAAATTGACAGCGCGGTTCCTGCACGCACGTTGTTTGAAAACGGACTGGGCGATATCATAGCGGAGGTCGATGCCGGTAAAATGGATTTGCTTGCAGGTGCAGAAGCAGATTTTACCCTGATAGGCCGTGTGACTGAGGAACCTGCATTTGTCTATGGCGATACCAGACTGGAGCTGGAAGAAGCGCTTGATGCATGGAAGAATACCCTGGAAAAGGTGTTCCCTACAAAGTCAGGGAAGGATTCTTCTCCTGTGGAAACTAAGCTGTTTAAGGCTGACAGCATCTATGTATGTAAGAATAAGGTTGCAAAGCCGACCGTATTTATACCGGTATTTCCCGGAACAAACTGTGAGTACGACAGCACAAAGGCATTTGAGCGCGCCGGTGCAAAGGTGGTTACCAAAGTGTTTAAGAACCTGACGGCAGGGGATATCAGGGATTCCGTGGCAGAGTTTGAAAAAGCCATTGACAGTGCACAGATAATTATGTTTCCCGGAGGTTTTTCCGCCGGTGACGAGCCGGACGGTTCTGCAAAGTTTTTTGCAACGGCATTTCAGAATGCGAGGATGAAAGAGGCGGTCAACAGACTGCTGCATGAAAGGGACGGTCTGGCGCTTGGCATCTGCAATGGTTTTCAGGCGTTGATAAAGCTGGGACTGGTGCCTTTTGGAGAGATTACGGGACAGACCAAGGACTCTCCCACACTGACCTTCAACACCATAAACCGCCATATTTCCAAAATGGTATATACAAAGGTGGTTTCCAACAAGTCCCCCTGGCTTTGCAAGGCAGAACCGGGCAGGACATATTGCAGTCCCGCTTCCCACGGGGAAGGGCGTTTTGTGGCAAAGGATGAGTGGATTCGCAGGCTTTCCGAAAACGGGCAGATTGCGACGCAGTATGCGGACATTGACGGCAATGTTTCCATGGATGAGGAATGGAATGTGAACGGTTCATACTGCGCCATAGAGGGGATTACCTCCCCGGACGGCAGATGTTTCGGCAAGATGGCGCACGCGGAAAGACGTGATACGGCGGTTGCCCTCAATATCTATGGCGAACAGGATTTAAAAATATTTGAAAGCGGAGTGGAATATTTTAAATAAGCTTATAAATATATCCCGAGGCACACCTGAATAGCCAGTGAGGGCAATCTGGGATAGCCCCAGAAAGAGAATAGAGTAAGTTCAAATGACCTTGTAGAGAGGAAATATCCTTTCTATGAGGTCATTTTATTTTGGGAGCTAGGAGAGAGAATACCTTGAAATTACTGGGATTGCAGTGATTCAGATGCGAGTACGGTTTGAATCAGAGTGGCATGTTTCCTGTGTAGAATGCTTCTGATTGTTTTTTGGTAGAAATGGTTAGAGGATATGCGGGATTGCCTTTAGAGGATAATCGGGGTTGCCCCTGGACATGGAGAATTTCCCCAAAACCATTTTTGGGAGCTGATTTCTGGGGATTTGGTTTTGGGAGTGCCTGTAAAATGGGGATTCCTGTTTCCCAAAAAGGAAATGCCTGTCCTGCCGTTTTTGGGGATTTCTGCTTTTGGGAAAAGGGTGCCTGTTTTTGGGGATTCTCCCAAAAGTGATGCTGCCATTCTGGGGATAAGCTGTCATCTGCCTGAATGCCTGTGATTCCTGCCATTGGAGGTGTCTCATAGTGAGGAAGAAGAATTTCAAGGGAAGATGTGAAAAGAGGAAGCTGTCTAAATGTGAGGATGTGTGCAGGACATTTGATGCCATCCAGTCTGCCTATGCTGACCTGCTAAATGGTTCAGAGGACATCAAAAGCTTTCAGGTGAATGTCCTGTTGGATGGACTGGATGGCGGTTATACATCAGATTTTGTCTGTGTCAAGGCAGACAATGACCTGATGGTCAGGGAATGTGTGGAGCGGAAGCATCTCACAAAGCCGTTGACGGTGAAGCTGCTGCAGGCTTCAAGGGATTTCTGGTCAAGGCATGGTGTATCAGACTGGGGGATTGTGGTTGAGAAAGAGGGGGATTTCAATGGATAAGGACAGATTGAAGAAAAATATGCTCCTTAAAAAGGAAAAAAGAGAGGTTCAGCTTAAGGGACAGGGAGATTCGGAAAGAAAGGGGAACAGTATCGGAGGCACAGATCAGATATTCAGGGTTCTTGCGGTTGAAAGGGAGCGGGTTCTTGTAATCGACTGCATCAGGAAGACCATGCCCGTATGGATGGGGATTGAGGAGCTGGATGGTTTCACAGAGGAAGAGGGGAGCTGTAGGTCAGGGGAAACAGATTTTGGCATCCTGGAAGATTATAGCCCTGATGTAAGGAAGACCATCTACCAGAGATATAACATCATCTCTGCAATACTGCCTTTCGTGGATAATGAACCCATGCGGAGCGAGATGGTTGCAGGGATGGCGGAGGAGCATGGCATCAGCAGGCAGTCGGTGAGGAAGTATCTGTGTGAATATCTTTCATCACAGGATATCAGGAGCCTTGCCCCACAGGAGAGGAACACAGGGAGGGCATTGACACAGGATGAAAAGAACATGCGGAAAGCCCTGAACAAGTATTATTACACCACGAAGAAGCGAACCTTGAAGAATGTCTACACCATGATGCTGAAAGATTCCTATTGTGACGGAGACGGCAGACTGTCAAGTGTGTATCCATCCTTTTACCAATTCCGCTATTTCTTCCGTAAGTACAATACAAAACAGACTGAATATATCAGCAGAAATGGATTGTCCTACTATCAAAGGAACCAGAGGCCTCTCACAGGGGATGGGGTACAGGCATTTGCCCCACATGTGGGAGTGGGGATGCTGGATGCAACGATACTTGACATCTACCTCATAAATGAAGCAGGGGGCATTGTGGGCAGGCCAATCCTGACGGCCTGTGTGGATGCCTACAGCGGCATGTGCTGTGGGTACTCGCTTTCCTGGGAGGGCGGTGTATACAGCCTTAGGAACCTGATGCTGAATGTCATAGCCGATAAGGTGGAGCATTGCAGGGCATTCGGCATTGCGATAAATCGTCAGGATTGGGATTGTGATAAACTGTCGGGCAAGCTTGTCACCGATATGGGAAGCGAGTACAGAGGGACTGTATTTGAGCAGATGACAGACTTAGGGATACAGATAACCAACCTGCCATCCTATCGGCCAGAATTGAAGTCCAAAGTTGAGAAGTTCTTTGACTGCATACAAGGCTATTACAGGAACCAACTGAAAGGGAAAGGGGTCGTCGAGCCTGACTTTCAGGAAAGAGGGGTGCATGACTACAGAAAGGATGCCTGTCTGACCATGGCAGACTTTGAGAAGATAATCATACACTGCATCCTGTTCTATAACTGCAGCAGGGTACTGGAGAACTTCCCCTACACAGAGGAAATGCTTGCCATGGAGATTAAGCCTTATGCAAATGAGATATGGAACTATGGATGCGGACAGGATGGATGCAATCTCATCAGTGTCAGCAGGGAACAGCTTATCCTGACCCTACTCCCGAGGGCAACAGGCAGATTCACAAGATTCGGGCTGTCGGTCAATGGGATGCATTACCACAACAGGCTGTTCAGGGAGCAGTACCTGAATGGGAAAGAATGTACTGTCGCTTATAATCCTGATAATGTATGCCAGACATGGCTGATTGAAAATGGCTCTTATATCCCCTTTGAGCTGGTTGAAAGCAGATTCAGGGATAAGGGCTTGACAGGGGTACAGGCCATGAAGCAGCGGCAGAGGGACTTAATCAGACAGGAGACAGGGAACAGGACACAGGCGGAGATAGACCTTGCAGGGCATATCAGTGCAGCAGTAGGGGCATCAGGAGGGCAGAAGAGGCCATCCATCAAGAATATCAGGGCAAACAGGGAAAAGGAGCAGGAAAGGCTCCATAAGGACTTAGGAAAGGAAGTGGCGGCAGATGCTTAAGAAGAAGTGGGACATCGTGGAGAAGCTGCCTCCCATGCTGTCGGGGGAGGAACTGGAAAAGAGACTGGAGATAAAGCCATCATATGACAGGGAGATTCGCTCCAAAGGGAAATCGGAGAGGCTTATGGCTCTGAATGAAATCTATAACATCTATCTGCCCTCTGCGATGTCGGAGGAAATCTATTCAAAGATATACCTTGCCATGTTAAGGAGCCTGCAGAAGAAAGAGGGGAAACTGGCAGTACAGCAAAGGAATGTGAACGGCAAAAGGATAAAGGACATGGATGGTTCTGATTATGGCTATCAGGGAATCATAGGGGGCAGCGATTCCTTTACTATCATAGGGAACAGCGGCATCGGTAAGAGTTCCGCCATATCCAGAGCCATCAGCATTGCGACAGAGAACAGGATAATTGAGATGGGGGAGCCATTCTGTAAAATCATACCCTGTCTGACTGTGCAGTGCCCTTTCGATTGTTCCGTGAAAAGCTTATTGTTACAGATTCTACGGCAGATTGATATGGAGCTGGATACCCATTACTATGATATGGCAGTAAGGGCAAGGGCTACCACAGACATGCTGATTGGTAGTGTGAGCCAGATTGCCTTGAACCATATAGGGCTGTTGGTGGTGGATGAAATCCAGAACATCGTCAACCACAGGCAGGGAAAGAGCCTTGTGGGGATGCTGACACAGCTTATCAATAACAGCGGGATATCCATCTGCATGGTTGGAACCCCAGAAGCGGAGGAGTTCTTCGGAGAAGTGGACTATCTGGCAAGGCGGGCATTAGGGCTTCGGTATGGGAAATGTGGGTATAATGCCTATTTCAGAAAGTTCTGTGAGACCTTGTTCCAGTACCAGTATGTAGGGCAAGAGGCTGCCATTTCGGATGGAGCCATCCAATGGCTGTATGAGCATTCATCGGGGATACTGGCGGTGGTGGTCAGCCTTATCCATGATGCACAGGAGATAGGCATCTTAAGCGGCAGGGAGCTATTAGATATGGTCTCCCTGAATGAAGCCTATGGGAAGAGGATGAACATGCTGCACAGCCATATCAGGCCATCCATGGTGATAAAAAAGGATGCCGTTAAAAGGAAAAAAGGGAACAGCGCATCGGAGGCAGTGGCTGGTTCTGGTCAGGAAGAAAGGAAAGGGAACCATATACTATCAGCGGAAGCGGGACAGGGGACTGGCATGCTGCCACGGGAGGCAGATTCTGATATGGTCGGCAGTTTTGACAGGACAGAGGATAATAGGGAGCCTGTCACCTATTCGGCGGATAAAGGCGATAGTTCTGACTGGAGCTTCGTGGAGCTGGCAGAACAGGCAAAAAGGAATCGGTGCGATATGCTGTCCCTGCTGAAAGGGAAAATCAGCATTACCGAGATTGCGGTCTGAAAGGGGTGGTATCATGGGAATCGCATATTTTCCAGAGATTTATCCAGATGAACTTGTCTATAGTGTTCTGGCGAGATGCCATTTACATAGTGGCTATCTGTACTATAAAGATGTAGAACAGGATTTGTTTCGCTCAAAGCAGGGGAGGGTGGACAAGGAATTTGTGAAGCAGCTAAAACCTGAAATAGTTGAACATTTGACAAAACATATCACAATGGAAGAGTTTCTTGAAAAGCATACAATGTATCCTTATTATGGGAGGTTTATTGATGGAAACAGGAGAAACATGGCTTTTGGGGCTTTAATGTCAATGGAGGGGGATTTTTCCAAATTATTCTGTGTACCAAAGCTACGGAAAGGGGAAAAGCGGTATATGAGATACTGTCCTTTGTGTGTATTAAATGATAGGGAGAAATATGGAGAAACCTATTGGCATCGGATGCATCAAATGAGGGATGTAAATTTGTGTGCGGTACATGGATGTTGTCTGATAGAAAGTACTATTTCATTTGATTCAAGGGAATTCGTAAATTTGGTATCGGCAGAAGAAGCTATACCATTAGGGGAAGATGTTTCTGAATATGTGACATATCATGACATTCCGTTGGAATTGGAATTAGTGCGGTATATGGTTAAAGTGTTTTTACAGCCTATAGACAGGAGCAGTACAGCTTCAGTGAAGAATTATTTTCATTCAAAGATGGCGGGCACACCATACCTGTCATCAAGGGGTGAGCATAAGTATTTTCATAGATTATGGGGTGATATGAAGATATTTTACTCTGGGCTTGCGGAAATGGGGAATGTCACGGATAAGCAAATACAAAGGATGCTAGACGGTAGCAGATTTGTCTTTTCCGAGATTTGTATGACGGCCATGTTTCTCCAGATAAGTGCGGAAGAGTTAGCTATAATGGAGACACCTGTGAAAAAACCAGAACAGCTATTTGATGAAAAAGTCATGGAACTGTTGGATGGTGGCATGGGGATAAAAGCAATTGCAAAAGAGATGGGAGTATCTCCATCCATGGTGAGAATGGCGGTTGGACTTGTAAAAAGCAAGGGAAAAGGGGGAAGAAAATATACTATAAGGAACAGTAATGCAATAGATTGGGATAAATTAGATAAAAAGATGTTTCCTATGGTAAAAAATGTAATCTGTGATTTACATGGGAATGGAGAGAAAAGGCCTGAAAAGGTCAGTTTTTATGCTGTCAGCAAAAGGTTGAATATTCAGAGCCACAGGCTTGTCAAAATGGAACAATGCAAAAAGGAAATAGAACAGCATATTGAAACCATAGAGCAATACAGGGCAAGAAAAGTCATATGGGCAGTGAATGTTCTACAAAGCGAGGGCAAGCCCCTTATCTGCTGGCGGATATGCAGTATTGCTAAATTAGAAAAAGAAGAAGTAATATCATCCCTGCCATATCTAAAAGAGATGGCTGAACCAGAACTGTATAAAATGGTACAGGCTATCCTATAAAAGAGATGCCTTTTAAGAAAGAAAAGCGGGCTGTAGGATTGGGGGATGGAGATTACCTATTGAAAGAAATGTATATCTACTTTCTTTACAGATTCGGGCGATACTGTAGAGGGCAGGGAACCCCCGCCCTCTCACATCAGCTCAATCATCTTCAGAATCCTCTGTTTCTTGTCGGAGTCGCAGTATTTGAGCAAATCCATGATTCTGTCATCAAGTGCGGACTCGCTGTCCTTAGCGGGATGGAAAGTGTACTCGCCGTCAAGGAAGCAGTCAACACTGCAGTGCAGGACATCCGCAATCCTGACAAGTGCGGTCAGGGATGGATGGGCACGGCCATGCTCGATATTGGAGATATGGCTGGGGTTCACATCAAGCAGATTGGCGACTGCCTCCTGTGTAAAGCCCTGTGCTGTCCTCCGCCTGGCAATCTTCCCACCGATTGTCCTGTAATCCAGTTCTTCCATGACAGATTCCCCTTTCCCTGATAGCATGTCCTAATTTTAAGGTAGTATTCCTGCCAGGTTAAGGAGCTAAAACAAAATATATTTAGTTATAGCCAAAGATAAATGGGGAACATGTCGATATTATGAGTCAGTAGTCTTTACGGAGAGGAGGGATGCCATGTATTTTGATGGTATTACAGATGAGGGGGAACTAAAGGACAGGTTCAGGAGGCTCATGGTCGAGAACCACTTTGAAAGCCCTTATCGGGATGAAGAGCTGGTGGATGCCATCTTCCAGGAATATATAGCCCAACTGAAGAGAATCATGTCCGCAAGGGGATATAAGTCCCCTTTTGAGCGGGCGGCGGCTATGGCTGAAAAGATGATAAAGGAGGCCAAAGCCCGCAGGAACAGGCATATCAGGGAGATAATGGACAACAGGGAGGAGAAGCTGGGAAAGAGAATCAGGGAGGCATACAGGATATGGCGGAGCCCAATCCGCCAGTGGCTAGAGGAGGAGTGATATTATGGGAGACTTGATGGCCAGGCTGCAGGAGCGGGTCGCCTGCTATGGGATGGGCTGCATGGAGCCTGTGGAACAGGAGCAGATGATACAAGCCCTTATGGAACCATTGAGGGGGAGCATGACACCATCCCAGACAGAGCAGATACATGAGGCCATTGACAGGATCTGCCGACAGGCGGGAAAGGATGCTTTCTGGCAGGGGGCAAGGTGCATGGAGGAACTGGCGACAGGAGCCATGGAACCCTGATGATATATGCCCTTAAGAGGCTGCAGGATGCCCATGGGAAAGGGGAAAAGCCCCCAGCTGGCTCCATTGCAGCTGTGGATATGGCGACAGCTGATGGGCTGGCATCTGCCCAGCATGAAAGGGACACCAGACCTGACACCATGTAAATGGTACATGCTGTCCAGAAAGAAATGATGCCTTTTAAAAAAGAAAAAGCGGGTTGGTGCATCATAGGATGGGAGCTGCCAGCCAAAAGAAAATGCATATCTGTTTTCTTTGGCGGGTGGCACACTTCCAGTCCATATGCTGCCAACCTTTTTCCTTTTAAGAGGCATTCCCTTTTTTCATGACAGGCAGTGGCTTCTATATAAATAACAACAGCAGAACATTAAAAATATGTATTTATATATAGGAAAAATGGGGCATTTTTCTTCTCCCAGAATGGGCGGAAACCTTGATTTTATGGGAAAAACTGGCATTTTTCAGCTCATTTTCGGTGTAACTGTCCCCCCACACCAGGTACAGGACATCTGGCATTGGACTTGCATTATTAGGGCTGTAATTTTTAATTATAACATGGAAACATGAATAATGCAAATATTTTTCGCAAAAACCCTTGACATTTTAAAAATTTTGTGTTAAAATTGAAAATGTAAGGTACACAACATGCTTTACAAAGAAACCACAGAGGTGTGCGACATTTAGAAGTGACATTCAATGTATTTAAATATGTTTTTAAATACCTATTTAAATGACATTATTCCCATTGGAGATATCAAGGAGACAGCCAGCAAAAGCTTTCCTTGCCTCCTAAAAAGATTTAGAACTAACATCCCATGTATTCATGCACACCTCTTTCAAGACAGGAGAGAGTAGCCCACAAAAATATAAGCTTAGATACCCATACATAGGTTGCCATACAGGCAGAATGAAGATGCAAAAATGATTGAAGAGTTTGACTTTACATACTGAACTGAAAGTGTAAGCAGGGTCTATATCCTGTCCATTCTTCAATGCATCCCTGTATCAGATACCTATGTGTGGGTATCTTTTTTTGTTGCAGAAAAGGTGCCGACAGGAACCTTGAAAACTGAATACAGAACCTGATTGAAGCATTGAAAAATCGAAATTGGAGAGGAGAACCTAATCATGAAGAAGATAATCAACAGCAGGCTGTATGACACTGGTACAGCAAAGGAAATAGGAAGCTACTGCAATGGATATGGTGCAGGGGACTTCCACTATCTGGAGGAGACACTGTACAGGAAGAAGACAGGAGAGTTCTTCCTGTATGGCAGTGGAGGGGCAATGACAAGATACAGTGTCGAATGTGGCAACAGGTGCTGGTCAGGCAGTGAGGACATCACACCATTCACAGCGGAAGAAGCAAAGGAATGGGCAGAAAGGCATCTGGATGCAGACACTTATATGGAAGTGTTCGGAGCGGTAGAGGAATAAAGCAGAGACTGGGGCTCCATGTGGAGAGCATGGAGCCTCCCCCGCAGGGGGAGAAAGGAGCAGATTATGGGAAGAAGAGCAGATAGATTATTGCAGCAGAACAACAAGGTCAGGAAGCTGTTCTATGGGAGCGAGTACCCATGCAGGGTCACTGACTGCCAGTATGGGGACTATATCTCTGACAACAAGGACAACGATGCAGTGGTGGATTCACTGCTTTCAGGAAAGGGAATCAAGCTGGTCATCGCACCGACAGGAAGCGGCAAGACCTCTTCTCTGATTTCAGGTGCGGGCAGGCTCGTGTCAGGGCAAAAGGGCTACAGGGTGGTGTTCGACCTGCCCATGAGGGCACTGGCCATCCAGCTGGGGAACAGCGGGGAAGTCAGGGCAATGGTGGGCGGGGACTCCTTTGATGAAGAGAGCCCGATCATAGCCACCACCTATGAGAAGATGTATGAGGTGGAGAACCATATCATGGGGCAGAAGTTCCTGGGGAAAACAGAGAAGAATGTGCTGGTGCTTGACGAGAGCCATCTGCTGACCACACAGCACACATTCAGGGAGAAAGCCATCAAGGCTGTCATCGGCTGTATCGAGAGGGGCGACTTCCACAGCATCGTGCTGGTGACGGCTACCCCTGAACCCATGGGGCTGTACCACTTCGACGAAATCGTGGAGTTCAGGAGCAGGGACACCAGACCCAGCATGGACAGGCTGGAAATCGTCGAGGTGGATGACCCGATCGAATATGTCAGGGGGATTGACTACAGCAGGGAATTCCCATTCATCAGGCTGAACAACACTGATGAAATCGACAGGCTCATGGCACAGATGCCCCAGACATTCGCAAGGCTCACAAAGGATGACAAGGGGACAAAGGCCTATCTGGACATCGTGGAGCATGGGAGGATTGACGGTTCAGGGATAGACGGCATGTTGACGACCAGTGTCATCGAGGCAGGGGTGAGCATAACAGACTACCCCGACAACATCGTGCCCATGGCAGTGTTCCCCGACAACAACATCTCCGCAGATGACATAGAGCAGTTCCTGAACAGAATCAGGGCGAAAGGGAATAAGCATGTGGAGTGTGCAAGGGTCATCGTGAAGAAGCCGAAGCAGGGGGAGATAAAGGCAGAGCTTGTCCCCTATCAGGACAGCGAGGAGCGCATCTGCGAATTCCATGACATCCATATGGAGATGGGGAACCTGACCATAGAGGACACAGGGCTGATGGATGCTGTCGCGGATGGGAGGTACAGGCTCCGCTTCGAGATTGGGGACGGCACTTTCTACAGGTACATCAAAGTAGCATCTGACGGAGCCACAGGCGAGAAGCTCTACTCCAAAAAGAGCCCGTCACCCATCACATTCAAGGGGATAGGGTTCAGGGAGCTGACCGACATCCTGAAATACAACCATGCACAGAGGGACAGGCTTTCAGACTCCATCGAGGCGCTGGAGGGTTTCTGGGAGGACAGGAGGAATGCCATGAACCTTAGCCATGACGAACTGGAAAGCGAGAAGCGGAAGAATGGGATGTTCATCAGGCAGATAGCCAGCGGCTACATCAAGGAGGCAGGGGAGATAGGGAAATGCCTTTCCTATGAGGCTGGCAAGGTCTCTGTAGACAACAGGATATGCTATGAGGTCTCCTACCGCCAATTCAACAGGCAGTATTACCATAACCATGACATCCTTGCCGAAGAGCTGCGGTTCAGGCTTGGCACAGATGTGGCGCTCATGGAACAGGACACTTCAAAAGGGAAGAGGGCTCCCCACAATAAAGAAGATATCTGGGATGGAACCAATGGCCTGAGACAGGAGCTTGAGAGTGGTGGGGATGACACATTCTGGTCATACCTGATGGGCAGGAATGGCAGATGCTCCTACCTCTACCTCTACAGCAAGAGGAAGACTGTGAACAAGGTAAGGGAACAGGCGCATCTCATGGAGATACTGGAAGAGATGGAAAGGCAGGGCATAACAGGGAGGACAGCCCTCCGCATCCTGTCATCAAGCAGGAGCCAGAAGAAGATAAATGAGTATGTCGGATGCCTCCATTGCATCTCCTATAACCAGATGCTTGAACAATGCAGCGGCATGGACATAAAGGAGATACCATGCTACAGAGGCAGAAAGAAAGAGATGGCACTGCAGGCGGCGATATACTGCTGCCTGGAACAGAAAGGGGTGCAGTCCCCGAAAATCACGAAAGGGCTCAAGGAGGATATCCAGGAATACTATGGGCAGGCCTTTCCGAACACGGCAAAGCCCCCAACGGTAAAGGGCATCGGGAATAAGATAAGGCAGATGTATAAATCCAGAGGGGCTGACCGCATAGACAGACAGCTCCGCACCAATGTGGAGGACATCTTCACCCTGGTGGAGCCAGACTACTGATAAAAAGAAAGATAGTGCCGACTAAAAGGAAAAAGAGGGAAGCATGTGGCAGGGAGAGCATCTTTCGCACATAAAAAAGGATTCCATACATTTATTCCCATATGGAGATGGAACCCCAAAGCATACCAATCCCCTTTTTCTCTTTTAAGAGGCAGAAACCTATTATACAGGGAGGAAATATATATGATAGATATAGAGACCATAAAGGCTGTGAAAGCAGTGGACATGGACATTATTTTAGATGAATTCAACTGGGAGAAGAACAGGTATGGGCAGATAAGATGCCCGCATCCTGACCATGACGACAGCACGGCAAGCTGTTCCTGTTCTTCGGAAAGGAATACCTGCAGATGCTTCGGATGTGGGGAGACCTTTGATACCATTGACCTTTACCAGTGCCTGTGCGGGAAAGTGAACGGCAGGGCAGTGCCGTTTTACAGGGCAGTAGAAGAAATCCTGAAGCTGGAGGATATGGCAGCTGGAGGCAGTGGCGGTACAGGGATGACCAACAGCAGTCATCAGGCCAATGGATATCAGCCTGGTGGTAACAGGAGCGGTCAGCCAAATGCCCAGGCCAGCAATGGGAACAGTGCCAGCCCCTATGAAATGATTGTAGGCAACAGCAGGCCGCTGACAGGATATGAGCTTAACTACCTCCACGGCAGGGGCATAATGCTCTATGACTCCTATGTCCATGGCGGAGAAGTCCATACAGCACAGGGCATTGACAAGGCATTGCGGACAGCCGCAGACCAGAATGAAACCGATCGGCTGAATGGGATAAAGGCCAAAGGCACATTCTATAAAGGGATTGCACCCATCCTGAAAGCGAACAGGATACAGATCAGGCACAATTACTGGGAGGGAGTGAACAGCATCCTCTATCTCATCGACTATGAGGCTGTTGATGAAGATGACCTGTGCCTTGACCAGTTCTACATGGATACAGAGAGGCATATGGCAGTCCAGAAAAGCCTTGACGGGAGCCGCACGAAAAGGGCGCTGGGAGCTTCTGGGTTCAACTTCATCACACAGGGGATGGAGCATGTCAGGAACAAGGATATCTACATCTGCGAGGGGATGGAAGATGCCCTGTCCTGTGCCATGAATGGAATAAGGAGCATCTCCCTCAACAGCATCGCGAACCTGAAATCCCTGATGCATTACCTATCGGAGGAGCATGTCCCGCGCCGCGATGAGAGGTTCATCATCTGCTTCGACCATGACGAGGCTGGCAGAAAGGCGACAGAGGAGCTGAAAGGGTTCTTTGAATCCTACAACCAGAATCCGCTGAAGAGACAGGGATATGATTATGCGGCCTGTAATTATCCCCAGCAGTTCCACGACATCAACGACTACTGGAAATCGAGGGTGTTTGGATGAAGATAAAAACAGTGCTTTCTTTAAGGAAAATCCCCATTTTCTTAAAATCCAAAAAGTGGCTCCAACCCTTGATCTTACTGGATTCCAAAGGGATTTTCCCTTGAAGCAGAGAAATTCAGACAGCCATGCATCTAAGAGGGACAGCGGGTATAAGAGCCTGCTGTCCCTTTCCATCTTCAAAAGATTATAAAATCCATTTCCCTGCTTATGATATCGGGAAAGGAAAGTTTTGGAAATGACGATAGAGAGAAACAGAATATACTGCATGGACTGCCTGGAGGGGCTGCGGCAGATGGAGGACAGCTCTGTAGACCTTGTGGTGACAGACCCTCCATATGTGATACAGCACATCCATGACAATAAGGGAAAGGGGCTTGGGAAAGACATCTTCAGCTACCAGAAGCCCTTATCAGACCAGAACCTGACTGAGGGCTATGACATCAGGATACTGGATGAAATCTTTCGGGTGATGAGGACACCGAACCTCTATATCTGGTGCAATGCTGTACAGATCCCCATGTACATAGGATACTTCGTGGTGGAAAGGAAGTGCAGGATGGACATCCTGATATGGCACAAGACGAACCCAATCCCCATGTGCAGCAACAAATGGCTGTCAGACAAGGAATACTGCCTGTACTTCCGAAAGAGGGGATACTGCCAGCCCTCTGGGTATGCGGATGCGAGGACAGTCTGGCACCTGCCTACGAACATAAAGGACAAGAAGATATATGGGCATCCAACCATCAAGCCCCTGCCCATCATAGAGAACATCATAAGGAACAGCAGCAGGGAGGGGGATGTTGTCCTTGACCCATTCATGGGCTCGGGCACGACGGCGGTGGCATCGGCCAGGAACAACAGGGACTTCATCGGCTTTGAGAGCAATGGCAGATACCACAGGACTGCCCTGGAAAGGGTCATGGAGGAGGTGTCTAAAAGAGGGGATGTCAGCCCTTTCTAAGGATAACAGGTGCAGGAGCCTGTTATTTTTTTGCGGTCTTGGCTGCCGCCCTTTCCCTGCTTATCAGGAAATGGAGCTGTATGGGAGAGGACAGGAACAGTGCCTCTTAAAAAGAAAAAGGCAGGTATCAAATGGACAGGAAGTGAACCACTCGGCAAGAAAGTCATTACAGATTTTTTCAGCGGGTGGCTCCCATCCATTGATATGGCAGCCTGCTCTTTCCTTTTTAAGGGGCATATTTTTTGTCCCGATTATATTTTTCTTCTTTCTGCTTACAATCTAAGGTCATGAAATCGAGAGGCTTTATGTCTCGCAGACAGGTTGATACAGCAGGACACAGGTTGCATGTCATACAGGTCTGCATCGACAGGTTGCGAAAGGTCTGTGGGGACACCGCAGATTTGACTGTGCAAAGGCACAGGGAAAGGAGAGGTTTTTATGCAGGGAAAAGATTCTAAAGAAAGGGACTGTCTCTCGTTCGAGGGCTTCTGCAGATGCATCAGGATTGACATCTCGCACAGGCTTGAACATGCGGAGGTGACGGTACAGGAAGTCCTGAAGCCCAACGATGTGAAGCTCCATGGGCTCACCATCAGGAAAAAGGGGGGGAGCAACATCTGTCCCGCCATCTATCTTGAGGCATTCTACGATGAATACCTCCATGGGAAGAGCCTGGATGGGATTGAGCAGATCATCCTTTCGGTATACCAGAGGGATAAGGCCAAGGCTACATTCGACACAGAATCGTTTAAGGACTGGGAATGGGCGAGGGAGCGGATCGTGTTCAGGCTGGTCAGCATGGGCAGGAACAGGGAGCTTCTGGAGGAAGTGCCCTATGTCCCATACCTTGACCTGGCAGCCACATTCCACTGCCTGGTGGATGTCCCAGGACTGGGAGGCGCAAGCATCGCAGTCCATAACAGCCATATGGAGATGTGGGGCACCACTGCGGATGGACTGTATGCCGCTGCCGTGGAGAACACTCCGAGGCTGCTCCCTCCTGTCATCCATAGCATGGCTGAGGTACTGGAGGAGCTGATGGGCGGAACATGCGGTCAGGACATGCCTGCAGATAAGGCTATGTATGTCCTTTCCAACAGGGACGGCAACAACGGTGCGGCCTGCCTGCTCTATCAAGGTGTGCTCCAGGGACTTGCCGACCTGGTCGGTGCAGATCTCTACATCCTACCGAAAAATGTACATGGGGTCATCCTGATGCCAGCAGAGGGAGGGACCGACCCTGCGGGACTGGACAGGATCGTCCGTGAGGTGAACGACAGGGAAGTCCACCCCCAGGAAATCCTGTCAGACCATGTGTACAGATACATAAGGGAGACAGGGGAGGTCACATACAATGCAGGAGGGGATGGGCTATGAACAAGGTCATTTTGAAAGGGAGGCTGACAAGGGACCCAGATGTAAGGTTCTCGAACGGCAGCGACCCAGTATGCATCGCCCGATTCACCCTTGCCTGTGAGGACAGGGAAAGGGCAAAGGGAGAGGATGGCAGCCATCCCGCGAACTTCATCCCCTGCACTGCCATGGGGAAGCTTGCGGAGATAGTACAGTCAAGCTTCTGTAAAGGGAAAGAAATCCTACTCTGCGGAAAGATGCAGAGCGGGAGCTACACCAACAAGGAGGGCAAAAGAATCTACACTTTGGAATGCTTTATAAAGGAGATTGAATACTGTGGCAGAAAGGAAGATTCCCCCATGCCCAGTGACGGTTCCTTTATGGACATCCCCGAGGGGTTCGATGACCTGCCCTTTGCATAGGGCAGTGCCCTACAGCTACATATGATGCTTACAGGAATGGGAGCGGCCCTGCGGCACTGCCGCAGGCATCGGCTCCATATTTTTCAAGAGGAGAGATTCTTATGATAAGGAACAATATCAACATGACGGTCAAGACATTAAAGGCGATGAGGGACAACCCCGCTAAGGACACCATAGATTTCTCAAGCCCCATCCAGCGGAAATCGGGGATGTGGGACCCAAAGCGGAAGAGCCTGCTCATCCACAGCATCCTGCAGAACAGCATCTATTCGGTGCCGACAGTGTATTTCAGGAAAGACATGGTCGCCGACAAGAGATACCAGTATTCGGTGATTGACGGCATCCAGAGGATTACCACAGTGTTCGACTTCATCGACAACAGGTTCCCTCTGGAGGAAGTCCCTCCTGTCATCCTTGACGGCACTGTATACTCTGTGTCTGGCAAGTTCTTTTCAGATCTTGAAGAGGACTGCCAGCAGGAGGCTATCCGTTTCAGGTTTCGGATTGAGGCATTCGAGCCTGAGGATGGGGACACGGAGGAATATGTGAACAGCACCATAGAGGAAGTGTTCAGCAGGCTGAATTCGGCGGTCCCGCTCACTTCGGCACAGCTCTGCAAGGCGAAAGCAGGGACTGATGTGGCGATCCTCCTGAATGAACTGCTCACATCGCATTTCTTTGCGGAGAGTGCTTCTTTCACGAAGTCGCAGCTTAAAGCTTCCGATGACCAGAGGTGCCTGCTGCAGGCCATGATGCTCCTTGACAGGAACTACATATCTGGATTTGAGTTCAAGGATTTTTCGGAGACAAGCCTTATGGAGTATGCGGAGAGCATCAAGGGATGCTACAGCGACAAGCAGAGCGATGCTTTAAAGTCAACGGTGGAATATCTGACGGATGCCTATCCACAGCCCAACAAACAGCTGAAGAAGATCAGCATCCCCATGGTGATATACCTTGCGGATGTGGCGATGGACACAGGAGTAAAGCCCATGTATTTCAGGCAGTGGTGGGAGTTCTTCACGGAGGAGGATTCCCTGTTCGATGACTACAAACTGTTCTGCAGCACTGGCTCCACGAAGCTGGAGAAAGTCAACGGGAGACTGGCGGTCATGGCAAAGAGCTTCTGCCTCTACAATGAGGTTGAGGTTCCCGAAGAACTGAAGGACATGGTGGCGGAAGTGGAAGAGAAGATTGCCCTTTTAAAAGCAGAGAGAGAAGAGGAATCTGTTCCTGATGTTGGCTCTGTGTCGGAAGAAAAGGAGGGCGGTGATGCCCCTGGCACTGGAGATACAGGACAGGAGGAGCATGGCCTGCTGGAACAGGGAGAGCCTGATTCAGCGGGACAGGAAGAGGCTCCTGATGCCCAGAATGGCACAGGGGCACCCATAGGACAGGAACCTGCTGAAATCCAGGAAGAGGGAACAGGGCATTGTGAAGATGCCGCTGAAACCTCCGACACAGGGGAGGGCAGCTCCCCTGCGGGTATAGAGGGATGATACAGCCTGCATAAAAATTTCATATAGAGGTGTGGCGGTCTTTAGGCCACAGAAAGGGGCGGGCAGGGATGTCTGCCCCTTTCATCAAACGAAAGGATGGTGGCACATATGGCGGCATTGGCTGATTATGTTGAGATAATCGAGAACAACATGGAGTGTGTGGTCATGAAAGTGGAGCCAGACAGCAGGCTGGGGCTCATCGCCCTGGGATGCTTCAACGGCAATGAGGAGCTTATCAGGCTCACAAAGGGAGAGACACAGACCTGTACACTGTTCTACAAAGATGGGGGCATCTCTTCGTGGAGCTGGGGGAGCGGGGGACATACCCCTGTATCCGACAGCGCCGCCAGATGCGGGAAGATGGTGCAGCTCTGTCTGGAGGAGGACTTCGACATCTGTACCACAGGAACCAGAAAGGACATCAAGGCGACACTCCATATCAGGAAGATAGGTGACAGCATAGGCATGGTGATGGTCTATGAGCTGTCGTGGTCCAGCGAGGATGACATCTGCATCCACAGGAATGGCCGTTACCTTAAGCACATGGACAGCCTGGAGGAAGCGAAAGGCTATGTTTACAACAGGATTGAGTTCGTGGATGAAGAGGAGTCGATTGCTGGGACTGGGTGCAAAGTCCTTACAATCACAGGATTGAGATACATATGGAACAAGGAGGCATGAACGGATGGAGATATCATTTTATGATACAAGAGTCGATTTGGAGAGCCGCATAACATTGGTGGAGGAGAGGACTGTTGAATGCCCTCTCAAAAGCATAGAGAGGGCTTACCAGGCATCCTACATGATTAACTGTGTCACAGGGTTATGCCGATTTGCCGAAGAACACTGCTACTTCGTGGCATTAAACACAAAAGGGAAGCCGCTGGGGGTATTCTTTGTCGCGAAAGGGGCAGTGAACCAGTGCTGCATAGGGATGAGGGAGATATTCTTAAGGGCATTGCTCATAGGTGCAGTCAATATCATTTTCTTCCATAACCATCCCATGGGTGACTGCATGCCCAGTAGTGTGGACATAGAGCTGACCGACACACTGAGGAAAGCGGGTGAGCTGCTGGGCATTCCCCTTATTGACCACATCATAGTTGACAGGATGCAGGACTATTTCAGCTTCAAAGAGCATGGGATGCTCTGAAAGGATGGTGCCCCATGAAATGGTTCAAGGAGATAGGCAGCCTTGAGGGGCTGCGGAAATCATATAAGAAGCTGGTGGTCCTGCACCACCCCGACAATGGCGGTTCAGAGGATATCATCAAGGAGATAAATGCAGAGTATGACATCCTGTTCAAGAGGCTGAAGAGTGACTTTGAGCATAAGGATACATACAAGGATGCAACCGACAAGCAGAAGCAGGCCTATGACTGGACGAAAGACAGGCTCATCAGGGAAAAGGTCATGCAGCTTGCAGGGTTCGAGGGCATCAAGGTGGAGGTCATCGGTGTCTGGATATGGGTGTCCAACTGCTATGCCTACCGAAAGGAGCTGAAACAGTTGGGGTTCCACTGGGCAAGCCAGAAGCAGATGTGGTACCTGCATTTCGACGATTTCCACAAGTTCAGCTCAAAGCCCGCATCCATGAGCTACATCAGGGAGAAGTATGGCTGTGTGGAAGTCAGGTTCAAAAAGGATACAGAGGAAAAGAAGAAGCTTGCAGAAGCATAGGGGAAGAGAGGCAAAGGTTATGATGGATTTAAAGACTTCGACTTCACAGGAGATTGCGGAGTATTTCTCCCATGAGGTGAACAACATGTTCTTCAGGCCTGATAAGATTGCAGAGGAACAGAGGGATTCCAGGCAGATGGAGGACTTGGACATCTGCTGGATAAAGATCCTGTCTGGCGATGCATACAGGACTGACCTGCGGAATGAGGCATCTGCAAGGACAGGCAGGAAGCTTGCGGAGATTCCCTTTGTCAAGAGGAAGATGGAATCTGTCGGCAATGAGAAGATGGAAAAGGTGGCAAAGGAGATGGCCATGGACCATAGGACCATACAGCAGACATTTTCAGGTCTTGTGTTCTTCCATTTTTTACAGTCCTGTGATAAGGAAGAAGCCGAAGAACTGACCAAAGTTATGGGCGATTCCTTTTACAGGCTGCCGTTGATATGAGAAAACCAATGGAGGGATTGATTATGGACAGACAGCCAGACAAAATGGTCCTCGCGGATTTGATGTACCGATATGGGACTATCACCGTCAGCTCTGGACATGGTGGGAGGGTCTGCTCTCATGAAAGAGACCTGTTGAGGCATTACAGGAATCGGGAAGTCATGAATCTATGGGTAGACCCTGTAGACTGCCATGCATATGTGACAATCAGATAACAGTCTGTCAGAAAACTGGGAGGTATAAAGTGAGATATTTAATGAGGAAAGCGGCTGAATTAGTCGATGGGCTTTCAGGAGCCAGGCAGATACATCTTCATCTGGGCGCATCGGGGAGAAGCATCCCTGGCTATACAGATGACCTGCTGGTTGTAGAGTTCATGGATGGCCGCCGCAAGATATACAGATACAGCATTACAAGACAGCAGTTTGAACATGTTGGGACACCGAACAGGTCTCTTCCAGCCAGAATCCTTGACTGGGTCTCAAGAAGAATCCGCTGAGGACAGGACTGTCAACTGGTGCTTCCTTTTCAGGCCTTTCGGCTCTGGATATGTGAAGCGCCAACCACTTTATGGAGGTGAGTTTTCATGAGCGATAAGCAGCAACAGGTAATGGAGCATGTCTCTGAATATTTCAAGGAGCATCTTGCTGAATATACGGTGCTGGAAGTCAGGAGGAAGTCCAGGCATCCAGAGGACAGCCATCTTTGGATGGTGTCGGCAGAAAAGGAAGATGGGACATATGCAGTCTGGACTGCATGGAATGAAGCGATACAGTCGCTCAACCATGGGCATTATGGAATCAAGTCCCTGGAGGGCTGTGGGAAGCTGATGGAAGAGTACACTGACGACAGAAGCTATTTTGCGGTGTACAGATGCAGCCAGAATGCAAGGTTCCAGATATCCATTTTCGACAGCGAGGGACAGGCGAGGCAGTTCTGTGAGAGCCATGGCTGGGAATGGGAAGATGAAAATGAGTTCCTGTGGAGCCTGGACTATCGGGAAGTATAGGACAAGGGAAAGGAGCGGATGGCATATGGTATGGGATTTACCGAATGTCGGCATACCGAACTGTGTCCCTGAATGGTTCAGGGAGCGGTTCGAAAAGGAAGAAAGGGAGGCACGGCTGGAACATGAGAGGCAGGAGGGCTATGAGGCCAACAGGAAGAAGCTGGAGGAAGCCCGTGAGGCGGGATACCCTATCCTGGATTTCGGGGGCTATGGTGCCTGCCTGCACTGCAAGGATGCAGACCATGGCACCCAGACCAGCCCTGATGATGATTTCGACAGCCTGATATGCCGTAACCCTGACTGCCCTGAACACAGGAGGCACAGGGATGACAGGTAGCTGTACAGGAAAGCTGTTTTACAGGAAATGATATGAAAGGGACTCTGGCTTTCGGGCTGGGGTCTTTTTGTATCTGAAACAATGGGCTTTTGGGTTCAGGCTGATGAAGCGGACAGGTTCATGCCCCCAATGCCTGTTTGGCCAGTAAAATCAAGGGTTCCCGCACTCTAAGGACAGGAAAAAATCTCATAAAAATGTATAAAAGATATAGCTGTTTTTTATATCTGGTTACAGAGATATGGCTCCATGGATTTCAGATGAAAAGAATCTGCCATGTAAAAGGAAAAAGGTAGGTTTGTGCAGTATAGGTTGGGAGCTGCCAGTCAAAAGAAAATGTACATATCTGTTTTCTTTGGCGGGTAGCAGCTATCACAGAACCTGATTCCTGTCATTTTTCTTTTTAAGAGGCTGAATCTTTTTTCCATTAAAAGCAATATCTTCCCTGATGATGACAGGTTCAAAAAAATAGTGTATTTATTATAGGGAAAAGTGCTTCATTTTTTACACCTAAGAATGGCTGCAGAGCTTGATTTTACTGGACTTGTGGCATTTTTTGCCATGAACCTATGCGGTACATGAAGAATCTATGTTCTTCATAGGGCAGGGGGCAGATGCCCACCCCCTGTAAGAAAGAGCCCTACTCAAAAGGAACCTGTTCAATGGTGGTGATAAGTTCTCCCAGTTCATCCTGCCTGGAACTGGCATGCCTGTTCTTGATTACATACATAGAGTACAGCAGATGCATGAACTGTGTCGGGGTTTTTGGAGTGTAGCCCGTGACAACAGATGCCATTCTTTTGTTGAATTCCTCTAGAGTGGTTTCCATGAAGCTGTTGTTGATGGTAAAATACTTAACCTTATCCTCCTTAGCTTTATCCTTGGCATTCGCTTCTTTTCTTTTTTCCCGAATAATGGAAATAAGGACTTTCTGCTCTTCAAACCGCATCCTTTTATCTTTTGCTTTAGGAGGCATGGCTTCTTTTGATATGATATCCAGGTTGTTCTGCATACAGATTATCCGTGATATATGTTTATTGACTTGCCGCCTGCCGTTTAGGATATTGAGAGCTTTGACGATATAGTCAAAAGTCAGGGAGGAAGATACTTTTTGCAGGGGTTGGTATTCCTTTTTGTAGAGATTGCTCTGCTTTATCGCTGAAAGCATTTTCCTGTATCCTCCGTCTATATTGTTGGGGATGGATTTGCCGTTATGTAGGCAGTCGCATAGGAGTGCTTTCGTGGCGGAATCTTTGTACAGGCTGTTCAGCATCTCCAGTATGGAATCCCTGTCATCTTCGGCTTCTTCCAGTCTGTATGCCTTTGGGGTGTGGTAGGAAATGGAGACAGGGATGTTCAGACGGCGGGCAAGCTCATCCACGAGCCTTTCGGGATAGTAGTAGAACTGGCTCTGATAGATGGAATATGCACTGTTGAACAGCTTCTTGCGGTTGATTCTCACTGTCAGGTCTTTTGCCACATACAGTGCCTTGCCGATGGAGGGGTCTTCTATCTTCAATATGTTCAGATGGTTCTCCAGAGTCTCCCTCATATCCTCCTGCTGTCCTGCCTCGGCGAAGATGTCATACATGTCTTCTGCTGAAATGTCAGGGGATTCCACATATTGGCGGGCACGGTAGCACTGGGAGTTCGCCTGCTTCAGCAAATCCTGTACAATGGATTCAAGCGAGTGGAAATAGGCATAAGGCCTGGAGAGGAGCTGGCTGGACACTTCTTCATCTCCAGTGCGGTAGATGAAGGCCCTACTGCCGCTCATGGAATCAATCAAGGTCATGGCAGCATCTGTAGAATCGTTCAGATAGGACATGAATCTTTCAGTCCCATAATTATTGACCATTGCATGGCCTTTTTCTATCACATCCTTGAAGAGGGATTCTAAGGCATCAGGGTTTGGCCTCTCATCTGTCCAGCAGTTCACATAGAGGCTGTAAGGAATTGGAAGTTTCATGTCCCCTAAAAACACATGGAGGTAGTACTTGCCATCTTCCAGTGCCGAGAAATGATGCCCAGGAATGGTGATGGCCCCATTGTGCAGCCCTTTCTGCCTGTCGTCTGTGGATGTATTGTCGGTGTATACAATGTCTTTTTTAGGGATTGAGAGCAACAGCTTTACTTTTCCGTTGCCGTCTTGCTTATAGACTTTGGCACCCCTGATATTGGATTCAGGGAGCTGGTGGATGATGAGGGCATGGTCAAGTTGGATGACATTCCCTGCTGAATCTTTCTGCGGGCGGAAACGGTTGAAAGCCTGCTCAATCTCGTCGAGGTTCATCAGCTGTGGACTGAACACTGCGAACACAGGGGTGCTTTCAGGGCTGTACTTCGTGAAGTTTGTGCCAGCATCCAATAAAGATGTGGCAAGGATGGTGTCCGCCTCCCCCTCATTGTTGAAAAGGTCATCATGGTTCACGATATGGTCAAAGACATCATTTTCATAGGTGACAGTCCCATCTTCGTTTATGATACAGCCTTTTTCACTGGCAGTCACGGAGTAACAGTTCTGCCCCATGTCTGCCAGGGTTGCTTTCACCCTTTTTATCATATCGGTGCTGTTCAGGCGGATATATGGCTTGCTTTCATGTATGGCGGTGTCCATGACCAGATTCTCAAATCTCTTCTGTTTAGCATATCTGATATCGACTGACTTGAACACAGGCTTATAGTTAGGGTCTTCAAAGAGCACGATGTTGTCGAAAGAAAAACAGCACATGTTCTCATATGTCGCCGTAATGAAAGTATAGGAATCAGCCAGGTTCTCGTTGATTATCCGCATGATGGTATCAATGGCTTTCTCCCTGAAAGTATTTGCGGAGATGAGGGTCTGGCATTCATCTATCACTAATCTTAATCTGCAGTCAGGGTGTTCCTTTTTGTAGCTGATGATGCTGGGGACCTTATCATATACGGCGGATATCTGCCGTACATCTTGTCCATTCTCATCCAGTTCCACACCTGCTACCAGTGCTTCAAAGCTGTAGTCGTCGCTTCTTTCATTCTGGAGGTTCTGTACCCTGTTGGGGCAGAGCAGGCACAGGAGCTGTCTCCCATCTGATTCTGCATTCATCTGGCGGAAGATGGCATCAATGGAATAGGTCTTGCCTGAACCAGTGGGGGCGATAATGAGGTTCTTCGCACCATTTTCCAGCTCGATCAGGCTCCTTATGTATTCCATGTTCCCCTCTTCGGGATATTTGGTCAGCTTTTCCGTAAAGTTTCTTCTGGCAACAGCAGGGGCATAGACCTTTGTGTTGTACAGGAGCTTCAGGATGTGCTGGGAGTTGTTCAGGAAACTCTGGAACCTGTCGGTGTCGGGGCCATGCAGATAGAGTTCTGGCAGTTCAAATGCATTAATATCCATGTTCTTCATATGCTTTTGCTGTTCATCCATATGTCTGTCTCCTTAAAAGTGTGATGTCTCTATTATAAAATACTTTTCGGATAATGTAAATCTGATGAATGGAAGAGATTCATTGACGAAGAATGCTAAAAGCCAGTGAAATCAAGGGCTTAGAGGCATTTGATGACAGGAAAAATCTTATGAAAATGTATAAAAGATATAGCTGTTTTTATTTATATCTGGTTACAGGGATATGGCTCCATGGATTTCAGATAAAAGGAATCTGCCATGTAAAAGGAAAAAGGTAGGTTTGTGCATCATAGGATGGGAGCTGCCATCTGAAAGAAAATGCATATATCTGTTTTCTTTGGCGGGCAACAGCCATTACAGAATCTGGTTCCCCTTATTTTTTGTTTCAAGAGGCAGATTTGATGAACCTATTCTATGTTACCTGAAAAATGTCAAACATTAGCAAAATATTGATATTAGCAAAATATTGCCCATAAATATGTTGCAATCTGGCGGATTTGATGATAATATAGGTAACATATTGAACATATTTTCGAAAGAAGATGAATCATGGAATTTTTTGACAATCTAATGGAAAAAGCGAACAGGAGAAAGCACAGGGAGCATTATGAGAAAGCGGAAGAAGCCCTGACTGGCTTGGAGGCCTTGCCAGCATTCAGGATCCCATATGAGATATTGGACATGCGGCCACAGGAAATGCACATGAACAACGAAAAGGCATATGAGTATCTGGCGAATGACATGGTGATGACAAAACCTGACCATAAGGCCATGCAGGAAATGGGGCAGTTCTACTATGATAAGATGTGTTTCCTTGCGGACTGCATCAACTCAAGCATCGCAAAGAAGCGGATCTATGACAGGCTTGGGCTGGCAGGGAAGTTTTCAGAAAGCCATGATTTCCTGGACAGGACCGCTGGCTTGCTGAATAAATATTATGATGCAATGGTCTCACAGTACAAGACATGCGAAAGCGGGGCATACGGCGAATATAAGGTGAACGAAAAACTGAAAGCCTATGCCAAAGGGCATGGAGGAATCATATTAGAAAACATTCGCCTGGAGGTCGGAGCCGACAGGGAATCGGCGGAAACAGATACCCTGTATATTACGGCTGGGGGAATCTATTCGATTGAGACAAAGTATTTTGGGGCATATAAAATAAGGGTGGACAGCCAGGACAATTGGTATAAGGACAGGGGGGATGGCTGGCAGCCTATGGATAAGAGCCCGAGCAGGCAGTCGCTCTTCCATGTGAAGAACCTTGCCAGCTTCTTTGATGAAAAGGGGACTGCATTTGGCAGGCTGCCTATAATCCCTGTGGTGGTCATGGCCAATCCGAAGACTGTGTTCCAAAATGGAGGCAGTGTGGGAGTGTATTCTATCGACCACATGAATGAGATGCTCCGCGGAGCCCATCCTGTCATAGACATATCCACACAGTACCAGATACAGAAGCTGATTGTAGGCAGCACACTGGAGGGGAAGGCATACAGGTTCTATGACTATTATGGGTATCTGCGGAGCATCAACGGAAAGATGAAAGAGTGGTTCCGCTATTATGATGGGATATTCCAGACCATATTGAAGATATTTGAACTGTGCGACTACACGACATATGTATATAAGGACACATGGAGGATCGTGAAAGCTGAAAAGCAGATACTTGGCGACAGCCTGTACTATGAATGGGTCAATGCATATAACCAGATGCTTACATTTAGGAAAGAGAGGGTGAGATACAATGAGAACTTTGGGGAGCAGTATCACGAAATGGCTTTACAACGAAAATGACAAATGTGACGGTATCAGGAACAATATGGCAGAGAAGTTTGCAGGCCAGCAGAAGATACATGCATTCATTCCTGAAACCTGGAACTACTGCCTTGAAGAGAAGCATCAGCAGATGATCCCAACCGAAGAGGCATTGAATATCTATAGGAAGCTGCAGAGGGACATGGATGACAGGTACAGGATAGATATCGAGAAGATGCTTCTTTATGGACAGGCACTGCTGAATGCAAGCTATATCCTGAAGATTATGTATTCTGTCATGCCGATAAAGCAGGACAGCTTTCTGGCCATGACTGGGCTATATGATTACATAGAATATATGAACGAAGAATTCGAACCCCATGTGCTGAGGGGAGTCATAGAGCCAATCTTCATGCTCCTTATGGACTGGAAAAAGACCATGGACAGGCAGGGACATGATGGAACGGAGTATTTTTCCTACTACAATTCAACGGAAGCGATATGCAGGAATATGTATGCCATGTGGGGATACTGTGTCAATGTATTTGATATGATGCAGGCATTCATTAAAGAGGCAGACGGCATCGTCTTTGAAGCAGACGGAGGAAACAGGTTTGCGAAGATAGATGATGCAAGGCAGTTCATTGACGATATGAAAGGAGCTGCCATTTCGATTTATACAGATGCTGTGGGCATGATGGATAAGGATATAATCCTGGATATTATAGAAAGACACCAGGTACAGGGCACATGTGCGGATGACAGCCCGATGAATGACAACAGGAGCAATGCCATAGCGATGTCGGTGCTGCTTGTTGTTGGCTTAGCCATACTGTTGGCTGTTTCGCTTTTCTTTTTCCCGAGGCTTTTCATACCCATCATTGTGGTTGCGGTAGTACTGGAGGTTGTCAATAATATAATTCCTCAAAAGAAATGATGGAATATAAAGAGCTGGATATCAAAGAGAAGCAAGGGAATCATTTTTTGCAGATAGCAGTACAGAAAATGGGATAAAGGGGACTCTGGCTTTCAGGCTGGGGTTCTTTTTGTATCTGAAACAATAGGCTTTTGGGTTCAAGCTGATGAAGCGGACAGATTCATGCCCTCAATGCCTGTTTGGCCAGTAAAATCAAGGGTTCCCGCACTCTAAGGACAGGAAAAAATCTCATAAAAATGTATAAAAGATATAGCTGTTTTTTATATCTGGTTACAGAGATATGGCTCCATGGATTTCAGATGAAAAGAATCTGCCATGTAAAAGGAAAAAGGTAGGTTTGTGCAGTATAGGATGGGAGCTGCCAGCTGAAAGAAAAGGCATATATCTGTTTTCTTTGGCGGGTAGCAGCCATCACAGAACCTGATTCCTGTCATTTTTCTTTTTACAAGGCTGAATCTTTTTTATAATAGAGCAATATCTTCCCTGATGATGACAGGTTCAAAAAAATAGTGTATTTATTATAGGGAAAAGTGCTTCTTTTTTTACACCTAAGAATGGCTGCAGGGCTTGATTTTACTGGACTTGTGGCATTTTTCGGATGGAGCCATCCTCCCACATGGATGGCACATAGTTATAAAGGAATGTATTTACCCCATTTCCAGTTATAATCTACAGGGCAGATGCTTATAATAGAGTGACCCCGAACACAAAGGGGGAGGCCCTTATCGGGCCAGCAACCTGTAAATGCATAAAGATTGGAGGATGGCGGTATCTAAACGGTCATTTTTTCAAAGGGTTCACTGCATGTTGCCTTAACAGGAACAGGTTAGCTGAAAATACAAGATAAGCCTTATGTTCATGAGAACACAGGCTTATTTTTTTCGCTTTCTCTGGAAATTGATGATTTCCTCTTTCCGTTCATTGATTGCGGTGACTTCTTCCTCTGTAGCAGTGAACTGTAGGATGTCCTCTACCCTGCAGTCCAATATCAGGCACAGCTCATTCAGGGTGTTGGAGTTTATCGGTTCAGAGTGCCCCATTCTTCTTAATGTATTTGATGAAATTCCCCAGTGATAGATAAGCTGGTATTTTGTGATTCCCCTTTCTTTCATGGTAGACCATAGCGGTTCGTACGAAATCATGTATATCCCCCCTTTCCTGTCAGGGTTTCCAGTATCTTATATGTTCATTCTAGTATCAATATAAAATATTAAACATCCATTATATTTAATGGGGGTTATATATTGAATATAGGCCTTGCAAAGGGGTGGTAGGTGAGATATAATACTGTAGGGGTATATGGAATATGCAATTCATATATAAGCGGATTCCCGATTGCTTATGGACAGGGACATATCCCCAGACAAAATACATAAGGACAGGATAGCAGATATTCCTGTATATGAGGAGGAAGAAAATGAAAAAGAGAGTTGTGATTGCTTTACTGACAGGATTGGTCATTGCATCCCTTGCAGGGTGCGGAACAAAGACAGAGGCAACAGGCCAGGAGGTTTCTAAAAGCAGTAGTGCTGTTGAAAGTGAAGCAGAGGCAGATGGTTCAGTTGCTGATGAAAGTACAATTGAAGAGGTTTCGGGAGACAATACTGAAGAGGCTGGTGATTTTGTAGGTGCAGAAAACGAGAGCATTGTTCTGTATGCAGAGATTGCAGAGTATGGAGAATATGGGGGACAGAAAGATAAAACTTTTGAATCTGTAAACAATATTCTTACAGCACCCGAAGATGTTCCTGTATTTAATGGAGATGGTATTGAAGTTGGATATATCAAAACAGGTTCTACTGTTTCTATTACAGAATATGGTCTTAACAATTGGGCAAGGTTTGAAAATCCAATTGACGGAACTGATTACGATTATCTATATGTGATGAAAGATTATATTACAGATGGCGATTTAGTTGCACTTACCACTACAGAGCTTGAAACAATGATTAAAGAAAGTCTTGGAAACCGCAACTATGATGCGCCAGTATTTACAGAACCTACAGAGGATATGGAGTTGTATGAATTCAGGATTCCTATGTATTATGATCCTGAGACAGACACACCTATCTACTGGGTATATGAATATTATGATAGGGCAGATGTTTCAATCCTGTCGCATAAAACCTATTCTGTAGCCTGTACAGAAGATACAGATGATTACATTATCTGTCAGATTTACTATAAGGACTTGATTACAGATGAAGAATTCAATAACTATGGGCATTGATATGAATGCCTGATTCTACTTTAAGGAGAACCACTATGAAAAGGAAGAGGCTTTTGGCTGTTGTACTGATTGCAGTGATGATGTCTGGAGGTTGTGGGAACAAAAATGCAGAAGAAGCAACAACGGACACAAATGTCGTAAACAGTTCTGTTTCAGAAGAGGAACATATAAAAGAAAATGAAACAGAAGAAACACAGTCTTTTACATCTGTGAAAGAGGAAATTCTTGCCAAAGCAGAGACAACAGATATTGACAGCCTGATTGTAGAAAAGACTGACGATGAATTGGATTTGAAACAGTATCTCTTTAGTTATGAAGACAGAACCATGGACAAAAATACAGCAGAACAGTTATTCTATCTTGACTGGTTCATGGATGATAGTGCTTCAGAGGCTGAATCTTTTATTACAACCGATAAAGTTGACTTGTATAATATCAATGGAATCAGAGTTGGTTATACACTTAAAGATGCATGGCTTGAAACTTTTGGGGAGTGCAATGGTTGGTATTTCTTCTATCTTGATGGAAATCAAAGATTTGCAAGGGTTGAAGATGTGAAAGCCAACAGCATAACAAGGGAACAGGCAAAGGCGGAAGAGGAGGCAAATAAACAGGAAGAACCTACTGCGAAGACAGAGACTCCTGTAGAAAGTGCTCCTGTTGAACAGCCTGTGGTTGAAACACCTCCTGCATCAGAACCAATTGAACAACCTGTCGAAACTCCTGCTGAGAGTGATAAATATACTCCTGAAGAGGCAATTGCGGTTTATCGCTCTTTGATGGAAGTTGGTGGCATCACTTGGAATCCTGCTCTTAAAGATGTAAGCAGTTGGGGTACAGGTTGGCTGTATCTTGATAAAGGCTATCCTGAATTAGCAGCATCTTCTGATTTAGAATCTTTTGCTATGGGAGATAGTGTTGGCAATTCATGGACAGAATTTTATGTTGAAGTAACAGGTTCAGATGAAGAAGCTGTATATTTTACAGGGTGGCATAACTGATATATGAAAGACTTCGAAGACATTCGGGGTCTGACTCTGCTTTATATTTAACAAACTCTGCCCCTTAAAAGGAAAAATGGAGAGAATAAAAAACATAGATTTTATTCTTTTTCCAATACTGATTCACTCTGTATCAGTGCTGAAAGCAGACACCCATTTCCTTTTAAAGGGGCAATATGTAGCTCTTAAATGAGCGGATTTTCGCCTATCTGCACAAAATACGAAAGGACAGGATATTACATATCCTACAAACGAGGAGGAAGAAATGAAGAAGAGAATTGTAAATGCTTTTGTGACAGGACTGATGGTGGTATCTCTTGCAGGGTGCGGAACAAAGACAGAGGTAACAGGTCAGGAGATTCCTGAAAGCGGTAGTGCTGTTGAAAGTGAAGCAGAGGCAGATGGTTCAGTTGCTGATGAAAGCACAAGCGAGGAAGTTATTGGAGACAATGCTGATGAACCGAGTGATTTTGCGGGTGCAGAGAACGAGAGCATTGTTCTGTATGCAGAGATTGCAGAGTATGGAGAATATGTACCTATGCATGAAATGTCTTTTGAATCTGTAAGTAATACATTTACTGCAAATAAAGATTTACCTGTCTATAGTGTAGATGGAATTGAATGTGGTTATATCAAAAAAGGTTCTACTATCACTTTTACAGGATATGCTTCTAATGCATGGGCAAGGTTTGAAAATCCAATAGCAGGAACAGATTATGATTATTTATATGGTTTTAAAGAGTATGCAGATGTTCCTAATACCAATCAGATTACAATTACTCCATCTGATTTAAAACAAAGAATTATTGATAATCTTGCTATATTGGAAGAGCCAACTCGTGTCGTTATTGATACACCAACAGATGACATGGATGTATACGAGTTTAGAATGGATTATACTTATGATGATGAATTAGATTATACTTTTTGGTATGAAAAGAATCTAAAGTCTGATACAAGAATTTTTTACGATTATATGACTTATTCTGTTGAATGTGAAGAGGATACAGATGGCTGGATTATATGTAAAATCTATTATAAAGATTTAATTGACCGCCAATACTAAAATTCATAAAGGAGAAAAATTTTATTTTTCAAAGGAAAGAATGCTATGAAGAGAATGAAAATATGGTCAGTCTTTTTGATTGCAATCATAACAATCAGCGGATGTGCAAACACGAAAGAAGCGAATAGCATAGAAACAGAAAGCAGTATCATTGAAGATATGAATGTTGAAAAAACCAAAACTATATCTAAAGAAACTGTTGATTCAGAAACTCCATCTCCTGAGAAAAAAGATATTGATAGTATGATTATCGAAAAAACAGATGAAGAACTTAATCTGAAGACCTACAATTACAGTGTGGAGGATAGAACAGTTTGCGATGATGGTGATGATATATTCGGTCCTGTAATCTTTGATTATACAGATTTGGCATATGTTACTACTGCGAAAGTTCCTATCTATGCTTCAAATGGTGTCAAAATGGGGTATGTCAAAGAGAATGTAGATATCATTGCTCTTGGAACATATGAAAATTGGTGTAAATTTGACTTAGATGGAGAAAACAAATATGCAAGATTATCTGATATTGAAGCAAATGCAATTACAATGTCAGAGAGGGATGCAATAATTGAAGAAGCAAACAGACAGGAAGAATTTACTGTGAAAGTAGAGAATCCTGTGGAAAATGTTCCTGTGGAACAGCCTGTTGTTGAAACCCATCCTGAACCTGAAGCACCTGATAGTGATAAATATACTCCTGATGAAGCAGTTGCTGTTTATCGTTCTTTGATGGAAGCAGGTGGTATTACTTGGAATCCTGCTCTTAAGGATGTAAGCAGTTGGGGTACAGGATGGATTGAACTTCAAAAAGGAATGCCCGAATGGTGTGCGGAAACAAATCTTGAATCTTTTGCTATTGGAAGTCATGGAGGCAATTCTTGGACAGAATTTTATTTTGAAGTAACTGGTTCAGATGAAGATTCTGTTTATATAACAGAATGGCATAATTGATATATTAAAGACCTTAGAGAAATTCGAGGTATATAAAATCGGCCCCTTAAAAGGAAAAATGGAGAGAATAAAAAACATAGATTTTAATCTTTTTCCGATACTGATTCCCTCTGTATCAGTGCTAAACCCACCTACCTATTTCCGTTTAAAGGGGCAATATGCAGCCCTTAAATGAGCGAATTTTCGCCTATCTACACAAAATACGAAAGGACAGGATATTACATATCCTACAAACGAGGAGGAAGAAATGAAGAAGAGAATTGTAAATGCTTTTGTGACAGGACTGATGGTGGCATCACTTGCAGGGTGCGGAGAGAAGACAGATACAACAAACCAAAGTCCTGAAAACAGTAGTGTGGTTGAGAGTGAAATAGAGACAGAGAATTCTGATACCGATGAAACCATAAATGAAGAGGTTGATGGAGAAGACACCAAAGAGGAAGAACTTGGTGATATTGAGGATGAAAATATTATAATATTTGAAGAAAAACAACATTATGATTATATTGCATTAAGTGAAATGACATATGAACCTTATGATGGATTTGTTATGGATGCAAGAGCATTCTTTCCGCTTTTAAATGAGGAGGGTGATTGTGTAGGACAAATAAAAAAAGGCGGAACAGTTGCAGTTACAGAAATTAGTAGTGATGGATGGGGACGATTTAAAAATCCGATTCAAGGGACAGAATATGATTATTTGTATATTTCAGAAGAATTCATTAACTCTGATGAACTTCATCTTGATGTAGCAAGTATGAGTCAGGGAATTGAAGACTATATCAAAAAATATGGACTTGAAGAAGCTAACTATACATTTCTAAGTGAAAAAAGTTCTGATATGGAAGTGTATGAATTTAGAATGGATTCTGAATTTTCTAATCAAAGAATGTATGATTATTGGTTAGGAGAAAATCTTTCTACTGAATCATTTTATACTTATTGCTATGAAACACTTTATATTGAATGTGAAGAAGATACAGATGGTTGGATTATCTGCAGGATTTATTACAAAGATTCAATTGAGCTGGGATATTGAGAAAATAATAGTAGAGGGAAGAAACCATTATGAAAAATAATAAATTGTATGCAATCCTTACGGCTGCAATTATGGCACTTGCCGCTGGATGTGGGAACACAGAAGACACAAGCAGGACAGAGACCATTATGACAGAGGGTAGTGCCAGTGAGACAGTGGAAATGGGAAAGTCTGATGTTGTAGATAAGGAGATGGCTGAATCTGAAAGTTCTTCCACAGAAGCCAAAGGCATCAACAGCATGATTGTAGAGAAAGATGATTCAGAGCTTGACTTAAAGGAATATTACTATAGTATGGAAGACAGGACATTTTGTGATACAGGAGAAGACATTTTTGGTTCTATTAGATTCGATGAAACTAATTTAACCAATTATGTAACTACAGGAAAAGTCCCTATTTATGCACAGAATGGTGTGAGGATTGGCTATACAAATGAAAATGTTGACATTATTGTAATGGGAACTTATGAGGATTGGTGCCGCTTTTATTTGTATAAAGATATTAGATATGCAAGACTTTCTGATATTGAAGCAAATTCAATCACTATGGATGAAAGAGATGCAATAGCAGAAGAAGCAAGTAAACAGGAGCAGGCTTCTGCGGGAACAGAGATTCCTGTTGAAAATGTTCCTGCGGAAAATCCTGTGGCTGATGTTCCTCCTGTAAACGAACCTGTTGAATCATCTGCCGAGAGCAATAAATACACTCCTGAAGAGGCAATGTCTATCTATCGCAGCTTAATGGAGGCAGGTGGAATTACTTGGAATCCCGCATTGAAAGATGGTGGCAGTTGGGGTACAGGTTGGATTTACCTTGATAAAGGTCAAGCTGAATGGGCAGCTAGTGCTTCACTTGAATCTTTTGCTATGGGAGATAGTGTAGGTAATTCATGGACAGAATTTTATTTTGAAGTAACAGGTTCGGATGAAGAAGCTGTTTACTACACAATATGGAGTCCTTAAAATTAAAAGAGCATAGATTTATCTAGGCCCTTAAATAGAAAAAAAGATTATCTATTCGATGAAGAAACAGATAATCTTTTTTATTACTGACAATTAAGCAAATAGGAAAACCTCTGTGGAATAGGTATGCTATGAAAGGCACAGCTTTCCTTTAACTCCTTGATAAAAGTGCAGAAGCAACAGGCAAAGGCATCCGCCATATGGTCATTATAGAGAAGATCTTCATCCCTTGTCCATGCATAGGATTCCATGCACATATCATATTTAGAGGCATTTCCTTTTCCAGTCAGAGAGTGCTTGATTGCAGTAGCAGGGACAGGGTTAAAATGATGGTTCAGCTGATATGCGACAGTGCTTATGATAGTCGTGGTTGTCTGGGCATCAAGGATGCCTTTCAGGGTCTCTTCATTCTTCGGACAGTTAAGGGACAGGACTTCAAAGGTCAGGCTGGATACCCTCTGATGGCTGAACAGATTGTAATATTGCTCTGCAAGATAGATCTGCTTATCGAGCTTACAGGAAAATCCATCCAGCACCTTTTTGAAGTAATATGTACCGCCATACTTGAAATCAATCAGGGCATTTGTTGTTCTGTCCCTTATCAGCTCAATGTAGGAAAAGGCTGTATTGCTGATGCCGCTGTCCATTCCAACCAGAATCTCTGGCGAGCATGGGGGGATGTCATTGGGAGCTGGCCGATAGCATTTCAAAGGGAATTGGTCGGGAATCCCTTTCTCCCTTGGAATGTGCTTTTTGTATATGTAGGTATTCTGCTCTGCCATATTATCGTTTCCTCTTCTTTCTGCCAAAGGGAATCGTAATCAGGCTTCTCCTGACCTGTACCTTAACATCCCTGTTGAAAAGGGAAGAGATATTATCCTGGAATTCTTCAAAATCTTTATATGCTTTCTTGTAGCTTTTCCTCTTGCCAGGGAGCAGGACAACCTGGAAACAGGCATAGTTCTTCCCCTTGGAGATTCCTTTGATAAAGATTCTGCAGTCGGGTCTGTCAAAGAACCTGGTGAACCATCTGCCTGTCGGATAGTCATTCATTTCTGCATAGAAATCATTGCTTAATCCAAAGGGGAAAAGGGTGTCCAGCTGCTCCATATAGGCGAGGGCTGTGCCTGTCCTGTGGAGCAGGGATGGATATTTCATTTCCACATATTTGAAGAAATTATGTGGTGTGAGCGGTTCCTGTGCATACACATTGAAGAATAGGTCATGTTTGGCCTCTTCCTTGAGCGACAGCAGAAATTTTATGATGCCCTCGTCTGTGGCTGTGACTGTTCCATCCCAATCGGCAGCAGATTCTGGTGTGGTGATGAAATGATTCTTTTGTTGTAGCCTCTCCTGCTCAATCAGGTCAAGCAGGGCAAATTCAGCTTCTTTTACGGTGCTGCACTCAAACAGTTCTGTGGCCATTTTTATTAGCTGGTTCTTCCTGATTGGCCTGTTCAGGTAGGTGCATGTGGAGAGGAGCATCTGCTGTAAATCGGCAAGCTCCAGTATCCTGTTGTCAGTCTTTTTCATTATATTTTTTGACTCCTTTCGCTTTGTTTTATGACATATTATGTTATTTTGTGCCATATTGTTTCAATATGTGCCATATGATTTTAAATTGTGCCATGCTGTCTGCTTTCTACAGATGGACATTGTATTTGGGATAGAGTTCTTCACCGATATAGTCCACAGTGATGCTGTCCCAGTTCGATGGGAGGATACCGACATCTTTCATGATTTTGTGCTTTTTGTTTTCCTCCACCCATTCCTGACGGTAGAAGTCATAAGCCCTTGTATTTTCATAATCCCGAAGCTCTGCAGCCCTCTCGCTGTCCCATGTGTAGACGGTAACAAAGAGGTTCAGATTATAATTATCCAGATACCTCTGAAACATGAGCAGTATATAAGAGGCCTGCTGGTACAGCTTTTTGGTATAGAGGCTGTTGCTGGTGTCAAAGATGCAGACACTGATCAGATTATGTTTAATGGATTCGATGTAAAAGCCATGGGAGGCAAGGTTCTTCAGGCTGTAGAACAGCTTGCACTTATCGATGTCGCTGTTGTAGCTGTCCATCTCCCTGTCCCTGCGGTTCTTCATCATACAGGGGGCTGGGGCAGTGTCTTTCCTTAACTGCCTTGCTTCAAAGGCTTCTTTCTCTTCCCTGGCAATCGTCAAATCCCTGAAGAAATCATCGGTAGGGTTATGGCCATTTTCGGCGAGGGCATTCCAGAGATGGCTATAGAAAGCCACCATATCCACCTGATTGTTCGAGAGCAGGAGATTGCTGCCGCTCCAATTCAGGTAGGCAAGGATGTTGTCCATGCTGATGTCGAAATCCTGTTTCACCATATCTGGAACCACTTTTTCAATGACATAATCAATCCTGAAGACCTGCTCAAGAATCTTCTGTCCGCTCCAATTTATCGCTGGCACATCCCTGCTGTTCATGTTGAGGAACTGGCTCTTCGGATATTTGGATAGATAGAGCATCTGTGTCCTCGTATCCTTGTTGATGGTCTTCTGCAATAGAAAACCTGTCAGTATCAATTCAGCGATATCAAACTCAATATCCTTTTCTGGTTTCCCAGAAAGCAGATGGAATAACCTCCTTATCTGCTTGCGGAGCATGTAGCCGTTGCAGCAGAAGACCATGTAGATTAGCTCTCTGTGGGTGTTGAATAGTTCTGCCTTTTGCTCGGCAGTCAGCTTATGTGTTGTGTGTCTCATATAAAATATCTCCTTTCGAAAAATGTGCTTGTTGTGTTATGTATGGACAAAGGTTACTTCTACGGAGAGCAGTCCACAGGTCATTGTCTTGCTTTCAATCTCTGTGTTGCCATAGTTGTCTGTCGTGATTTCGACCGCTTCATAGACTCCCTGCTCTGTCTTATAGATGATATCTGGCATGGATAACTGGTTGCTTTTCAGGGCATCCACAAGCTCCTGATAGCGGTCATGCTCCTGTCTGTCCAGATACTCCTGTAATCTGCCCTCTATGAATGGTTTAAGTTCCCTTTCTGATAGACAGCTTTCAAGCTCTTTCTTTGAGAGGTTGTCCGCCAGATATTCAGAGACTTTGGCATTGTGTATAGAAGCATTTCCATTTGATATGAACTGTCTGGTTCCGCATTCCTGCCTGCAGAAGTCCTTGCCCTTTTTGTCTGTCAGCTCATAGAAAGTCCTGATGCCGTTGCCATGCCTGTCGGGGACACTGACCTCCTTGATAAGCCCCGCCTGCTTATAGGATTTGATTCTGTTGTCGGTAATCTCAAGCTTATGGAGGGTGTCCCTGCTCATGGCTCCTGATTTCGCAAGCAGGGAGAAGCACCGTCTGTCCTTTGGATATATGTGGGATAGGCTCCCTTTCTTCTTTGCCATGTATCTTCACTTCCTTTGTTGTTTTTATGTAAACACTGCTTTTAGGGGGCAGTGGATGCCCCGTTGCCCGAAAGGGCAACCATGATGAAAACATTGCAGGAAACTATCGGGGTGGTGGCTGGGAGCGGAGCGGACCTTCTGCCATATAGAAAGGTTGGCCAGCTTGCTGGTCAAAATGAGAAAGCGAAGCGAATCTCATTTTCCTTTCTTGCCATATGGCGGAAGGCGAAGCTTTGGGAACGAAGTGAACCATTGCGAGGCGGAGCTCCCAGCTCTTGCCTGCTCCGCCATGCCATATCGTGAGGTAAGAGTAGATATGTTCATTGACAAGGCACTGGCTTTCTCTGTACTTTATACTTCATTGTAGACAGCGGATGCATCTGCTATCACGAAAATATGCACTATCTCCGAATGAAATGGATAGCAGTACCAGATAAGAAGAGGATGCCCCTTAAAAAGAAAAAGGTGGGTTGGTGCATCATAGGATGGGAGCTGCCAGTCAAAAGAAAAGGCTGCCTGTTTTCTTTGGCGGGTAGCAGCCATCACAGAACCTGATTCCTGTCATTTTTCTTTTTACAAGGCTGAATCTCTTTTTATATATAGTATCAGCTTCTAGGAAGATGACAGCAGTAAAACATAACAATATGTATTTATATTAGGAGAAAATGGGGGCATTTTTTCTTGCAAAAAGGGCTGGAATACTGATGTTTACTGGCTTTGCGGCATATCAGGGTGTGGCGGAGGTGGAAGCCATGGAAAAAAGGCCAATAAGGTAACAGGAAGACAGGGGATACAGATTCCGCAAAATTTTTTTGAAAATCGTATGACTATGAATGGGAATGCTTATGATTTAGAATCTGATTACTTAGAGAATCGATTTGAAGATACAAGGGTGATTTGGGATGTTTTGATAGATGAAGATTTGCATTATTATCGTGGTAGTGATGGTGTATTGTATCAGCATTAGATACGGCTGTTTGGAGCCTTGCCGATAGGGGGAGAACATGCTATAATACCCCTACAAGGTCAATTTCTCCATATCCCGAGGCACACCTGAATAGCCAGTGAGGGCAATCTGGGATAGCCCCAGAAAGAGAATAGAGTAAGTTCAAATGACCTTGTAGAGAGGAAATATCCTTTCTATGAGGTCATTTTATTTTGGGAGCTAGGAGAGAGAATACCTTGAAATTACTGGGATTGCAGTGATTCAGATGCGAGTACGGTTATCGTATTTAGGAAGCAGTGTCAAGGATTGACCGTAAAATGCTTAGTCAGGAGGAACATATGAAGGTAGGAAATCAGGTATCTGTTTTTATGGGAGAGCGTACGCGCCAAAGAGAGGAACTGGAAGAAAAGCAGCAGGGTAAAAATAAGAAAACGACGGTTTTTGCCGGTGATTTCAATGCCACACAGGATAAAATTCTGCAAAAAAGGAAAGAGGCCCAGAAAAAAGCATTAAAGGTAGTGGCGGATACCTGGGAGGGAGACCGTAAAATCGACGCCAATCTGGAAGAGAGAAGGATGCGGATAAAGAGTCTGCGGGAAGAAGCGGGCGCTGCAAAAAAAGAAATTGCAGCAGTAAAAGCAGGTATGGAGGATTTGCGGAAGCAGTATGGCGTTGAAAGCGACAGTGCGGAGCAGAAGGATTTGGAACTGATATTAAAAGGCCGTGAGTCCATGCGGGCGGGCTCTAAGGTTTCGTTAAGCGAGGACGAGAGAGAACGTCTTGCAGAGCTTGACAAGAAGGAGCGTACGGAGTACCAGAGCCGTGTTCTGGAGATGGATGAGGGTGCAGATTATTACCGAAAAATTGTGTCGGAAAATGAAAAAGAAATAGAGATTGAAAATGCGGTTATCCGTGAGATACGCAATGAACGCCTGAAAAAAGACCCTATGGTGAAGGCACAGAAGGAGGCGGAGGCCATTAAGGAGTCCGCTGGCAAAGAGATTCTCGGTATGCTGGTAGAGGAAGGCAAGGAGCATATTGACGAGGAGCAGGAAGAAAGGGAAGAAAAAGCGGAAGAAACCAAGGAAAAGAAGGAGGAGCAGGAGGAGCTGCTGGAAAAGCGCAGGACGGAAAGGGAAGAAGCCGAAAAACGCGCGGAAGAGCTGGCAGAGAGTATGCCTACGGAGGAGCTGCTCGGACTGGACATGACAAAATCAGACTTCCAGACAGAGATACAGAATATTGTGGATAAAATGAAATTGGTGGAAGAAGATATCAAGGGCGCCATGGTGGATAAGACGGTATAGGCAGCAGGATATACCGGCATTAACTTGTTTCCATCCGGGCTCGATGAAAAAAGAGGGACGGACCTTAACGGTTCGTCTTTTCTGTATCAAATTTTATTTATTTAGTGTATAATAATTTTAAAACTTGTTTTGTGATAGGAATCTATGACTGCTTTGGATATGGTTCGGGATATGACGTGTCTTTTGAAAAAAGATATCAATTTCATCGCCGAAAGTTTGCCGATTCGGGAATTTTTAGATTTAGCTTATCAAAAAGCGGTAAAAATACATGAAATGCGAGTAATATAAAAACTGCTATATAAAACAAAAGCATTGTCTGAAAGGAAAATATGAGAGAAGAAAAGAAATCGCCATCGGTATGGTATAAACTGGATTTATCCGCAATTGTGTATCCGACTTTGCAGAGGAGGGATTTTTCTTCGGTTTACCGGCTTTCCGTGGTGCTCAAAGAGGACATTAAGCCTGAAGTGCTGCAGGAGGCGGTAAACAGGGCGCTTCCCCGGTTTCCCACTTATAAGGCGGCCATCAGGAAAGGGCTTTTCTGGAGGTATCTTGAACCGAACGACAGACCGGGACCATTTGTGCAGCCGGATATCAAGAATCCTTGTATGCCCATGCCGTTTAAGGCAAATAACAGATATTTAATCAGGATTTATTATTTTGGGAGCAGGATTTCCCTTGAAGCGCATCACAGTCTGGGAGACGGTACGGGCGGTATGTGTGTTTTGCAGACGATAACGGCGGAATATTTAAGGCTTCTGGGCCATGAGATAGACTGCGGGGGTTTTGTGCTGGACATTCATGAAGAGCCTAAAGCGGGAGAACTGGAAGATGCTTATATGAAGTATGCCAATTCCAAGGTGCGGCCTCCCAGGCCCGGTGAAAAGACCTATCGGGTGAGGGGAACCAAGGAGCCGTTTTATACGCTCAATATTATTGACGGCATTATGCCGGTATCAAGGGTAATGGAGGTGGCAAAAAAATATAATGCCACCATTACGGAATACCTGAATGCAGTGCTTTTATATGCATTGATGCAAAAGCAGGAAAATGATTTCCATTTCGGGCTTCGCCCCGTAAGGATTGCCATGCCGGTCAATCTGAGGCGTTTTTTTCCTTCTATAACGCTGAGGAACTTTATCACCATGATTTATCCCGGCATTGACCCCAGACTGGGAGACTATACATTTGAGGAAATTGTGGAGCATGTCCACAATTACATGCGTTATTATATAAATGAAAAATTTTTGAGAGGGGATATCACCACCAATGCATCCACCCAGAGGAATCCTTTCATCCGGGTAGTACCTTTGTTTATCAAGGATTTTGTGGTGCGGACCTTCTATACCAAGGTACAGGACAAAAACTCATCGGCAGGTCTTACAAATATGGGACCTTTAAAGGTGCCGGAGAGCATGAAGCCCTTTATAGAGCGGTTTGATATTTACATGGGACAACCCTTTTCCAGCCGCACCAACTGTGCCATTATCAGTTTTGAGGATACCCTGACCATCAATTTTGCCAGCAGCATTATGGAGGCCGATGTAGAGCGGTACTTTTTCAGGAAACTGGTGAGGGACGGTATTCCGGTAAAAATAGAGAGCAACAGAGCGTGAGAAGAACTTCTAACACTCATGCCAAAGGGCATTTCGCGAAGAAGTTCTATGTCTCACGCTTAAGAAATGTCTGCTATGCAGACATTTCTTAAGCGGGTTTGTGTCCGGGCGCACTTGGCACAAACTTGTAAACCAAATTATGGCTTTGTGCAAAAAAGTGCGCAGAAATGAGGAAAAATATGTCTTATTGTGTGAATTGCGGCGTGGAACTGGATGGGTCCTTAAAGGAATGTCCTTTGTGCAATACGCCTGTGTACAATCCGCGAAATCCGGCGGAGGGGGTGGAGGAATCCCCGTTTCCTGAGAAAAAGGGACAGGTGGAAAAGGTTAAAAGAAAAGATTTCGGCATTCTGCTTACGGTGGTTTTAGTGGCGGCAGGTATTACCTGCGGTTTGTTGAATCTTTTTGTATTTAAGGGCGCAGCCTGGTCTTTGTTTGTCATCGGAGCCTGTTTGATTGTATGGGTACTTTTTATTCCTGTGGTGATTTATTCGAACTTATCCATATATACATCTTTGCTGTTAGACGGAATTTCCATCGGCGTATACCTGTACCTGATTACATTTGCCTTAAGAACTGATGCCTGGTTTTTCGGGCTGGCCCTTCCTGTTACGATACTGGCAGTGTGTGTTGCGGAGGCTTTCACACTCTGTGTCAAAAAACTGCCGTGTACATTTCTGACAACATCACTGTATATATTCACGGCAGTGGGGATACTTTGTATCGGACTGGAAATATTGATTGACTGGTATCTGCATGGGGCGGTACAGCTTGTCTGGTCCGCAGTGGTGCTGACCGTCTGTGTTATTATTGACATTACGCTGATAACCCTGCTTTCAATGACAAGGCTTCGGAACGCGGTGCGCAGAAGACTGCATTTCTGAGAAATACGGGAGAGCAGATAGGAGAAGAGGAAAATGGCTTTTAACGAGAAAAGAAATCAAAATTTAATGCAGCTTATCAAAAGGGTGCATGGCATGGTGGAAAATACCGATATAGAAAAGCACCGCCAGTCCCAGGACCATATCGGGGCGCTTTTTGGAAACAGCAGGGAGGTTTCCTATACGGAAGTGGACATGGATGGAATCCATGGGGAATGGGCGTGCGTAAACCGCGCACACATGAAAAAATATGTGCTTTTATATTGTCACGGGGGAGGGTATTCTACGGGAAGCTGCCTGTATGGCAGGACATTGACGGCCAAACTGGCGGCAACCACTTCCATGGATGTCTTAAGCTTTGATTACAGGCTGGCGCCGGAACATCCTTATCCCGCTGCGCTGCAGGACGCCATGAAGGTATGGAACTATCTGATGCTTTTGGGTTATGGCGCCAGGGATATTATCTTAGTCGGGGACTCTGCCGGCGGTAACCTCGCGCTTGCCCTGACCTTAAAATTAAAAGATGAGGACAGGCTTCTTCCCAGGGGAATTGTTTTGATGTCCCCATGGACGGACTTGACATCATCGGGGGAGACCCATGAAACAAACGCCCGGATAGACCCGGTTCTTGATAAAGAATATATTAACAGGATGATTGCGGCATATACGGCCGGTATTGGAGAAAAGCTTGATAATCCGTATATTTCGCCCCTGTTTGGAGATTTTGAGGGGTTTCCGCCTACTTATATACAGGTGGGGGACAATGAAATTCTGCTCAGTGATTCGATACAGCTTCACAGAAGGATGGTGGAGGCAAATGTATCTGTCAGGCTTGACCATTTTGAGGGAATGTGGCATGTGTTCCAAATGTCGCCGTTTAAGACGGCTTATGAGGCCATGGATAAAAATGCGGAATTTATTTATGATATATGCAGATAAAAAAAGGAGTTTATCTTTTGGTGCAGAATATTAAAGGTAGAGAGTTTTAGGTTGTGTAACAAGCTGTGTTGTCTGCCGCAAATGGCGTAGAAAGGCGTTAGATATGACAATCAGGGAACAACTGGAATTGTGGGAAAAAGAATACCTAAGCCCCCATGCTGCGCTGAGTATGTATTCCGAGGGCAGGGAGAGGGAGGAAGAGCAGTGTGATATTCGTCCGGTTTTCCAGAGGGACAGGGACAGAATCCTTCACTCCAAATCGTTCAGGAGGCTTAAGGATAAAACACAGGTTTTCCTGACACCGGAAGGGGACCATTACAGGACAAGGCTGACCCATACCCTGGAGGTTTCCCAGAATGCACGCACCATTGCCAAAGCGCTTCGCATGAATGAAGATTTGGTGGAGGCGATAGCCCTGGGGCACGATTTGGGGCATACACCTTTCGGACATGCCGGAGAGAGGGCATTAAATGCAGTCTGTCCGTATGGTTTTGAGCACAACGTACAAAGCGTTAGAACTGTGGAAAAGCTGGAAAAAAACGGACAGGGGCTTAATTTGACCAAAGAGGTTCGCGATGGCATCCTGAATCACCAGACAGCCAGTATGCCGCATACCTTAGAAGGAAAAATTGTCAGACTGTCAGACAAAATAGCCTATATACACCATGACATGGACGATGCCATCCGGGGAGGTATCCTGACGGAAGCGGATGTTCCTGCTGAAATCGGCGATGTGATAGGATATACCACAGGGGAAAGGCTTGACCATTTTATCCATGATATTGTAACCACCAGTTTCGGGACAGGCGACATACGGATGTCGGAGCAGGTGGGGGATGCCATGAGTAAACTGCGCAGGTTTATGTTTGAACGCGTATACCAGAATCCGGAAGCAAAAAGTGAGGAAAGTAAGGCAGAAAAGCTTATAGAGACACTTTATCACCATTATCTCGGGCATATTGATGAACTCCCGAAAGATTTGCTTCATATGATGGAGAAAGGGGAGCCCCGTGAAAGGATTGTATGTGATTACATAAGTGCCATGACGGACCGTTTTGCCATTTCCATTTACGAAGAATTATATATTCCTAAGTCCTGGCACGGATAAGACACAAGAAGAAACCAAACAAACGCGCCGGAAAAGAGAAGGACAAGCATGTATTATCCAGATGAACTGATAGAAGAAGTCAGAATAAAAAATGATATTGTGGATGTAATATCCGGATATGTGAAACTACAGAAAAAGGGCGCCAGTTATTTCGGCCTGTGTCCTTTTCATAATGAGAAATCCCCTTCTTTCTCCGTATCCGGCAGCAAGCAGATGTATTACTGCTTTGGCTGTGGCGCCGGCGGTAATGTGTTTACCTTTTTGATGAATTATGAAAATTATTCCTTTGGGGAGGCCATTAAAACGCTGGCGGAAAGGGCAGGGGTCAACCTGCCTGAGGTGGAACGCTCCGAGGAAATGAGAAAAAAAGAGAATCACAGGGCAAGGCTTCTGGAAGTAAATAAGGAAGCTGCAAAGTATTTTTATTATCAGCTTCGTGCCAGACAGGGAGAAATCGGATACCGGTATCTAAGCGGCAGAAAACTGACTGAGGAAACCATGAAAAAATTTGGTCTTGGTTTTGCAAATAAAACCAGTGATGATTTGACCATGTATTTAAAGAAAAAGGGATATGACGGGAAACTGGTACAGGAGGCCGGGCTTGCAAGTTTTGACGAGCGGTATGGCATGCATGACAAGTTCTGGAACAGGGTCATGTTTCCCATACAGGATATTAACCACCGGGTCATTGGTTTTGGCGGCAGGGTTATGGGAGAAGGAGAACCCAAATACCTCAATTCACCGGAAACCCCGGTCTTTGACAAGAGCAGGAATTTGTACGGACTGAACTTTGCAAGGACGGCGCGCGCCGGGAACATAATACTGTGTGAAGGTTATATGGATGTGATTTCCCTGCATCAGGCCGGTTTTACCCAGGCGGCGGCATCCCTTGGCACGGCTTTCACGACGGGGCAGGCAAGCCTGCTTGGACGGTATACCGAAAATGTGCTGCTGGCCTATGACAGCGACGGAGCCGGGGTCAATGCGGCGCTTCGGGCAATAGCCATACTGAGGGAAGCAGGATTGTCGGGGAAAGTCATCAATATGCATCCCTATAAAGACCCGGATGAGTTTATCAAGAATCTGGGGACGGAAGCTTTTCAGGAGAGGATTGACAATGCGGAAAACAGTTTTCTGTTTGAAATCCGGATACTGGAGCGGGATGTGGACGAAAAAGACCCGGAAAGTAAAACCAGATTCCACAAAGAAATTGCAAAGAAACTTTGCGGATTTGAGATAGAAGTAGAAAGGGAGAATTATCTGGAAGCGGTGGCGGACAAGTATCACATCGGTTTTGAAAACCTGAGAAAGCTGGTGGCGTCCTATGCTGCCCGGAACGGTCTTACAGGACAGATTAGGCGGCCTAAATCAGGTGTGGCCAAAAAAAATACGTCTGAAGAGAACAGTAAAAAGGTTCAGCGTATGCTGCTTACCTGGATTACGGATTATCCCGCCGTTTATCCTAAAATTGCAAAGTATATTGCACCTTCCGACTTTACGGAGGAATTATACCAAAAGGTTGCGGAGCGCCTGTTCGCGGATATGGAGACGGGAAACTATAACCCAGCAGGCATAGTCAGTATGTTTGAAGATGAAGAAGAGCAGCGGCAGACGGCAGCGTTGTTCAACACCAAAGTGGAAGCTCTTGAGACAAAGCAGGAAAAGGAAAGGGCATTCCATGATATTCTGTATGCCGTTAAAAAAAACAGTTATGAATATTATTCCGAAAAGCTTGGGAGTGATATGGATGCGCTAAAGCAGGTAATTGCTGGTAAAAAGGCATTGGAAGAACTTAGCAAAACGCATATTTCTTTGGATTAAGGCTATACTACTACTACGTTTCGAAAGGATGGAAACCAAATGGACGAAAACACACAGGCAAGGTTTGAGGAGAAAATCAAAGAACTCCTGGCCGTTGCAAAGAAGAAAAAGAATGTATTGGAATATCAGGAAATCAATGATTTCTTTCATGATATGCCGCTCGAAGAAGAACAGTTTGATAAGATTTTAGAGGCTTTGGAGCAGAATAATGTCGATGTCCTCCGAATTACGGAAGAAGATGATGTCAGCGATGAAGAAATTGTGCTTATGGAGGAAGAGGATGTCGATGTGGAAAACATTGACCTTTCCGTACCGGACGGCGTCAGCATTGAAGACCCCGTCAGAATGTATCTGAAAGAAATCGGAAAAGTTCCGCTTCTGTCGGCAGAGGAGGAGATTGAGCTTGCCAAAAAGATGGAGCTTGGAGACCAGGAAGCAAAGAAAAGGCTTGCAGAAGCAAATTTAAGGCTGGTAGTCAGTATCGCCAAACGTTATGTAGGGCGCGGAATGCTGTTTTTGGATTTGATTCAGGAAGGTAACCTTGGACTGATTAAGGCAGTGGAAAAGTTCGACTACAGGAAAGGGTATAAATTTTCCACATATGCCACATGGTGGATTAGACAGGCCATAACGAGGGCGATTGCTGACCAGGCAAGAACCATCAGGATTCCGGTGCATATGGTGGAAACGATTAACAAGCTGATTCGCGTCAGCCGTCAGCTTTTGCAGGAATTGGGCAGGGAGCCTTCTCCGGAGGAGATTGCAGTTGAAATGAACATGCCTGTTGACCGTGTGCGTGAAATTCTTAAAATCAGTCAGGAACCGGTTTCGCTGGAAACCCCGATTGGGGAAGAAGAGGACAGCCATCTGGGTGATTTTATACAGGATGACAATGTGCCGGTGCCTGCGGATGCGGCAGCTTTTACCCTTTTAAAAGAACAGCTTGTGGAGGTGCTCGGCACACTGACAGAAAGAGAGCAGAAGGTTCTCCGTTTAAGGTTTGGGCTGGATGACGGCAGGGCGCGTACGCTGGAGGAAGTAGGGAAAGAATTTAACGTGACCCGTGAGCGTATCCGGCAGATTGAGGCAAAGGCGCTCAGAAAGCTGCGGCATCCCAGCAGAAGCCGTAAGCTAAAGGATTATCTGGATTAAAAGCCATGGAATTGTCAAAACGATTAAAAGCCATAGCGGATATGGTGACACCGGGAAACACGGCTGCCGATGTTGGATGTGACCATGGCTTTGTATCCATTTATCTTTGCAGGCATCATATTGCACCGAAGGTCTATGCCATGGACGTGCGGACCGGACCGCTTAAAAGGGCAAAAGAACATATTCAGGCAAGCGGATTTTGCGAATACATAGAGACAAGGCTTTCCGACGGTGTTGCGGCGCTTCGGCCCGGTGAAGCGGACACTTTGATTTGCGCCGGTATGGGCGGGCGTTTGATGATGAAAATTCTTTCAGAGGGAGAGGGGAAAATCAGGCTGATGAAAGAATTGATTTTGCAGCCACAGTCGGAGCATGCTCTTTTCCGGAGATACTTAAGGGAGCATGGACTGCAAATTGTGCAGGAAGATATCATAAAAGAGGACGGCAAATTTTATCCTGTTATAAAGGCGGTACCCCAAAATACAGCAGCGGATACGAACCCAAAGACCCGGAAAGCATTGCAGGAGGAAACAAGGCAGCGGCTGGAGGACAGTTTCGGTCCATTGCTGCTGGCTGCAAAAAATCCGGTATTACGGGAATATCTAATGGTTTTGGAGCAAAGAAACAAAACAATCCTGTCTAAAATGGACATGAGCAGAGAAGGCATGGAAGGAACGGGACAGGATACAAGGCAGAGGACGGAAAAACGCAGGCAGGAGGTAGAGGCTGATTTGGCTGATATTGCAGAATGCCTGATGCTCTACGGGAAATAAAGGAGTGTCTGTATGAATTGTGCAAAAATCATGGAGAGGCTAGAGATACTTGCCCCATTTAAATTTGCGGAGAGCTGGGATAATGTAGGGCTTTTGGCAGGCAGAAAGGACAAAGAAATAAGGAAGGTGTATTTGGCAGTGGACGCCACTGACGAGGTGGTGGAAGATGCCGTTGAAGCGGGAGCGGATATGCTGCTTTCGCACCATCCGCTTATTTTTTCACCCATAAAGCGCATTACGGAGGAGGACTTTGTGGGCAGGCGGCTTTTAAAGCTGATACGGTCGGACATCTGTTATATAGCCATGCACACCAATTTTGACGTGATGGGAATGGCGGATGCAGCAGCAGACGAACTGCTGTTAAAAAACAGGCAGGTACTTGATGTGACATATGAGGATGACATATCCAAAGAGGGCATCGGAAGGTATGGCAGCCTGCCGCAAGCGATGACGCTTTTGGAGTGTGCCGAATATGTAAAAAAAGTTTTTCGACTGCCGGCAGTCAGGGCGTATGGGAATTTGGAAGAAAAGGCAGAGGTAGCGGCAGTTTCCCCCGGCTCGGCAAAGTCGGTTGTACCGGCAGCCCTGCGGGCAGGGGTGGATGTGCTTATCTCAGGGGATATTGACCATCATATGGGAATTGATTTGGTGGCACAGGGCATTTCTGTCATTGATGCGGGCCATTTCGGGCTGGAAAAACTTTTTGTTCCTTATATGAAGGACTATTTTGAAAGAAACCTGCCCGGGATTACCGTCTGTATGGCTGAGGAAAAAAGCCCTTTTACGGTAGTGTGAGAAAGAACAATAATAAAGAAAGGTATTGGGGAAATGATTAAGCTTACTATTAACGGAGAAGAGAGGGAATATCCAAAAGGATGCACCTACGAAGAAATTGTGAAGGAGTTCCAGCCTGCTTACAACAACCAGATTGCAGTGGTAGCATTAAACGGCAAAATGCGGGAATTGTTTAAAAAAGCGACCAGGAGCGGCGTTTTGGAGTTTTTTACTTTGCAGGATGCCGTCGGCAGCAAGACTTATGTGCGTACGGCTAAAATGCTGGTGCTGAAAGCGGTGTACGATATTGCGGGAGCGGGTTTTGCCCAGGCATGCCGCGTGGAATTTACGATTGGACACGGATATTATATCAACACGGGAGAATATACCGTTACCGAAGAACTGGTAGAAAAAATCAAAAAGAGAATGCACGAACTGGTAGAAATGAAAATGCCTTTGATAAAAAAGTCTTTTCCTGTGGATGACGCCATGGAACTGTTCCGCGAAAAGGGGATGGTGGACAAGGAAAAATTGTTTAAATACAGGAGAAGTTCTTTTATCAATCTGTATGAGATGGAAGGGTATTTTGATTATTATTACGGCTTTATGCTTCCCAACGCAGGATATGTTAAATATTTTGACCTGGTTTTGTATGAAAAAGGGATGATGTTATTGCTTCCGGAGAAAAAGAATCCCTGTGAAATCTTGCCTACACCGAAAAGCAAGCTGTTGTTTAATACCATGGAGGATGCAAAGAACTGGGGAAGAAGGGTAAATATTTCGACCGTAGGGGAATTGAACAACCGCATCTGCAAAGGGAACATCAATGATACAATACTGGTTCAGGAGGCGGAGCAGGAAAGAAAAATCGGAGAGATTGCAAAAGAGATTGTAAAGCGCGGTAACGTGAAGTTTGTGATGATTGCCGGACCGTCCTCTTCCGGGAAAACTACTTTTTCACACCGGCTGTCCATTCAGCTTCGTACACAGGGCATGACGCCGCATCCGATTGGATTGGATGATTATTTTGTGGACAGGGAGTTTACACCGAAGGACGAAAACGGTGACTATAATTTTGAATGTCTTGAAGCAATCGACATTGAGCAGTTTAATCAGGATATGTGCGCGCTGCTGGACGGAAAAACGGTGCAGATGCCAAGCTTTAATTTTAAGACCGGAAAACGGGAGTATAAAGGCAATACGCTTACCCTGGGGGCAGAGGATATATTGGTAATTGAAGGCATTCACGGCTTGAACGGCAGGATGTCCCATGCGCTTCCCGATGAGAGTAAGTACAGAATTTACATCAGTGCGCTGACAAGCTTAAATATCGATGAGCACAACAGGATTCCCACCACGGATGTGCGGCTCTTGAGGAGGATGGTGCGGGATGCAAGGACCAGGGGCTCCAGTGCAAAGCAGACGATTCATATGTGGCCTTCGGTCAGGAGAGGGGAAGAGGAGAATATCTTTCCGTTTCAGGAGAGTGCGGACGCCATGTTTAACTCGGCGCTCATCTATGAACTTGCAGTGTTAAAGCAGTTTGCGGAACCGCTTTTGTTTGGGATTGAAAAGGATGAGCCGGAATACTATGAGGCAAAGAGGCTGTTAAAATTCCTGGATTATTTTCTTGGGGTTAGCAGTGAGAGCCTGCCCAACAATTCCATATGCAGGGAATTTGTGGGCGGAAGCTGTTTTCATGTATAACGGAATGGGTTTCCCCTAAAATTTGTGCGGACCGGTATTTTTTTCTTTTCAAGTTGTGCCTCCATAGTATATAATAGGCACAGATGGCTGTCTTTTGCTATAGTGGTCGTATTTGGAAGAGGAAACGGTCTCTTTAAGACAGAATAAAAAGTAAATAAGTAGGATAAATAATCGCGGCCACTTATGTGGGTGAGGAAAGTCCGGGCTTCGCAGGGCAGGATGCCGGATAACGTCCGGTGGAGGTGACTCCAAGGCCAGTGCAACAGAAATAAACCGCCGAATGGAAGAAACGGCTGTGCCGGTTCTTCTGATTGCATACGGCAAGCCGTATGCAATCCGGTAAGGGTGGAAAGGCAGTGTAAGAGACTACCGTTCCTTCGGTAACGAGGGAAGCCATGTAAACCCCATCCGAAGCAAGACCGTATGAAAACAATAGGCTTGCCCGGCCTGTTTTCAGGTGGGTCGCTTGAGGCTGCCGGCAACGGCAGTCCTAGACAGATGATTATTCAAGACATAACCCGGCTTATCGTCCTGCTTATCAATAAAAAACCCGGTAAAAATAGCCAGTCCGGCTGTGTTTGCCGGGTTTTTCATAGGGAGGCAGTTATAATGGACAGGAAAAAGAAAACAATTATTTGTATATCGGCAGCAGCACTGTTAGTGTTATGCCTGTTTATATCGGCAGGAAGAAACGGGGAAACACAGAACACATCTTCTTACGTTACGGTGAGAACCCCATATTTTACGGGCCGGGGCATTGTGTATGACAGGGATGAAAGCGGCGGTTATCTGGCAACGGCCGGCCATGTCCTTTCAGGGCTGGTGTGCGGGGATTTATGTACCATTGTATTTTCCGATGGAAGTGAGACCGATGCGGAGGTATTTTACCTGTCGGAAACCGCAGATGCGGCATTTTTAAAAGTGGAAGAGGAAAAAATGCCGGATATGGCAGTGCCGGTAAAGAAAGACAGAAAGCATTTTGACGGATTGCAGGAAGGGGATGTGCTGTATACACTTACCGCTGACGGGACACAGGGAGAAAGTATGGAAGGAGTGGTGCTCTCCACATGGATTTATCTGGAGGATTTTTCCCTTGACATGATGCTGTTGAAAATGGAGGTCAAGGGAGGCATGAGCGGATGTGCAGTTGTTGATGCAAAAGGATATATTGCGGGAATCATATGCGGGATAAGCAGGGAGGGGGAAGCGGCAGTGCTGCCGTTTTCCGTCATAGAATCCGAGTGGATGCTGGCAAAAGATAATGACTGTAAAAGATAATGAAAATGCGGAAGACTTCTTGACATTCCGTGAAAAATGTTCCACAATATGCTATGCGGCGGTTTTATGCAACGCTTCAGAATGGAGGATACTATGACAAAAATAGATATTTTTTCCGGCTTTCTCGGAGCCGGTAAAACGACATTGATTAAAAAGCTGCTCAAGGAAGCATTGGCAGATACCAAGGTGGTATTGATTGAAAATGAATTTGGGGAAATCGGTATTGACGGCGGGTTTCTGGAGGAGTCCGGCATCGAAATCAAAGAGATGAACTCCGGCTGCATCTGCTGTTCCCTTGTGGGTGATTTCGGAACTTCATTGAAAGAAGTGCTGACAACTTATGCACCGGAAAGGATATTGATAGAGCCTTCCGGGGTAGGAAAGCTTTCCGATGTCATAAAGGCAGTGGAAAATGTTGCTTCGGATGCGTTAGTCCGGGTAAACAGTGCGGTAGCTGTGGTGGATGCGGCAAAATGCAGGATGTATATCAAGAATTTCGGCGAGTTCTTCTGTAATCAGATTGCCTATGCCGGTACCATTATCCTGAGCCGGACAGCCGGCATGAATCAGGAAAAGCTGGAGACCTGTGTGGAGATGATTCGGGAATATAACAAAGAGGCGGTCATTATCACCACACCATGGGAAGATTTGCAGGGAGCGGATATCCTGAAAGCAATAGAAGGCGCTGACAAACTGGAAAATATGCTGCAGGACATGCTGGAAGAAGCACATGAACATCACCACCATCATCATGAAGACGGGGAGGAGTGCTGCCATGGACACCATCATCATCATGAAGACGGTGAAGAATGCTGCCATGGACACCATCATCATCATGAAGACGGTGAAGAATGCTGCCATGGACACCACCATCATGAAGACGAAGAAGAGTGCTGCCATGGACACCACCACCATCATGAAGACGGGGAAGAGTGCGGCCATGAGCACCATCATGACCATGGCGATGACTGCACCTGCGGATGTCATGACCATGAGGAAGGGCATCACCATCATCATGCGGATGAAGTGTTTACAAGCTGGGGAAAAGAAACGCCTGCCCTGTATACGGCGGAAAGAATAGCAAAACTGCTGGAAAGCTTAGAGGGCGGCGACTATGGCATGGTGCTTCGGGCCAAAGGAATGGTTCCCGCTGAGGATGGCACATGGATTTATTTTGACTATGTACCGGGTGAAAGTGATATCAGGACAGGAAAGCCGCAGGTGACGGGAAAGATTTGCGTCATTGGTTCCGGCCTGGCGGAGGAGGGGCTGGAGGCGTTATTTGCCTGACGGTGATTTGGGGCTGCAAAGGCCGGATAAAAGAAAGGATATTTTATGAAAGCTGTATATATCATCAATGGGTTTCTGGAAAGCGGCAAGACTGAGTTTATCACTTTTACGCTTTCACAGCCGTATTTTCAGACAAAGGGAACCACGCTGCTCTTGCTTTGTGAGGAAGGGGAGGTGGAGTATGACGCTTCGCTGCTGAAAAAGAGCAGGACGGTGCTGGAGGTGATTGAGGAGGAAGCGTCTTTTACGCCCTCCCATTTGCTGGAGCTGGAAAAGAAACACAAGCCTGACAGAATCATTATAGAATATAACGGCATGTGGAATTTTAAGGAAATGAAGCTTCCCTGGCATTGGAAAGTGGAGCAGCAGATTACGACCATTGACGGTTCTACCTTTCCGATGTATTACACCAATATGCGTTCCCTTCTGGCAGAGATGGTACGAAATTCCGAGATGATTATTTTTAACCGCTGTGACGGCATCACGGACTTGAATGCTTACAAGAGGAATATCAAGGCGGTGAATCCCAGGGCGGATGTTATTTTTGAAGACGCAAACGGTGAAATTACGGATATTCTGGAAGACGATTTGCCTTACGATTTGACAGAAGATGTATTAAAACTGGACGATTTTGGGTATGGTATCTGGTATCTGGACAGCATGGACCATATGGAAAGATATGTTGGAAAGACCATAGAATTTCTTGCCATGGTATTAAAACCGGAAGGATTTCCCAAGGGATATTTTGTGCCGGGGCGTATGGCCATGACCTGCTGTGCGGATGATATGGCTTTTTTGGGGTATGCCTGCGAATATGCGGGGGCGGACAATCTGAAACAAAAGGAATGGGTCAGGGTGAAGGCTTCCGTCACAAAAGAATATCGGGAGGAATATCAGGGTGAAGGGCCGGTTTTACATGCAGTCAGTGTGGAGAAGGCAAAGGCCCCCAAAAACGAGATTATCAGTTTTAATTGAGACAAGGAGAATATATGCGTACGGTTTTACTTGCATTGGAGGGAACAAGTTTTGCCTGGCTTATGACATCACTGGGCGCGGCAATGGTTTTCTTTTTTAAAAAGGAAATGAAGGAGAATATCCACAAGGCTTTTTTGGGATTTGCAGCCGGGGTAATGATTGCTGCCAGTGTCTGGTCACTGCTGATACCTGCCATAGAGCAGGCCGGTGAGGCGGGCGGTATCGGATGGATACCGGCGGCAGGCGGATTTTTGCTGGGTGCGCTGTTTTTGATGCTGATGGATAAGCTGGTTCCCCATCTGCATATCGGGGAGCGGCAGGGTGAAGGGCCGAAAACTTCCCTGCAAAGAACTACATTGATGGTGTTTGCCGTGACGCTTCATAATATTCCTGAGGGAATGGCAATGGGAATTGCTTTTGCAAATGCCCGGTTAAATGGTGCGGACACCGTGGAGTATGCTGCGGCATTTGCACTGGCTGTCGGCATCGGCCTTCAGAATTTTCCGGAAGGAGCGGCAATTTCGCTGCCTTTAAAAAAGGAAGGCACAGGGACTCTGAAAGCATTTTTGTGTGGCTGCTTGTCCGGCATTGTGGAGCCTGTTTTCGGGGTGATTACGGTATTGCTGGCATCTGCACTGGTGCCGTTTATGCCATGGCTGCTTTCTTTTGCGGCAGGCGCCATGATTTATGTGGTGGTGGAAGAACTGATTCCGGAGGCTCATCTGGGTGAACACTCCCATTTCGGTACGGCTGGCGTGCTGGCAGGATTTTTGTTAATGATGATATTGGATGTGGCATTGGGGTAATAGCGTGAAAAGTACTTCTAATAGCTCATGCCAAGGGGCATTTCGCTAAGAAGTACTAAGTTTCACGCCGGAAAATGCCGGAAATACGGCATTTTCATCTTGATTTGAGCCGCCATGGAGTGGCGGCATGAAGGTTAGGGTGAAAAATCTGCGTTTTTAAATTTTGTTTTTAAGCAATATCGCAAGCAGGCTCGCGATTTGCATGGGGATTGGTATGGCGTTAAACTCGGAAAAAGAACTGGCACAATTGCAGAAAAGGCTTAAGGAACTTGCTGATAAATCTTACAGGCAGAATGTTTTTACTTTCAGCAGTTTTCTGGGAATGGCTGAACTGGATGTCTATTACAGGATGGAAAAAGATTTGCTTTTTTCCCATCCTGCTTTATTTGGCGGTGATGAAGAAGCCGAGCGGAAAGTGGTTCGCTTTGGGTCGCCTGAGGAGCTTGGGTATGAGGAGGAGTATCCGATTTCCTGTATCCATGTAAAGCCGTCAGCGGTAAAATTTTCAGATGATTTCTCCCACAGGGATTTTTTGGGTGCGCTGATGAATCTGGGCATTGAACGTGACTGTATCGGCGATATCCGCGTGGGTGACAGGGAAGGTTATTTGTACTGCCTGTCTTCCATGGCGGAATTTATCTGTGAAAATCTGGTTCAGATAAAGCATACCCATGTGGGATGTGAGGTTACGGGACGGATGGATACGGCAAAAAGGGATGAGCCGAAAAGCGTGGAGGTGCAGGTGAGCTCCCTGCGCATTGACGGATGTCTGTCAAAGGTTTATCATATATCCAGAGCCGAGAGCATTGCACTTTTCCGGGGAGGAAAGGTCTATGTGGACGGGCGTCTGGCAGAAAACAACAGCCGTATGTGGAAGCCCGGAGAAGTGGTGAATGTGAGAGGGTTCGGTAAGCTTGTTTTTAAAGAAGTGAAATACGAAACAAAAAAAGGAAAAATCTGTCTGGCAATGGATATGTACCGCTAGGAGAAAGATATGTTTGGATATTCTGTAATACAATGGTTGTTTTTCTTTTATTTTTACTGTTTTTTCGGCTGGTGTTTTGAATCGGCATATGTTTCCATAAAAAGCAGGAAGTTTGTAAACAGAGGTTTTATGAAAGGGCCGTTTCTGCCGCTTTACGGAAGCGGCGCCATTATGATGCTGCTGGTTTCCAAACCGTTTTTGCAGCATTGGTGGGCTGTTTACATCGCGGGCTGTATCGGCGCCACATTGTTGGAATATGTGACAGGCGTTGTGATGGAGGCGTTGTTTAAAGTGCGATACTGGGATTATTCCAATCAGCCTTTTAATTTTAAAGGACATATCTGCTTAAGTTCCTCATTGGCATGGGGAGGACTTACCATGCTGATGACTTATGTGATACATAAGCCCGTTGAAGCATTTGTGCTGGACATCCCTTCAGCAGTTTTGACTATAATTACGGTGCTTCTTACCGTTTATATTGCCGGAGATTTTGCGCTGGCTTTTAAGGCGGCTCTGGATTTGCGGGATATTCTGGTGTACTTGGAGAAGGCAAAAGAAGAATGGAATGCAAAGAAAGAGTTGTTTGCGGAAAATATGGAGCAGAAAAAAGAGTCTATTGTTGACAGACTCCACATGGAGCAGTTAAAAGAGAACATGGAGCGGATGAAAAACGCAAAATGGATGCATAAGCTGTTCCATAACAACCCTTCCATGAGTTCCGTCCGTTATCGGGAAATTATGGAAGAGATAAGGCAGAAAGCGGAAGAGAAGAAAAAGAGAAAGTAAAAGAGCGGTTCTCTAAAGAGAACCGTTTCCTTTTTCTTCACAGTATTTACAGCGGTAGATTTCTTTTTCTTCGTCAGCCAGAACAAAAATGTGGGGAAGTCCCTGTTCAATGGAAGTGATGCAGCGGGGGTTTTTGCAGCGTATGACATTTTTTATCATTTTGGGAAGCACCAGTTCTTTTTTATCCACTATTTCTCCGTCTTTGATGACATTGACGGTAATATTATGGTCAATAAAGGCAAGAACATCCAAATCAAGCTGGTTGATATCACATTCTACCTTTAAAATGTCTTTCTTTCCCATCTTATTGCTGCGGGCATTTTTAATAATGGCTACGGTGCAGTCCAGCTTGCCCAGCTGAAGGTGTTTGTATATGTCCATGCTTTTTCCTGCTTTGATGTGGTCAAGCACAAAGCCTTCTTCAATTTTTCCTACATTTAACATCGGGATAACCTCCTATTTTTCGTTTTCCATGGAATCTTCAAGACCGAGCAGCGTCAGGATGAGCGCCATCCTGACATAGACACCGTACTGTGCCTGTTTAAAGTAAACGGCTCTTGGGTCGTCATCCACCTCCACAGATATTTCATTGACTCTGGGAAGAGGGTGCAGTACCAGCATATCGGGTCCTGCCAGTTCCATCTTTGCGGTATCCAGTATGTAAAAATCCTTTAACCGGACGTAATCTTCTTCGTTGAAAAAACGTTCCTTTTGCACTCTTGTCATGTAAAGTAAGTCAAGGGAGGGCATTACATTTTCCAGGCGGATGACCTCCTGATAAGGGATATTTTTGTCTTTTAACATATCCGTAATGTAGTCGGGAACCCTCAATTCTTCGGGAGAGATGAATACGAAACGAATGCCTTCATAACGGACAAGCGCGTTGATAAGGGAGTGTACGGTACGCCCAAATTTTAAATCTCCGCACAGGCCGATGGTAAGGTGGTCAAGGTGTCCTTTTAAGGAGCGGATGGTCAATAAATCCGTCAAGGTCTGGGTGGGGTGCTGATGTCCGCCATCCCCTGCATTGATAACGGGAATCCGGGATTTTTCAGCAGCAACCATGGGAGCGCCTTCTTTTGGATGGCGCATGGCACAAATATCCGCATAACAGGAAATGATGCGGATGGTATCCGATACGCTTTCCCCCTTGGAAGCAGAAGAATTGGCAGCGTCGGAAAAGCCGAGAACCTTTCCGCCTAAATGAATCATGGCAGACTCAAAACTAAGGCGCGTCCTGGTGCTTGGCTCGTAAAAACAGGTGGCAAGTACTTTACCGTCGCAGGTATGTGCATACCGTATAGGATTCTTTGCTATGTGTTCGGCAAGGTCAAATAACTTTTCCAGTTCCTCCACGGAAAAGTCCAGTGGACTCATTAAGTGTTTCATTTATAAAACCTCCATTATTACAGTTTCCTAAAAAAATCGAAGAGAAAAAATCTCTTCGATTTAAAATCATTTATAAGATAACAATTCCTCCACGGGTTTCCGTCTGGGGGCAACAGGAGATTCGGCAGGGTAACCGATGGGAATAAGGGCAGCCAACTCCCTGTCCTCCGACAGTTCCAGATAAGAGGAAGCCTTTTCTTCATCAAAAATACCCATGATGACAGTTCCCAATCCCTGTTCATAGGCAGCAAGACAAAATGCCTCTGCGGCGATGCCGGCGTCAAACATCTGCCAGCCTCCTTCTTTGGGAGTGCTGAAAGAGCCATCCCTTTCAAAACCGCTGCGGTTTTTAATGAAAGAAACGGCAACTACCATAGGAGCATTCAACATGATTTCTCCGTTTTTTGCATAAGAAGAAGTGCATTCCCGCGCAATTTTATCTTTTAAATCCCCTTCTATGGCAATATAGCGGGCAATCTGGGTATGCTTCCAGCTCGGCGCGTAAGAAGCGGTTTCCACAATGGAAGCCAGTACGTCGTGGGGAACCGGTTTGTCCGTAAACTGGCGGATACTTCTGCGTTCTCTGATACATTCTTTGGCAGTCATGAAAAACCTCCTTTTATGTTATATTTCTTTTGGATATGATACCATAACCGGGGGACAGAATCAAGACGGCGTTTTGGTGTTTCGGCATTTGGACATTTTGGATGGCGGCAGCCGGAGGGTGCATTTGTTCCAACAGGACGCGCTCTCGCTCGGGTAAAAACACAGCGGCACATAAGAGGTCGAAAAACAACCTCCAAATGCCGGTGTTTTTACACGGTCCTTTATGGAATCAAATGCACCCTCCGGCTGACGCCATCCGAAATGCGGGGCATACTAAAACTTAAGAACATTTCGCTTGCATATCCCTGCTGTTTCCATTATAATTGAGAACGAATCAGAGTGGTAAATGTTGCGGATAAAGCATATTTTCATAAAAAAGGAGTTTTGTTGATATGGCAAAGGTACAGGATGAGGATGTTAAGTTTGTGGAGAGGAAAAGATGGGCATTTTTTGGGCTGCCCTTTACTTTTACGAAATATATCATAAAGGATGATATGATTACCATAGACCAGGGATTTTTGAAAAAGGTGGAAAACGACTGTTATATGTATAAAGTGCAGGATGTGGAGCTTACGGCAAGTCTTGCAGAGCGCATGTTTGGAATGGGAACGATTACCTGTTTTACCGGAGATACAACCCATCCGAAATTGATACTGCTCCATATTAAGCATTCCAGGGAAATCAAAAATTATATTCTTGAAGCGTCGGAAGCGGCACGCATGAGAAGGCGGACGTTAAATACCCTTGATATCGGTACGGGAGGTATCGGGGATTTGGATGATGCTGACATGTAATTTTTCATATTTGGTTGGAAAGCAGGGCGGAGTTGATTATACTCCGTCTTTTTCAGAGGATATTTTTAGGAGGAAAACAACGTGGAACTGGATATGACAAAAGGAAAACCAACTAAATTACTGGTTTTGTTTATGGGTCCGCTGATTATAGGAAATATATTTCAACAGTTATACAGTATGGCAGACACAATTATAGTCGGACACTTTGTAGGTGTGGATGCATTGGCGGCAGTCGGCGCTACAGGCTCCATCACCTTTCTCATACTGGGTTTTACCCAGGGGTTGACCACAGGGTTTACCATCATGACGGCACAGCGTTTTGGCGCCGGGGATAGGGAAGGCATGAAACAGAGTATCGGAAGCGCCTACATCCTTTCAGCCATACTGGCAGTGGTAATGACAGTTATCAGTATCACACAGATGGATAGGCTGCTTCAGATTATGAATACGCCGGATGATATCTATGATATGACTAAAAGATATATCATCATTATTTGTGCCGGCATTGCCTGCAATGTGCTGTATAATCTTTTGGCGAGCATTATGAGGTCAATTGGAAACAGCCTGATTCCGCTTGTTTTCCTGGTGATAGCGGCTGTTATGAATGTAGCCCTGGATATTTTATTTATAGCAGTGTTCCAAATGGGTGTGGAGGGCGCTGCCTATGCCACGGTGATTGCACAGGGAGTGTCCGGGCTTTTATGTCTTGTGTATATGTTGGTCTGGGTGCCTGCCCTCAGGATTGAAAGAAGGCATTGGAAATTTGACTGGAGCTTTGCCAAAAATCAGCTGTCAGTGGGCCTTCCCATGGCTTTGCAGTATTCCATTACGGCAATTGGCGCAATTTTTGTGCAGACAGCGTTGAATTTGCTTGGCTCCACAGTGGTAGCCGCTTATTCCGTAGCCTGCAAGGTCGAGCAGTTTGTGACCCAGCCCTTTGGAGCGATGGGAACGACCATGGCAACTTATGGCGCTCAAAACAGGGGCGTCAATGATTTGGAAAGGATTAAGAAGGGTGTCAAAAGCGCCAGCATTATGAGCATTATATATTCTGTCGTAATTTACGGAGTTTTGATGCTGATGCTTCCGTTAATGGTTAGACTTTTTGTCGCAGCGGATGAAGTGGCTAAAGTTTATGAATATGTATGGATTTATGCAGTGCTGTGCGGGGCATTCTTTATTCCGCTGGGTCTGATTTTTGTTTTCCGGCATGTATTGCAGGGCTGCGGGTTTGGGCTTCTGCCGATGTTCGGCGGCGTAGTGGAACTTGTCGGCCGCGGGGTTGTGGCATTTATTGCAGCAAAAAACCTCAGTTATGTGGGTGTGTGCATGGGAAACGTCATTGCCTGGGTCAGCGCCGCAGTTTATTTTATAGTTATCTATGTCATTTTGATGAAATTCATGGAGAAACGAAAAGCCGCTCACGAGTCGCTTTCCGCAAGCAGCCTTTCAAATAACAACCCTGCCAAGAACCAGAGCGGAAGGTAATCCAGCCGGACGATTTTTTTGATATGCCATTTGGAACGGCTGTAATCCCAGGGACAAATTTGTTTTTTGGAAAGCAAAGTGCCTGTAAGGTATTCCACGGCAAAAATCAGGGAAGCATAAGTCAGTCCCCTCACAAAAGGAGATTTGCCTTTTAGTGAATGGCAGACAGGAGACAAAAAACAGGCACAGCCGTAGATGGGAAACATCCATACGGAGGTATTTCCCTTTAAGGTAAATTTTCGTTTTCTATAAGAATCAAGGGCTGTAAATAAGATTTCCATGCACCAGCCCGTAATGCCGCAATGGATAAAATTGTGGATATATTTTTTCATAGAAAATAGTATTTCCGGGAAAGGATGCTTTATACCATGAAGAATACGGAAGTAACGCAATATTTGGAATCGTTAAAAACAAATGGTATTGTGCCGGGACTTTTCAATATCAAAGGGCTCTGCCAAAAATTAGGAAATCCACAGGATAAGCTTGTTTTTGTCCATATAGCAGGTACAAACGGCAAAGGCTCCGTGCTGGCATATGTGTCCACGGTACTGACATGTGCGGGATATAAGGTGGGAAGGTATTTTTCACCATCCCTTCAGGGTTACGGGGAAAATATACAGATAAACGGACGTCCGGTTTCCCGAAAGCTTTTTTGTGAGAGTATAGAGGAAGTGAAAGAAGCTGCGGATTCTATGACTGCGCAGGGATTGGCGGCGCCTACTCTTTTTGAAACGGAAACTGCCGCCGCATTTTTGTGTTTTCAAAAAAAGGCCTGTGATATTGTGGTATTGGAAACCGGCATGGGGGGAAGGGAAGACGCCACCAACCTCATTAACACGACAAAGGTTGCGGTGCTCACCTCTATCAGTATGGACCATATGAAATTTCTGGGAAACAGTTTAGAGGAAATTGCCGCTCAAAAGGCCGGCATTATAAAGAAGGGATGTTTTGTGGTAACTGCCGTCAGGGATGAAAAAATATCTAATGTTATTGAATCGGAAGCATTGAAAAATCAGTGTCCGGTTACAAAAACAGGGGCGGCGTTAAAAGTAAAGTACGGTCTGGAACGGCAGAAGTTTACATATGAAACCGGGGGAGGAGTCCGTTTCGAAGGTTTGGAAATTTCCCGGGCGGGACAGTACCAGATTGAAAACGCGGTTTTGGCAGTGGAAACCATAGAAAAGCTGTCCTTATGCGGCTATCCGGTATCGGAAAAACAGCTTCGTAAAGGTCTTTTGGAAACAATCTGGCCGGGAAGATTTCAGATTGCGTCAAAAAAGCCGTTGTTTATTTTGGACGGCGCCCACAATGAAGATGCCGCAAAAAAACTTGCACAATCGATACGTTTCTATTTTACAAATAAGAGAATTATCTATATAATGGGGATGTTGAGGGACAAAGAAATTGAAAAGGTCGTTGCAGAAACATACCTTTATGCGGAACAGGTGATTACCGTGACCCCGCCCGACAACCCGCGTGCGATGGCGGCGCTGGAACTGGCACAGGCCGTGAAGGGATATCACCCCCATGTAACAGCGGCGGGCAGTCTGGAGGAAGCGGTGGAAATGGCCTACCTTCTGGCGGCAAAGGATGATGTGATTATCAGCTTCGGTTCGTTGTCTTATATGGGCAGGATTTTGGACATATTGGAAAGAAGGCAGAAATGCAATGGCGAAAGACAGACCGGCATTCAGCGGAGGAAGGCATAATGGATAAAGAAAAAATTGAAGCAGGTGTGAGGTTGATTCTGGAAGGTATCGGTGAAGACTTAAACCGGGAAGGTTTAAAGGAAACGCCGGAAAGGATAGCCAGAATGTATGAGGAAATTTTTGCGGGAACGGATGAAAGCGCAAAAGAGCATCTGGAAAAGACTTTTACGGTTTCTGACAGTGAAATGGTTCTGGAGAAAGATATTGTGTTTTACTCTACCTGTGAGCATCACATGATGCCCTTTTACGGAGTTGCCCATATTGCCTATATTCCCAATGGAAAAGTGGTGGGGTTAAGCAAGCTTGCCCGGACTGTGGAGGCATATGCAAGAAGGCTACAGATTCAGGAGCAGATGACGGGACAGATTGCTGATGCCATCATGCAGTTTTTAAACCCGAAGGGAGTGATGGTGGCAGTGGAAGCGGAGCATATGTGTATGACGATGCGGGGAATCAAAAAACCCGGAAGCAAGACTGTGACAATGGCTTCCAGAGGAGTCTTTCAAGAGAGTGCCGTTTTAAAGGAAGCGTTTTTTCAACTTTTGCACGCATAGAAAGGAAAGTATGGACAGGGTTGATAAAATATTAAATCATAATTTATTTATAGAGCATATAGCAAAGAATGACGCGGCAGAGGCTGACAGGAGCTTCTGCCGTCATAATATAGCCCATTTGCTGGATGTGGCACGGATTGCCATGATTCTGAATCTGGAGGAAGGGCTTTTCCTGGACAAGGAAGTGGTGTACGGCGCCGCCCTGCTGCACGATATCGGAAAGCATGTGCAGTATGAGGAGGGCAGGCCGCACGAGCAGGCAGGCGCAGTGATTGCTTCCGATATTTTAAAGGAATGTGGATACAGTGATTTGGAAACGACTGTTATTGTAGATGCCATACGAAATCACCGCACAGAAGGGATAGCAGAAGAAAAGTCTTTGAACGGTGTCTTATACCGTGCGGACAAGGCGAGCAGGCCGTGTTTTGCCTGCAATATGGAAAATCTGTGTAACTGGAAAAAGGAAAAGAAGAATATGCAGATAAAATATTAGGAGGATTCAGATTGAAAATCGGAAACAGGGAGTTTGCAAATCAGGGAAAAACATATATTTTTGGGATTTTGAATGTGACTCCGGATTCCTTTTCCGACGGCGGAAAATGGAATGACATGGACAGGGCGCTTTTCCATGTGGAGGAGATGATAAGGGACGGTATGGACATTCTGGATATCGGAGGGGAGTCCACCAGACCGGGATATGCACAATTGACAGTGGAGGAAGAGATTTCGCGCGTCATACCTGTAATAGAAAAAATTAAAATAAGATTTGACATACCTGTCTCGCTGGACACTTACAAGGCAGATGTGGCAAAAGCCGGGATTGAAGCCGGGATTGATTTGATAAACGATATATGGGGCTTAAAGTATGACAGCAAAATGGCAGGAGTAATTGCAGAAAGCGGCCTGCCCTGCTGTCTGATGCATAATAGGAAGGAACCATGCTATCAGGATTTTATGCAGGATGTGGCGTCAGATTTGGCGGATACCTTATTTTTGGCCGAAAAGGCCGGGATTGCGGGGGATAAAATTCTGCTGGACCCCGGTGTGGGCTTCGGCAAAACCTATGAACAGAACCTGCAGATTATCAACAATCTGGAAGAACTGCATATGTTTGGATGCCCGCTGCTTTTAGGGACAAGCAGGAAGTCGGTGGTTGGACTTACGCTGGATTTGCCGGTACAGGAGCGCATGGAAGGCACATTGGTAACGACTGTTATTTCAGTAATGAAGGGATGCACCTTCGTCCGTGTGCACGACGTAAAAGAAAATGCCCGCGCTATAAAGATGGCAGAGGCCATTTTGCATAGCTGAAAACAATTGCTGTTTTTGTAAAGGAGGCCGTACATGCCTGATGAAATCAGAATAGACAATCTGGAGGTTTTTGCCAATCACGGCGTATTTCCCGAGGAAAAAGCACAGGGGCAGTTTTTTTATGTGAATGCCGTACTGTATACGGATTTACGCCCGTCTGGGTTAAAGGATGATTTAACTTTATCCACTCACTATGGAGAAGTCAGTTTGTTAATCAAGAAGTGTCTGACGGAGCACACTTATGATTTGATAGAAACGGCAGCGGAGACGACGGCGGAAAACATATTGCTTGCTTTTCCGCTTATCACATCGCTGGATTTGGAAATCAGAAAGCCCCATGCCCCCATTCCCATGTGCTTTGAATCGGTTTCGGTTAAAATTCACAGGGGCTGGCACCGTGCCTTTGTGGCATTCGGTTCCAATATGGGAGACAGCAAAAAGTATATTGCGGACGCAATTTCCGGCCTTTCCGGTGATGTGCATAACAAAGTGCTGAAGGTAAGCGACAGCATTGTGACAAAGCCTTACGGCGGGGTCAGGCAGGACGACTTTATCAACGGCGTGCTGGAAATGGATACGCTGTATACGCCCCATGAACTGCTGGAGGCGCTGCATAAGCTGGAAAAGGATGCGGGGCGGGAGCGGAAAGTACATTGGGGGCCGAGGACGCTGGATTTGGACATTATTTTTTATGACAAACTGGTTTATGAGGATGAAACGCTTCTGATACCGCATGTGGATATGCAGAACAGGGATTTTGTACTAAAACCCATGGTACAGATAGCGCCGTACTTCAGGCATCCGGTATATGGAAAAACCATGACGGAGCTTTGGCAGGAACTTGCCGGAAGCCTTGGGGATATGAGGGAGGAATGAACATGAAAATAGCGGTACTTGCGGACATTCACAGCAATTATGTGGCATTGGAGGAATGCCTTTCCTATGCGCTTTCCCATAATGCTGATACATTTTTCTTTCTGGGCGATTATGCCGGGGAGCTGGCATATCCGGAAAGGACAATGCAGATTTTATATGGGATGCGGGGCAAATACGACTGTTATTTTATTAGGGGAAATAAAGAGGAGTATTGGCTAAATTACAGAAAAAACGGGGAAAAGGGCTGGCGTGATAAGGATTCCACAAGCGGAATGCTGTTATACGCATATCACAGACTTACTTCCAAAGACTTGGATTTTTACGAAAATATGCCGATAGCCATGGAAGTAAACATGCAGGGGATGCCGCCCGTCACTATCTGCCACGGTTCCCCCGAAAAGGTAAACGAGAAACTTTTGCCTGAAAATGAGCAGACGGAAGCTGTGATGGATAATGCAAATACAGATGTTATTATATGTGGACATACCCATATACAAGGGAAAATTCAGCATAATGGCAGATGCGTGTTAAATCCCGGGTCTGTGGGTATTTCGTTTCTGAGCGGAGGAAAAGCGCAGTTTATGCTTCTTGACGGAAAAGAAGGCAGGTGGCAGGAAGAGTTTGTATCCTTGGATTACGATAGGGAAAAAGTCCTTTGCCAGATGCAGGAGGAGGGGCTTTATGAGCACGCGCCCTGTTGGAGCAGGATTACGGAGAGAATTATACGTGGGGAAGCAATTACGCATGGAAGGGTTTTAAACAGTGCGATGGCTTTGTGCAGGGAAGATACGGGAGAATGCAACTGGCCGGATGTTCCCGAAAAGTATTTTGAGAAGGCTTTGGAGTTAGCGTGAGAAGAACTTCTAACGCTTGCAGCAAAGGCTGCTTCGCGAAGAAGTTCTATGTCTCACGCTTGAGAAATGCCTGAAATGCGGCATTTTTCATCCTGATTTGGGATTCCGCAAAGCGGAATCATGGAGGTTAGAGTGAAAAGGGAGAGGGCCATGAAAAGGATATGTCTGCTGTTTGCTGTCTGTATCCTGCTTTCCGTGGGCTGCGGGAAAAAACAGGTGGGTGAGGAAGTTGTATCTGAAAGAAAGGAAAAGGCAGAGGAAACCGTACCAAAACCGTTAGAAACACAGGAAATAAAGCCGGAAGAAACGCTGGCAGCAATTCCCGAAGAGGCAGAATTGGAGGATGAGGAAGAACAGGGAGTGGAAAACTTTTTTTCCTATGAAATCCGTACGGAAAATGGGCTGGATTATCTTGTGCTCACCGGTTTTAAGGAAGATTACAGAGAGAAGGCTCTGTCTTATTTGGAAAAATACGGGTGTCTGCGTATTCCCGAAGAAATAGGAGGAATGCCTGTAAAAGAAATCGGGACGGAGGCTTTTTGCAATGTCGGGGTGGAGAAAATTGCCTTTCCAAAGCAGATTTCCGTGATTGGAGCGCGCGCTTTTTGCGATAATTCCCTGTTGCAAAGCATTTATGTGCCGAAAGCGGATTGTGTGATTGAAAAGGATGCTTTTGCGGGATGCAGAGAGGACTGCTTTCTCTGTTTTGGGAAAGGGATTGAGGGGAAGGACAATCCGGTGGAGGAATATGCACTGGCAAACGGATTGTACCCATTTGAGATTATGCCCATAGAAAGCAAAGAGCCTGTGGTTAGATATCCCAAGGAGCCCTATGTCTTGGCTCCTGAGGTCAGAAATTTTTTTTATGGGGAAAATGCCGATGATGAAAACTTCTGCTCCTTTGAGGAGGCAGATGACGCGCCGGACTTTGGTTTTGAAAAATGGCATTATCCATGCGGGGAATTTTGTGTGGGAATGATTTCTCAGGAAATAGAGGCTTCTTCCGAACTGGCTTCTCCTGACGGAAGATATTCGGCAGATAATCTATCGTGTTCCAGAGGAAGGAACTGTGCATGGGCAGAGGGAGCGGAAGGGGATGGTATTGGAGAAAGCATTCTTTATCATGACAGTAACAGTTGGCTTTTTGACGCATGGGAAAACGACAGGTATGAATGGGACGGCCTTCGTTATGACAGCAGTGGTTATCCGCTGGACGGTTATATCCGCTATACGGAAATCTGTATTGTAAACGGATATGCCAGGGACGAAAAGACATGGGAAGAGAACGGGCGCGTAAAAACCCTGTTGATGTATGTGGATAAACCATATGCATATCTTTATCTGGAAGATACCATTCGGCCCCAGTACTTTCTCTTGCCGGAAGGGGATATCAGGGCAGTGGACGGCGGCACGATAGACTTTCGTTTTGTGATTGAGGAAGTATATCCGGGGACTCTCTATGAAGATACCTGCCTTACCGGTCTGGTGCTGGAGTTTAGGGGACGATTCGGACATTGAAGCAAAGTGAAAATTTGTGGAGGAAGGTATAAGTATGGAAAATAAGATACAACTTATAGATAATGCGCTAAAACCGGAAGACTTTATAGACCTGCGTATTTCGGCAGGCTTTCTGAAAACGCCGTTTCCACAAGCCCAAAAGGCATTACAGAACGGATTGTTTTCGGTAGCAGCGTATAGTGGGGAAAGAGCAGTAGGTATGGGCCGCTTAGTGGGGGACGGTATGATGTACTGGTACATACAGGATGTAGTGGTACTGCCCGACTATCAAGGGCAGGGGATTGGAAAAGCGATAGTGCAAAGGCTGGTGCAATATGCAAAAGAAAACAGCCTGCCCGGTACAAAAGCGTCCATTGGGCTCATGGCAGCAAAAGACAAAGAACCTTTCTATGAAACACTTGGCTTCACAAGACGTCCTGACGAAAACCGGGGCGCCGGTATGACGAAGTGGCTTTGAAATTTTGCATGGGCATCGGGGGCGGCATATTGGTATCTACCGGGGGACGTTTGCACTCTTACAAAGGCGTAGTGGTACTAGCGTTGTAAAGAACACAACGCAAGGACCAACGCCTTTGTAACGCCCCCTTATAGATACCAATATGCCGCCCCCGATGCCCATGCAAAATTTGTGTTTTAAGTATATTTTTGGTTGCCATATGACCAATAATGTGATACACTAAATTAAAAGCATACATTTCTAATTTTTCGGTCACACTGACTGTCTCTTTTCTAATATTCAGAAAATCTATGCTTTTCCCATAACAATGAAAAAGCAGGAGATTTCTGGAGATGCTCCTGCGAAGGAGGTAACATGATTCATAACAGTGAAAAGGTAACGGACAGCCATGTCTCTGTGAAAGCCAGAAGGGAGTATAAAGACAATCTTTTCAGGATGCTTTTTAATAACAAGGAAATGCTCTTAAGCCTGTATAATGCGGTAAATGGTACAGATTATGTAAACTCCGACAAGCTGGAAATCCGGAACGCATGGTATTAAAGCTTTCGGATTCCTTTGAAAAGAATGTAAAGAGTCCGGATTTGGAGTTGAGGGTTACGATGTTAAACATTAACTCCGGGAGCAATGAAAAATTAAAGGAAAGCTGCCGGCTGTTAAAGGAGTATGAGCTTTATGTGGAACGGGTAAGGGATTATGTCGGTAAAATGGAGTTAAATGAGGCAGTAGAGCGGGCAGTGGAAGAATGTATAGCGGAAGGTATTTTAAAAGGGTTCCTCACAAAATACAGGGCGGAGGCGATAAGCGTGAGTATTTTTGAGTATAATGAAGAAAAAGAAAAGGAACTGATGCGACAGGCAGAGTATGCTGCCGGGGAGGAAAGAGGAGAAAAAAAGGGTGAAAAGCGTTTTGCCTCTTTGACAAAGAAGCTTTTGGAGGCAGGAAGGGCGGACGAACTCTTACACGCGGCAGATAATGTAGATTATCGCAATGCGCTTTACCGGGAATACAAATTATAATGGGTGAGTGATGCACCAGAACCGCAGTGTGCGGTATTACAATTGGAGGATAAAAAATTGACAATAAAGTTAATGGAGCCGACGGCAGAATATGAGAAGGATATCTGGCAGTTCAGGCAGGAAATCATTGCATCAAATGATAGGGATAAATTTGCCGGCTGCGGTAATCTTGAAGAATGTTTGACGGCGAAAGAATGGATAGATACAATCCGTTTAAATAAGTCGGCAGAAACCTGCCAAAAGGACAGGGTTCCTTCCATGATTTATCTGGCGGTACGGGAAAGGGACAATCGGATTGTAGGAATAATAGATTTGCGTTACCATATTAATACGCCCGTCCTAAGCACGTGGGGCGGGCATATGGGATATTGTGTACGCCCGACTGAAAGGCAGAAGGGGTATGCAAAGGAAATGCTAAGACAGAATTTAGAGAATTGCAGGGCTTTACATATTGATAGGGTGCTGATTACATGCGATGCGGATAATTTGGCCAGTGACAAAACGATTAAGGCAAACGGCGGCGTTTTCGAAAAAAATATAGAAGTTGATAATCGTATTGTAAAGAGATATTGGATAACGCTTTCTGATAAGCCTTAACTGTCTAGGTGTTTTTAACAAAAGCGGCAATAAGGGCAAGGCTTTCTTTGGCAGAGAAAATCTGCTGGTGTGCGCCCGGGGCAGCCATTGGTTCTTTCTGCAAAGTGGTGTGTGCCGGATTGCCGTATTCCCGAAAGGGGTAGGAAAACCTGTTAAAAAAGGCTTTGTTCAGGTATTTCGGGTCTGAAAATCCACTCATTTCCGATATGGCGGAAAGGGAAAGCCGTTTGTCTTCGGCAAGCTGCAGCGCGTGTTCCAGTCGTTTGCTGTTTAAATACTCCTGAAAAGTCACGCCGAAGTTATCGGTAAAAAAGTGGGAAACGTGGGTGACGGAAAGGTTTTCCGCCACGGCAATATCCTTTAACCGTATAGGATACAGGTAATTCTCATCTATATAGGAAGAGATGCGGTTCATCCTGTCTTTTTTTCTTTTATGTTCCCGGTATTCATTTTCTTCCATGATGACATATTCCATATTTTGAAAGCACAGGGCAAGTATTCGTAATAGAAGTGAAACACATGGAAACGCAAAAAAAGTATCGGTGCGAATGTAGGCATCGGTAAAATCCGTCAGCAGCTTTAACAGCTTTGGATAATCACTGTCAGAGAAACATTCTTTCATACATCTTGTCTTAAAAACAGTATTTCTCAAATAAGGATAATAGTCCTTGCAAAAATGGCGTGAAAACTGAATAATAATCAGTTTCATGCTGTCTTCCCCGGCTTCAATTTCATGAATTTCATTGGGGTTAATCAGCAGCGCATCTTTTTCCTTCACAGCAAAAATGTCATTTTTAACCTTTATCCGGCCCCTTCCCTGCAATACCAGCAGCAATTCAAAATCACTGTGCATGTGGAAGTTCCGGTAGGTAATGCTGTTTACAAAAGCATGAATATGTTTGAGTTTTGTATGGCGGATAATTTCATATTCGTTTTTCAACCTGTGTCACCTCACGGAAATTGTAGCACAGGGGGAATAAAATCGCAAGATTGTCGTGACACGGCATAAAGATAATCGTTGCGTTTCCAAAAGGAAAACTTATAATGAAATCATAAGGTAAGCGGCGTAAATAAGGAGGGAGAAGAGTGTACATTGGAATTGACTTGGGTACATCGGCGGTAAAGCTTTTGCTGATGGATGAAAACGGATTGGTTAAATGTTCCGTTTCGCGGGAATATCCGTTATATTTTCCCGCTCCGGGCTGGTCAGAGCAAAATCCGGAGGACTGGTATCGGGAAACCATGAAGGGCATGCAAGAATTGTTGGAAGGTTTTGATAAAGAAGAGGTGCGGGGAATCGGTTTTAGCGGACAGATGCACGGTCTGGTGGTTCTGGACGAAAACGACGAGGTAATCCGTCCGGCTATTTTGTGGAACGATGGCAGGACAGGCGAGGAATGTGAGTATTTAAACAATGTAATCGGGAAGAAAAAGCTTTCGGAATATACGGCTAACATAGCATTTGCAGGGTTTACGGCACCAAAGCTTTTGTGGATGAGAAAGCATGAACCGGAAAATTTTGCGAGAATCAAAAAAATCATGCTTCCAAAGGATTTTCTTGCATACAGGCTGACAGGAGTGCATTGTACCGACGTGTCGGATGCGTCGGGAATGCTGCTTCTGGATGTAAAGAAACGCACATGGTCAAAGGAAATGTGTGAAATCTGTCACATTAGGGAGGATATGCTGCCGAAGCTGTTTGAGAGCAGCGAATGTGTCGGAACCCTTCTTTCAGGTGAGGCGAAAATGCTGGGGCTTTCTCAGGATGTGAAGATTGCGGCGGGCGCAGGGGACAATGCGGCGGCAGCAGTGGCAGCAGGAGCGGTCGGTGACGGAAACTGCAATATTTCCCTGGGTACAAGCGGAACGGTTTTTATATCCTCTTCCCGGTTTGGAGTGGACGAAAACAATGCCCTGCATGCCTTTTGCGATGCAAACGGGGCATATCACTTGATGGGATGCATGCTGAGCGCAGCTTCCTGCAACAAATGGTGGATGGACGGGATTATCGGTACAAAAGATTACGGAAAAGAGCAGGATAAAATAGAAGGACTGGGAGAAAACCATGTTTTTTACCTGCCCTATCTGATGGGGGAGCGTTCTCCCCACAATAATCCCAACGCCAGGGCGGTTTTTATCGGCATGACTATGGACACCACCCGCGCGGATATGACGCAGGCAGTTTTGGAGGGCGTGGCATTTGCCCTTAGGGATTCCCTTGAGGTTGCAAAAAAAATGGGGATAAAAACAGAGCGCACCAGAATCTGCGGAGGAGGCGCCAAAAGCGCTTTGTGGAAAAAGATTATTGCCAATGTGCTGCGGGTCAAAGTGGAAGTCCTTCAGGCCCAAGAGGGGCCTGCCTTAGGGGGCGCCATGCTGGCGGCAGTTGCCTGCGGCGCTTATGAAAGTGTGGAAGCAGCCGTGGCAAAGATAGTAAGGGTTGTGGACGCGGTGGAGCCGGAACCGTGGCTGGCGGATAAATATGAACAGCGCTACCGGCAGTTTCAGGAGATTTATCCGGCCTGTAAGGGATTGTTTGAACTCATAAAATAAAGAAAGGGCGTGGAAGCAGATGGAGATTTATCATATAACGGATAAACGGTTTAAAAAGTACGGAAGGGTTATCCGCCATATGGATTTTTCTTCCCTGGTGGAGGCCATGAAGAAGACTCCGATACCGGAAGGGGTGGGTGGATGAACCTTCAGTGCCGGAGTTGGAGAATCTTGCCGTTAGAGAGGAAGCGGAGAGGATTTTTTTCGGTGAACTGCCTATACAAATCGGATACTGCAACGGACATAACACACTGTTAAATGCGGTGGAGTATCACAGAAGTTCTGAGATAAATGTGGCTGTAACAGATATTATCCTGCTTCTGGGACTGGAAAAAGATGTGGAGGAGGATTTTACCTATGATACGGCCAACATGGAGGCTTTTCTGGTACCTGCGGGGACGGCAGTGGAAATTTATGCGACAAGTCTGCATTATGCGCCCTGCCATACGGATAAGGATGGTTTCCGGGTCGCCGTTATCCTGCCCAAAGGAACCAATTATCCGTTGGAAAAAGAACATGCAGGGGCTGAGGACGCTTTACTTGCCGCAAAAAACAAGTGGCTGATTGCACATCCTGAGGGAGGACTTCCCAAAGGAAGCTTTATCGGCTTGAAAGGTAAAAATATCAATATATCCGAAGAAGGAGGAAAAGAAAATGAATAACATCCCGGAGGTTAAAGTGGGTATCGTTGCGGTAAGCAGGGACTGTTTTCCGGAAAGTTTATCCGTAAACAGAAGAAGGGCGCTGGTGGAAGCTTATGTCAAAAAATACGGGGACGCGGATATCTATGAATGTCCGGTATGCATCGTGGAGAGCGAAATCCACATGGTACAGGCACTGGAGGATATCAAAAAAGCAGGCTGCAACGCCCTTTGTGTCTATCTTGGGAACTTTGGCCCTGAAATTTCGGAAACGCTTCTGGCAAAGCATTTTGACGGGCCTAAGATGTTTATAGCCGCAGCGGAGGAATCCCAGAATGATTTGGTGCAGGGAAGGGGAGATGCCTATTGCGGCATGTTAAATGCCAGTTATAACCTGAAGCTGCGCAATGTAAACGCTTATATCCCGGCATATCCGGTGGGGGATGCCGGAGACTGCGCGGATATGATTCATGAGTTTTTGCCCATTGCAAGGACTGTTGTGGGGTTATCGGAGTTAAAGATAATCTCTTTTGGTCCCAGACCTGCCAATTTCCTTGCATGTAATGCGCCAATTAAGCAGTTATACAATCTGGGGGTGGAAATCGAGGAAAACTCAGAACTGGACTTGTTTGAAGCCTTCCACAAACATGAGGGGGATGAGAGGATTCCTACAGTGGCGGCGGATATGGCAAGGGAACTTGGCGCCGGAAATAAGAAGCCGGAAATCTTAAACAAGCTGGCACAGTATGAGCTGACCCTGTCAGATTGGGTGGAAGCACATAAAGGATACCGTAAGTATGTGGCAATCGCCGGCAAGTGCTGGCCTGCCTTCCAGACCCAGTTCGGATTCGTGCCCTGCTATGTCAACAGCCGCCTTACCGGAAGGGGGATTCCGGTATCCTGTGAAGTGGATATTTACGGTGCATTAAGCGAGTTTATCGGAACCTGCGTCAGTCAGGATGCGGTGACGCTGCTTGACATCAACAACTCCGTGCCGAAGGATATGTACGAAGAATCCATAAAAGGTATTTATGCGTATAAACACACGGATACGTTCATGGGCTTCCACTGCGGCAATACCTGCTCAGGGAAACTGAAAAGCTGTGAGATGAAAAATCAGATGATAATGGCGAGAAGCCTTCCCGAAGAAGTGACGAACGGAACCCTGGAGGGAGATATTGCGCCGGGGGATATCACCTTTTTCCGCCTCCAGTCCACGGCGGACAATAAGCTTCGCGCGTATGTGGCAGAGGGAGAGGTGCTTCCGGTTGCCACACGTTCCTTTGGAGCCATCGGCGTGTTTGCCATCCCGGAAATGGGCAGGTTTTACCGGCATGTGCTGATAGAAAAAAATTATCCCCATCACGGGGCAGTGGCCTTCGGCCATTTCGGAAAGCCTTTGTTTGAAGTGTTTAAATATCTGGGAGTGCTTATGAAGGATATTAACTATAACCAGCCGGGTACGCTGCCGTATCCGACGGAAAATCCATTTGCATAAGATGGACGAAGAGAGAAGTCTTACAAGATTGTAAGGCTTTTTTCTTTTTGTTGTGGTAAAATCTTTGCAGGACATTGCATCAGGGAGAAAAACACAATGAGGAAAATCGGAATCTTGGAAGACGATGAGGCTTTAAGCCGGGAACTGAAATATTTTCTGGAAACGAACGGGTACGAGGTGCGTCTTTTTGATATGGAGGAATATGCGGATAAGGGAGAGGAAGAACTGATTGCGCTTCTTAGGGAGAGCGACTGTCATCTGCTGCTTCTGGATATCGGTCTTCCGGGAATCGACGGGCTGCATCTCTGCCGGGAATTTTGTAAAGTGTCGGAGATACCCGTTATCATGATAACAAGCATGGATACGGAACTGACTGAACTGATGAGTATTAGCAGCGGGGCTGATGATTTTGTTGCAAAACCCTTTATGCCCCCGATTCTACTGGCGCGCATGGAAGCGGTTATGAAACGGGTGTATAAGGATGCAAGGATGCAGGATTCTATCCGGATAACGCAGGAGATAACGGATGGCGGCAAAAGCGTAAGGCAGATATTTTGTCTGGATTTGGCAAAGGGCAGAATTGCCAACGGACAGGCACAGGCGGAGCTAACCAAAAATGAAATGCAGATTTTAAAACTGCTGGCACAGAAACAGGGAAAAATTGTAAGCAGGGATGAACTGATGAACGCCCTGTGGGATAATTGCATGTTTGTGGATGACAACACCCTCACAGTGAACATGACCCGGCTGAAAAGCAAGCTGGAAGGCATTGGAATTGAAGGAGCGATTGTAACCAAAAGAGGAATGGGGTACGAGTTGTTATGAAATACGGGACATATTTAAAAGAACATATGGTGTGGGCAGGCATTTTCTTATTTCTTTTGTTTTCCCTGGAAACCTTTCTGCTGACATTGTCCGGCGGCATGTGGCTGATGCTTTATACGGCAGGCAGCCTGACAGGAGCCTTTTTTGCGGGAACGTATGTGGAATACCGGATGCGGAAAGCCTATTTGGCGGAATTGCAGGAATTGACGGATGGGCTTGACAAAAAATATCTGTTGCCTGAAATGATGAAGGAAGGAAAAAGACAGGAAGAAGTGCTTCTGTATGAGCTGCTTCGGCGTGTGGGCAAGAGCATGTATGAGCACGTGGCGCATTATAAAAGGGCCAGCAGGGAATATAAGGAATATATCGAAATATGGATTCACGAGGTAAAGGTGCCGATTGCGGCGGCACGCATGATTCTTGTAAACCGCAGTGGAACGGATTCCGGGTTGTCCGAAGAAATTGACAGAGTGGAAGGGTATGTGGAGCAGGCGCTATATTATGCCAGAAGCAATGAGGTGGAAAAGGACTACCTGATAAAGCAGGTAAAACTTGAGAAGGTGGTGGAGGAAGCAATTTTACAGAAAAAACGGGAACTCTTGACGAAAAAGGTTTCCGTGAACATACATGATTTGGACAAAACGGTATACAGCGACGGCAAATGGCTTTCGTTTATGGTAGGGCAGGTGCTTGACAACAGCATTAAATATGCAAAAGAAGAAGGACTGATTCTGGAACTGTTCAGTGAGGAGGAAAAGAACAGGACGCTTCTTTATGTGAAAGACAACGGCATCGGCATGAAAGCGGAGGAAGCGCCGAGAGTGTTTGACAAAGGGTTTACCGGAACCAATGGCAGAAGGTACAGGAGGTCTACGGGACTTGGATTGTATCTTTGCAAAAAGCTGTGCGGCAGGCTGGGACATGACCTTCTGTTTTCTTCAAAGGAAGGGGAGGGCAGTACGGTCACTTTTATATTTCCCAAATCCCGTTTTGTGGATGAAGTCAGAAAATCATGATGTAGAAGCCCATATTTAAATTCATCTGGTAAGCTGCACAAAAGAAATTCGGCGCACTTCGTTGCACCGGACATTCCAATGAGCCTCATAAAACGAAAATCGTGTTCAGCAATGACTTCCAGCCTTACAATATTGTAAGGGGAATGTAAGAAGAAAAAATGGCAATATAGGGTATGGAGATTTATGATAAAACCGTAACAAAATCAGGTAATTGCCAAACTTTTTTTTGCTGTTTTCGAATTGTGCACAGTCATCAAGTTTCGTAATTACCCGGTAATCAAACAGAAGAAAGGAAAAGAATCATGAGTACGGTTTTACAGGTTGAAAATGTGGAAAAATATTACGGAAGCAGGGGCAATCTGACGAAGGCGCTTGACAACATCAGTTTTATGGTGGAAAAGGGCGAGTTTGTCGGTATCATGGGGGCGAGCGGAAGCGGAAAGACCACGCTTCTAAACTGCATCTCCACCATAGACCGCGTGACGGGCGGCCATATTCTGGTGGATGACAAAGACATTACCGAGATGAAGGGCAACACCTTAAATCGGTTCAGACGGGAAGAACTGGGATTTATCTTTCAGGATTTTAATCTGTTAGATACGATGACCGCCTATGAAAACATTGCGCTGGCGCTTTCCATTCAGAAGAAGGGAAGCCGGGAGATTGAGAGCAGGGTCAGGGCCATAGCGGGACAGCTTGGCATAGCGGATGTGCTAAACAAATATCCTTACCAGATGTCAGGCGGACAGAAGCAGCGGGTTGCCAGCGCAAGGGCTGTAGTGGGGAATCCCCGGCTGGTGCTGGCGGACGAGCCCACCGGCGCCCTGGACAGCAAGGCGGCAAGGCTGCTTCTGGAAAATTTCACATACCTGAACGAGGAACTGGGCGCAACCATCCTGATGGTGACGCATGACGCCTTTACGGCAAGCTATGCTTCCCGGATTATCTTTATCAAGGACGGCCATATTTTTACGGAGCTGAAAAGGGGAGAGGAGGAAAACCGCAAATCCTTTTTTAATAAAATCATTGATGTGGTTTCTTTGCTGGGAGGTGAGTTAAATGATGTCATTTAAACTTTCTGTAAAGAATATCAGAAAAAGCATAAAGGATTATGCCATTTATTTTCTGACATTGATTTTGGGAGTGGCCATTTTTTATGTATTTAATGCCTTGGAAAATCAGAACGTGATGGAAGGCATTACACAGTCGCGCTACCAGATGATGCATCTGCTGGTGGATTTGCTGGGAATGGTGTCCGTGGTGGTGGCGTTGATTCTGGGATTTTTGATTTGCTATGCCAACAATTTTCTTATCCGGCGCAGAAAAAAAGAATTTGGTATCTATATGATGCTCGGCATGGGGAAAGGGAGTATTTCCCGTATCCTGTTTGGGGAAACGGTATTGATAGGCCTTTTGTCTCTGGCAGTGGGACTGGTAACCGGCGTTTTTGCTTCCCAGTTTATGTCTATTCTGGTGGCAAAGCTGTTTGAGGCGGATATGACGTCGTATACCTTTTCCGTATCCGTTACAGCGTTAAAGAGGACTATCTTTAATTTCGGAATCATGTATGGAATTGTATTTGTCTTTAACGTGTTTTCCATATCCAGATATAAATTGATTGATTTGTTTCAGGCAAGACAAAAAGGAGAAAAGCAGGCCATGAAAAATACCGGTCTGGCAGTGGCGGTATTTCTGCTGGCGGTGGCCATGCTGGGCTATGCCTATTATGTGGTGGGGTATAAAACCGAAACATTAACGGAGCAAAAAGCGGGACTTATGATTGCTTTTGGCTGTACCAGCACCTTTATGATATTCTGGTCATTGTCGGGATTTTTGCTGAAGCTGTTACGGAGTTTCAAAAAACTCTATCACAGGAACCTGAATGCTTTTATCCTGCGCCAGTTCAGCAGCAATGTCAATACGGCAGTGTTTTCCATGACGGTAATCTCCCTATTGCTTTTTGTGACCATCTGCGCATTCTGCTCCGGAATGTCCATGAATAATTCATTGAAAAAAAGCCTGAAGGAAGCAACCCCGGTGGATTTGTATATGGAAAAAACGATGGATTTGCCGGAAGGTTACGATGCGGGGCTGATAGAAAATTCCCATAAAAGCGTGGTGGAAATGCTGGAGGATTTCGGTTTTTCGGAAGAATGTTTGTTGCCGGGATATGTGGAAATCAGTGTATATGCCAATCAGGACATTACGTACAGAACCACTCTGGGCGGATATTTTGAAGAGGCTTCGGCGCGGTTTCCGATGCTGCAGTGGGAGTCGGCAGAAAGTATCATCGGGGTATCGGATTACAATAAACTGGCATCACTTTATGGAACCCGGACCTATGATTTGGCGGAAGATGAATATGTAGTGGTCTGCAGCTTTGACAATATGGCGGCAATACGGAATTATTCCCTGGCAGGCGGCACACAGCTTGTGATAGGGGACAGTATCCTCAAACCAAAGTATGCGGAATGTATGCCGGGATATCTGGAAATGGGGGCAACCAATACCAATACAGGCTTCTTTTTGGTGCCGGATGAAGTGATTGCAGAAGAGAGCGGAAAGACGCTTTTCAGGGAAAGGAATCTTCTTGCAGGAAATTATGCCGTTTCCACAGAAGAGGAGAAGCGGGCGCTGGATGAGGTTCTGATGGCTGTTACCAAAGAGAAAGCAGCGCAGTATTTTAGGGCGGACGGCATTACCAAAATTACTTATTATGAGTCTGCAACAGGGCTTGCTGCAATAGTGACCTTTGCGGTACTGTATCTGGGAATTGTGTTTTTGATTTCCGGCGCGGCGCTTCTGGCGCTTAAAGCATTGTCGGAAAGCACGGACAGCAAAGAAGGTTATGAGATTCTGCGAAAGGTGGGGGCGGACGAAAAAATGCTGCACAGAGCGCTTTTCTGGCAGATAGGGCTGTTCTTTCTGCTGCCGCTTCTTCTGGCAATGATACATTCCTATTTTGGTATGCGGTTTGTGGCTTATGCAGGCATGTTGTTTGACAAGAGTGATATGTTGTCCGGTGTGGGGGTTACGGCATTGATACTGCTTTTTGTTTATGGCGGATATTTTCTGGCAACCTATAACGGAAGCAAAAGAATTATAGATGAAAAATAAGATTTTCCCCTATATCGACAAAAAAACACATGAAATTTTGGTGCTTTTGTATAGTAGCGGTAACTACCGTATCTGTGGTACAATAAAAATACTTTTTTAGTTTAAAGTATTGTTGCAATAAAGCAAGAAGATTCGGGAGGAAATTTCATGATTTGGTCAAAGGAGGAAACACTGTCGCGGGAAGAAATTGAAACCATACAGCTTGCCAGGCTGAAACAGACGGTAGGGCAGGTTTGGGAAAGGGTACCCGCATACAGGAAAAAAATGGAGGAAGCAGGCGTTAAGCCTGAAGATATAAAAAGCCTGAAGGATTTGGGTAAATTGCCCTTTGTCACAAAGCAGGATATGCGTGATAATTATCCTTTCGGGCTTTTTGCCGTGGGTAAAGAAGAACTGGTGCGTATCCATGCTTCCAGCGGCACCACCGGCAAACCTACCGTGGTAGGCTATACGAAAAGGGATTTGCAGATGTGGACGGAATGTGTATCCCGTATTGCCGTGATGGGAGGGGCATCCAAACAGGATGTGGCGCAGATTTGTTTTGGTTACGGCATGTTTACCGGTGCGCTGGGGCTTCATTACGGGCTGGAAAATATCGGCGCCGTTATGGTGCCGTCCTCCACGGGCAATTCCGAAAAGCAGATTATGTACATGAAGGATTTCGGTACCACGCTTTTGGTGGCGACGCCGTCCTACGCCTTAAGGCTTGCCGAGGTGGCTTTGTCCATAGGGATTGACCCCAAAAAGGATTTGCAGGTCAAAATCGGTCTTGTGGGAAGTGAATTGTTGACGGATGCCATGCGCGCGGAAATGCATAAGCTGTGGGGGGATGATATGCTTGTGACCTCCAATTACGGTATGAGCGAGTTGATGGGCCCCGGCGTATCGGGAGAATGCCGGTACTTAAACGGCATGCATATCAATGAGGACTATTTCATTCCCGAAATTATCAATCCCAAGACGGGAGAAGTATTGCCGCCCGGGGAAAAAGGGGAGCTGGTGATTACCTGTATATATAAGGAGGGGCTTCCCCTTATCCGTTACAGGACAAAGGACGTGACCCGGCTTATTTATGAGCCCTGTAAGTGCGGGCGCACTACCTGCCGCATGGAAAACTTAGACGGCAGGACGGATGACATGTTAAAAATCAGGGGTGTAAACGTATTCCCCAGCCAGATAGAGGAAGTGATTCTGGGCGTGGAGGAAATCGGACCCCACTATGAAATCATCCTGACCCGTAAGGACCATACGGACAGGATGGAAATCAGGGTAGAGCTGTTAAAAGCGACGGACTCTTTCAAGGAACTGGAGGCCATCGAACGAAAGATAAAAGGAAAACTGCGTCTGGTGCTGGGGCTGGATGCCAAAATCAGTCTGGAATCCCCCAATACCCTTCAGCGTTTTGAAGGAAAAGCCAAAAGAGTAAAAGATTTAAGAAAGGAAGTATAGCCGTGACAGAGAAGAAAATTATGTTGGGGAATGAGGCGATAGCAAGAGGAGCGTATGAAGCGGGTGTAAAGGTTTCCGCGGCGTATCCCGGTACCCCAAGTACGGAAATCAGTGAAAACATAGTAAAGTATCCGGAAATTTATGCAGAGTGGTCGCCAAATGAAAAGGTTGCAATGGAGGTTGCCATAGGCGCTTCCATCAGCGGTGTGCGTGCCATGGCTTCCATGAAGCATGTGGGCGTGAATGTGGCAAGCGATCCGCTTTACACCATTTCCTATGCGGGTGTGGGCGGCGGTCTGGTTCTGGTGGCGGCGGATGACCCGGGTCTTTACAGCTCCCAGAACGAACAGGATACCCGATGCGTGGCAAGGGCGGCAGGCGTACCGGTTCTGGAGCCTTCCGACAGTGCGGAAGCAAAGGAATTTATGAAGTTTGCTTTTGACGTGAGTGAAAAATATGATACGCCGGTGATTGTCAGGACGACTACAAGGCTTTCCCATTCACAGGGAACGGTGGAACTTTCTGACAGGGTGGAGCCGGAGGATAAAACCTATGAGCGGAATCCGGCGAAATATGTAATGATGCCGGCCAATGCAAAGGGACGGCATGTTTATGTGGAGCAGCGGATGAAAAAGCTTTGTGAAGACGGTGCGGATTTCTTCGTAAACCGGGCTGAATACCGGGATACGGCGGTCGGATTTATCACAAGCGGGATTCCCTACCAGTATGTGAGGGAGGCGTGTCCCGATGCTTCCGTGTTAAAACTGGGCATGGTGCATCCCATTCCCAAAAAGCTGATACGGGATTTTGCCGCGAAGGTTGGTAAGCTTTACATATTTGAAGAGCTGGAGCCTGTTATCGAGGAACAGGTTCGCGCCATGGGAGTGGAAGTCTACGGCAAAGAGCTGTTTACCATTCAGGGAGAATACAGTGCAAATATGCTGCGCCGTGTAATGGGGGGAGGACAGCCGGATGAAACCGAAGCCGCAAAGGTTCCCGCAAGGCCGCCCATCCTGTGTCCGGGATGCCCGCACAGAAGCGTATTTTCCGTATTAAATAAATTAAAGATTCATGCCGCCGGGGATATCGGCTGTTATACGCTGGGTGCGGTGGCGCCCTTAAATGTTATTGACACCACCGTCTGCATGGGGGCAAGCATTTCCACCCTGCACGGCATGGAAAAGGCAAAAGGAAAGGATTACATCAAAAACTGGGTTGCCGTTATCGGTGATTCCACATTTATGCACACAGGCGTCAATTCCCTGATGAACATGGTATACAATCAGGGCACGGGGACGGTCATGATTCTGGATAATTCCACTACCGGCATGACGGGGCATCAGGACCATGCGGCAACCGGAAAAACCCTGATGGGGGAAACGGTGCCGGCAATCAATATCTATCATCTGTGCAAGGCCATGGGCATTGAACATGTGGTGGAGGTGGATGCCTTTGATTTAAAGGAACTGGAACGGATTGTCAAAGAAGAAACGGCAAGGGATGCGGTATCCGTTATTATCACCAAAGCACCCTGTGTACTGTTAAAGGGAAATGTATATCCCAATGTCTGCAGGCCCGTTCCCGAAAAATGTAAAAAATGCGGCGCCTGCCTGCGTCCCGGATGCCCGGCTCTGACGAAGAAGGAGGACGGTACGATTGCCATTGACGAAACCATGTGCAACGGCTGCGGGCTCTGTGAAAAACTATGTATGTTTGACGCCATTGAAAACAGGAGGAAAGCGTAGTGGAAACGAAAAATATTATGATTGTGGGCGTGGGAGGGCAGGGAACGCTGCTCACCAGCCGCATTCTTGGAGGAATTACCATGGAGGCCGGATTTGACGTAAAACTGTCCGAGGTTCACGGTATGGCACAGCGCGGCGGCAGCGTGGTTACCTTTGTAAGGTATGGCAGTAAAGTGGCGGAGCCGATTGTGGAGGAGGGCTGCGCGGATTTGCTGATAGCATTTGAACGTCTGGAAGCATTAAGATACGCCCACTTTTTAAAAAAAGACGGCGTTATCGTGGTGAATGACTGGCGCATTGACCCCATTACGGTGGTGACGGGTGCGGCGGCATATCCGGAAAATATATTGGAAGAATTGTCCGCAAAATATCAGGTTTATTCCGTAAATGCCATGGCAGAGGCTGAGAAGCTCGGCAATGTCAAGGCCTTTAACGTTATTGTGCTGGGGCTTGCGGCGCGCCATATGGACTTTGACAGGGATTTATGGCTGAAGGTTATAGAAAAAACGGTTCCGCCAAAGACGGTTGAGACAAACAAGAAGGCGTTTCTCATTGGATTTGAGGGATAAGGAAGGGGTAGCAGAATGATTTGGAATGAAACGAAGGAATGTATGAGCAGGGATGAAATGACCGTCCTGCAAAGTGCAAGGCTGGTGAAAACGGTGGACAGGGTGTACCACAATGTACCGTTTTACCGCAAAAAAATGCAGCAGCTCGGCATAGAGCCGGGTGATATCAGGGGAATCGAGGATTTGCCGAAGCTTCCTTTCACGACCAAGAGTGATTTACGGGACAATTATCCTTTCGGTCTGTTTGCGGTTCCAAGGTCGGAGATTGTCAGAATCCATGCTTCCAGCGGTACGACAGGCAAGGCCACGGTAGTGGGATATACCAGAAGGGATTTGGAAATCTGGAGCGAATGCGTGGCAAGAGCGCTCAGCATGGCGGGAGTGACCCGTGACGATGTGATTCAGGTGGCTTACGGCTACGGCCTTTTTACAGGAGGCCTTGGCGCCCACGGCGGTGCGGAAAAGCTTGGCGCCATGGTGGTGCCCATGTCCACGGGCAATACCAAAAAGCTGACTACCATGATGAAGGACTTTGGTGTTACGGCGATTGCCTGTACGCCTTCCTATCTGTTACATATTGCAGAAACCCTGGAAGAGGCGGGCGACATACCCAATATCAAACTAAAGGCGGCTGTCTGCGGCGCGGAGCCGTGGACCGAAAACATGCGTAAACAGATTGAACAGAAACTACATATTAATGCCCATGACATCTATGGGCTTAGTGAAGTGATGGGACCCGGCGTGGCATGTGACTGTCCTTTCCATAAGGGCCTGCATGTGTATGAAGACCATTTCCTGCCGGAAATTATCGACCCGGAAACACTTGTCCCCGTTAATCCGGGTGAAACGGGAGAACTGGTATTTACCACTATTACCAAAGAAGGGCTTCCGCTTCTGCGCTACCGCACAAGGGATTTGACCAGCATTGATTACGAGCCTTGTGAATGCGGGAGGACTTTGGCGAGAATCAGCCGCTTTAAAGGACGTTCCGACGATATGCTGATTATCCGGGGCGTCAACGTATTCCCGTCCCAGATAGAGGCGGCGCTTCTGGAAATGGGCGAAACCACACCGCACTATATGATGGTGGTGGACCGTGTGAACAATCTGGATACTCTGGAAGTACAGGTGGAAGTGGAAGAGAGGTTCTTCTCCGATGAAATCAAGGAGCTGGAGAAACTGACGAAGAAGATTGCAACGGTTATCCAGCATGCCATCGGGCTTGCGGTCAAAGTAAAACTGGTAGAACCGAAGACAATAGAACGCAGCATGGGCAAGGCGGTCCATGTTATTGACAACCGTAAACTGGATTGAGAAAGGAGAGTCATATGTTTATCAAACAATTATCGGTATTTATAGAAAACAGGGAAGGCAGGCTGGAGGAGGTTTTGGATGTCTTAAAGCAGAGTGATGTAAACATTGTATCCTTAAGTCTGGCTGACACCAGTGATTACGGGCTTCTAAGGCTGCTGGTCACAAAGCCGGAAGAAGGAAAAAAAGCGCTTGTGGAAAAAGGCTTTTCCGCCATGATTACGGATGTGCTGGGGGTGAAACTCGGGCATCGGGTAGGACAGCTTCAGGAGCTTTTGGAGGTTATCTGCAAATCCCATATCAATATTGAATATATGTATGCGCTTTCCACCGGTACGGATGACGCTTCCATCGTTATCAAGACTTCGGAACTGGAGAAGGCGGCGGAGCTTCTTCGGGAAACGGATGTGGAATTGATTTCCCAGGAGGAAATCGTATAAATTATTTTGCCGCAGAATCGGCATGGAGAGGAAAAGAGGATGATTTCTAAAATCTTATTATTACTGATATTTTTTGGCGTAATGGTGGCTGTGGGCGTGTATTCAAGACGTCATGCCTCCAATGTGGACGGTTTTGTGCTGGGGGGCAGGAATGTGGGACCATGGCTTACCGCTTTTGCCTACGGGACATCTTACTTCAGCGCGGTGGTATTTGTGGGCTATGCCGGACAGTTTGGTTATAAGTACGGTTTGTCCGCCACTTGGATTGGCATCGGCAACGCCGTTATCGGTTCCCTGCTTGCGTGGGTGCTGCTTGGACGGCGCACGCGTATTATGAGCAAGCATGTAAAAGCCAAAACCATGCCGGATTTCTTTGGAAAAAGATATGACAGCAAAGCGCTGAGGCTTGCGGCCTCTGCCATTTCCTTTATTTTTCTGATTCCGTACACGGCTTCCGTTTATAACGGACTGTCAAGGCTGTTTGGCATGGCGTTTGACATACCCTATGAGGTGTGCGTTATCGTTATGGCGGCGCTTACCTGCGTCTATGTGATTCTGGGCGGTTATATGGCGACAGCCATCAATGATTTTATACAGGGCATTGTCATGCTGTTCGGTATTGTGGCGGTGATTGCGGCAGTGCTGAACGGGCAGGGTGGTTTTATGGATGCCGTGTTTAAGCTTTCCGAAATTCCCAGTGATATGCCGGTGACGGCAGGGCAGCCGGGAGCATTTGCCTCCTTTTTCGGCCCGGACCCCTTAAACCTTTTGGGAGTGGTGATTCTGACCTCTTTAGGCACATGGGGACTGCCGCAGATGGTGAACAAATTTTATGCCATCCGGGATGAAAAAGCGGTGAAAACGGGAACCATCATTTCCACGTTGTTTGCGGTGGTGATTTCCGGCGGATGTTATTTTCTGGGCGGTTTCGGCAGGCTTTTTGATACGGCTGCAATCAGAAACGGGAATGGCGGCATCATCTATGACGCGATTATTCCTTCCATGTTAAGCACCCTGCCCGATATTCTGATTGGCATCGTGATTGTGCTGGTGCTTTCGGCTTCCATGTCCACGCTCTCTTCACTGGTACTGACTTCAAGTTCCACGCTGACGCTGGATTTTATCAAAGGAACCATTGTAAAGGATATGGATGAGAAGAAACAGCTTTTGTGGATGAGAATTCTTCTGGTATTTTTTGTGGTGGTGTCCGTGGTGCTGGCCCTTGACCCGCCTGTGTTTATCGCGCAGTTGATGGGAATTTCATGGGGTGCGCTTGCAGGCGCTTTCCTTGCTCCTTTCCTTTACGGGCTGTACTGCAAATGGGTGACGAAAGCGGCGGTATGGGCAAGCTTTGCCTGCGGCATCGGTATAACCGTGTCCAATATGTTCTTCAAATACATTGCCTCCCCCATCAATGCAGGCGCGGTAGCGATGATAGCGGGACTGGCAGTGGTGCCCCTGGTAAGCCTTGTAACGCCGAAAATGAAAAAGGATAAGACGGAATCACTGTTCTCCTGTTATGAGGAAAAGGTGACGGTGGAGCAGAAACTGGTATTGACGAATAAAGAAAATAAGTAATTTGGGAAATTTATGAAAATCAGTTGACATCTAAGCAAAACAGGTATACACTACTCATAGTAGCATAAGAAACATAAAGTAAGAGTGGACGAAGCGCCACTCTTTCTTGTATGTTTAAGGCGGATTACCGCCTGCAATAAAACAACTTCATAGGGAAAGGATTAGGTGGATACATGTCCAAAAGAGAGACATATGAATCCAGGACAGAGGCGCTTTTGCAGCCCATTGCCGAGGCGAATGCGGTGGAAATCTACGATGTGGAATATGTAAAAGAGGGCGCGGACTGGTATTTGCGGGCTTACATTGACAAGCCTGAGGGGGTAAACATTCAGGATTGTGAAAATGTGAGCAGGGCTTTATCCGAGGCGCTGGATAGAGAAGATTTTGTAGAGGATGCGTATATACTGGAGGTTTCCAGTCCGGGTCTGGGCAGGGCACTGAAAAAGGATAAGCATCTGGAAAAAAGCATCGGCAGCAGGGTGGAAGTCAAGACCTACAAGCCGGTTGAAAAATGCAAAGAATTTTCAGGCGTATTGAAAGCCTATGACAAAGAAACCATCACCGTGGAAACGGAAGGCGGGGAGATGGTATTTTTAAAGGGCGATGTGGCGCTCATCAGGCTTGCGTTTGATTTTTAACATAGAAAAGACAAGGAGGACAATGGAAAATGAATAAGGAATTAATGGAGGCTCTTGACATACTGGAAAAAGAAAAGGAAATTAGCAAGGAAACTTTGTTTGAGGCAATTGAAAATTCCCTTGTGACAGCATGCAAGAACCATTTTGGCAAAGCGGACAATATCAAGGTGGAAATTAACAGGGAAACCTGCGACTTTTTGTGCTATGCGGAAAAAGAAGTAGTGGAGTCAAAGGATGATGTGGAGGATGACTGCCTGCAGATTGCCCTTGAGGATGCCAAGGAGATTTCCACTAAAGCAGAGGTGGGTGAGATTCTGCATGTGGAAATCAAGTCCAAGGAGTTTGGCCGTATTGCCACCATGAATGCCAAAAATGTGATTTTACAGAAAATCAGGGAAGAAGAAAGAAGCGTTATCTACAACCAGTATTATGAGAAGGAAAAGGATGTGGTAACCGGAGTGGTGCAGCGCTATGTGGGGCGCAATATCAGCATCAATCTGGGAAAGGCAGATGCCATGTTAAGCGAAAGCGAGCAGGTGAAAGGGGAGGTGTTCAAACCGACTGAGAGAATAAGGGTATATATTCTGGAAGTCAAAAATACGCCCAAAGGCCCCCATATCAATGTAAGCCGCACGCATCCGGAACTGGTAAAGAGATTGTTTGAAGCGGAAGTGACGGAAATCAAGGACGGAACCGTGGAGATAAAGAGCATTGCCCGTGAAGCGGGAAGCAGGACCAAGATTGCAGTATGGAGCAACAATCCGAATGTGGATGCGGTGGGCGCCTGCGTGGGGCTTAACGGCGCAAGGGTAAACGCCATTGTGGAGGAACTCAGGGGAGAAAAAATAGATATTGTCAACTGGGATGAAAATCCCGGAAACCTGATTCAGAATGCGTTATCCCCGGCAAAGATTGTTGCCGTGTTTGCAGACCCCGATGAAAAGACTGCAAAAGTAGTGGTTCCGGATTACCAGCTCTCCCTTGCCATCGGTAAGGAAGGCCAGAATGCAAGACTTGCCGCAAGGCTGACCGGATATAAAATTGACATCAAATCCGAAACACAGGCAAAGGATGCACCCGGCTTCCGTTATGAGGATTATGTGGATGAATATGAAGACTATGAAGACGGAGAGTATGAAGAAGGATATGATGAATCCTACGAGGAGGGTGCGGACATAGAAAATGAGTAAGAAAATTCCTTTAAGACAATGTGTCGGCTGTGGGGAAATGAAGAGCAAAAAAGATATGATGCGTGTGTTAAAAACCCCGGAAGGCCCCATTGTTTTGGATGTAACAGGTAAAAAGAACGGAAGGGGCGCATATCTTTGTAAAAGCGCCGATTGTTTAAAGAAGGCGAGGAAGAATAAAGGCCTGGAGCGTTCTTTCAAAATGAGTATTCCGGATGAAGTCTATGAGGGCTTGGAAAGGGAGTTTGGTGATATTGAAACAGAATAAAATATACAGTTTGTTAGGTCTGGCAGCGAGGGGAAGAAATGTGGTGAGCGGAGAGTTTTCCACGGAAAATTCCATAAAGGACGGTTCAGCTGTGCTGGTTATCGTAGCGGAGGATGCGTCAGACAATACAAAAAAGCGTTTCAGGGATAAGTGCTCTTTTTACAAAGTGCCGATATATACATACGGTACGAAGGAGGAGTTGGGACATTCCATCGGAAAAGAGGAGCGTTCATCGGCAGCGCTTATCAATGAAGGGCTTGCCCGCACGATAATGAAACATCTGGAAGAATTGCAAAATCAGGAGGTAGATGAAAAGCATGGCGAAAATTAAGATACATGAACTGGCAAAAGAAGTCGGAAAGCAGAGTAAAGAATTGGTTTCGTTTCTGCAGGAGAAGGGAATAGAAGCGAAAGCGGCACAAAGTTCCATTGAAGAGGATGCGGCGGAAATGGTCAGAAAGCATTTTGGCGCAAAAGCCCCTAAAGAAGAAAAAGCAGAGCCCGAACCTGCAGTACAGGTACAAAAGGAATCGACGGGCAGCACAGATGTGCCGGAAAAGCCGGCTGTTCAAGAAACCGCGGATACGCGGGAGACACCGGAAGCGCCCAAAAAGAAAAAGAAAATTATAGTTGTCAGCAATCCTCAGAATTCCCGTGCACCCGGCAAACAGCCCAACAGGACGCAGGGGAATAATCAGGGAAGAAATAATACAGGCAATGCAGGGGGAAGACCGCTTCCCAATGCAAGACCGGCACAGAATGTAAGGCCGGGACAACCGGCTCCGGTAAGACCGATTAAACCGTTGACGCCCCCGTCTCCCACACCCCGTGTGCAGATGGTGCCGCCGCCGCAGCCGCAGAAAAGCCAGCAGGTAAAAACAAATGCAGGGGAAAGTGCGGCAAATTCCGTTCAGTCCGTAAAACAGACAGAACAGGCAGAAAGAACCCCACAGGCGCAGGAAATCCATGCAAGACCGGAAAACAGGCCGCAGGGACAGGACAGGGTGCAGGGAAACCAGAATGGAGTGCAGCGGGGGCAGGACAGAACCGGCAGCCAGAACGGACAGCGAGGGCAGGATAGGCAGCAGGGAAATCAAGGTTATGGTCAGGGCAGACCTTTTCAGGGAGGCCAGGGAAGAACCGGACAGACTACACAGGGATACAGACAAAACAGGACAGGAGGCGAGAAACCTTCCTATGGAAACAGAGATAACAGGGGAGACAGACCGCAGGGACAGCGGCCGGACAGACGAATGGATGGTGCAGGCCGCACGGGTTCTTACGGTAATCAGGGCGGTTTCCGCGGCAATGGCGCTTCTGCAGGCGGTGAAAGGAATTTCGGCAATAGCGGCCGCGATAACAGAGGCAATGGAGGACAGAGAGATAACTTCAGAAAGCCGTCTCAAGGCAAAGGCTTTATTGCAGAAACTCCAATCAAGGATGCAGAAAAGCACAGGGATGAAGAAAAGCGCCGCATCAGCCAGGAAAAGGATAAACGTTCACGCAAGGACTTTATCTATGAAGAAGAGGATGCACAGGTAAAGAATAAACCGGGCAGATTCATCAAGCCCGAAAAGAAGAAAGAGGAAACGGCGGAAGAAGTCATTAAGGTGATTGTTCTGCCTGAGACCATTACGATAAAAGAATTGGCGGAAAAAATGAAGATTCAGTCTTCTGCCATCATTAAAAAGCTGTTTCTGGAAGGCAAAATTGTAACGCTGAATCAGGAAATTTCCTATGAAGAAGCGGAAAATATTGCCATGGAATATGATATTCTCTGTGAAAAAGAGGTCAAGGTGGATGTCATAGAGGAGCTCTTGAAAGAAGAAGAGGAGCAGGAGGAAGAAAAAGTAACGCGCCCGCCTGTTATCTGTGTTATGGGTCATGTTGACCACGGTAAAACGTCCCTGCTTGATGCAATCCGCAAGACGAATGTGACGGATAAAGAAGCCGGTGGTATTACACAGCACATAGGTGCGTATACTGTTTCCATCAATGACAGGAAGATTACATTCCTGGATACACCGGGACATGAAGCTTTTACCGCTATGCGTATGCGCGGCGCCAATGCGACAGACATTGCCATTCTGGTAGTGGCAGCGGACGACGGTGTTATGCCCCAGACAGTGGAGGCCATCAACCATGCCAAGGCGGCAGGCATTGAAATTATTGTGGCAGTAAACAAAATTGATAAGCCGAATGCCAATGTGGACCGCGTAAAACAGGAATTGACGGAGTATGAGCTGGTTTCCGTAGACTGGGGCGGAACCACAGAATTTGTTCCCGTATCCGCAAAATCGGGAGAAGGTATTGAAAACCTTCTGGAAACCATTCTTCTGACAGCCGACATCCTGGAATTGAAGGCCAATCCCAACAGACAGGCAAGAGGTCTGGTAATAGAGGCTGAACTGGATAAAGGACGCGGACCTGTGGCGACTGTACTGGTACAGAAGGGAACCCTCCATGTGGGAGATTTCATCTCCGCAGGTGCAAGTCACGGCAAAGTCAGGGCAATGATAGATGACAAGGGAAGAAGAGTAAAAGAAGCCGGTCCTTCCACACCGGTGGAGATACTGGGACTGAGTGATGTGCCGAGCGCAGGAGAGGTCTTTATTGCCCACGAAAACGACAAAACAGCCAAATCTTTTGCGGAAACGTACCTGGCACAGAACAAGGAAAAGATGCTGGAAGAAACCAAGAGCAAGATGTCACTGGATGATTTGTTCTCACAGATTAAGGAAGGTAATCTGAAAGAACTGAACCTGATTGTAAAAGCAGATGTACAGGGCAGTGTGGAAGCGGTAAAGCAGAGCCTGTTAAAACTTTCCAATGAAGAAGTGGTTGTCAAATGTATCCACGGAGGCGTAGGCGCCATCAACGAATCCGACGTTATGCTGGCAAGCGCATCATCCGCCATCATCATTGGATTTAACGTGCGCCTTGATGCGACGGCAAAAGCCGTGGTGGAAAGGGAAGGCGTGGATGTACGGCTGTATAAGGTGATTTATCAGGCTATCGAGGACGTTGAGGCTGCAATGAAAGGAATGCTTGACCCTGTATTTGAAGAAAAAGTTATCGGTCATGCAGAGGTACGTCAGCTGTTTAAGGCTTCCGCTGTCGGAAATATTGCCGGTTCTTATGTGCTGGACGGTATTTTCCAGAGGGGCTGCAAAGTGCGCATCAGCCGTGCGGGCGAGCAGATATTTGAAGGAGAACTGGCGTCCTTAAAGAGATTTAAAGACGATGTAAAAGAAGTAAAAGCCGGCTTTGAATGCGGCCTTGTATTTGCCGGCTTTGACCAGATGCAGGAACTGGATATCGTGGAAGCTTATGTGATGGTGGAGGTACCAAGGTAAAAAGAAAAACTAAGGCGACAAAAAACGTCGCCAAGATTTTCTAAGTTTTACCTTGATGAAAAGTAACTCTAAGGCGGCAAAATACGCCGCCTAAGAGTTGCTAAGTTTCATCGGGAAGAATCACAGTAGCGATTCTTCCGGGAAAATGTCAATGTGTTAGAATGTGAGGAAGAATGAAAAAAAATAGTATAAAGAGTACCCGTATCAACGGGGAGGTGCAGCGTGTGCTTGCGGAGGTTATCCGTGGTGAAATCAAGGACCCGCGCATCAGTCCGCTTACCAGTGTGGTGGCGGTGGAAGTGGCGCCGGATTTGAAGACATGCAAAGCATGGATTAGTGTGTTGGGCGATGAAAAGGCAAGGGAAGACACCCATAAGGGCTTAAAGAGCGCGGAAGGTTATATCAAAAACCGGTTGGCAAAAACCATTAATCTCAGGAATACGCCGGAAATCACTTTTATTATGGACCAGTCCATTGAATACGGGGTAAATATGTCCAAAAAAATTGATGAAGTGCTGCAGGAAATGCCGGACAGGGAAGAAGATGGAGTTTCGGAAGAATCATTGTGATTCCCTGAATATGGAGGAAGACATGAATCTGTTAAATGAATGCAGGGAAGCAAAGAGAATCGGAATCAGTGCGCACATCAGGCCGGACGGGGATGCAGTGGGTTCCTGTATGGCCCTGTACCTTTACCTGAAGAAAATGCTTCCGGAAGCAGAAGTAAAATTATTTTTGGAAACACCCCCGGATTCCATGGGGCATCTGCAATATCTGAAGGATATCGATTCAGAGTATGCCTGTGATAAAACGTTTGATGTGTTTTTTGCGCTGGATACAGGGAGTGAGAGGCTGGGCAAGGCGGAATCCTTTTTTGAGTCAGCCGCAAAAAAAATCAATATAGACCACCATATCAGCAATCAAAACGGATGTGGAGACATCAATGTGGTGGAGCCGCAGGCAGGTTCCACGGCAGAGATTTTGTACGGCCTTTTCGAGGAAGAAAATCTGGATGTGGATATTGCCGTTGCCCTGTATACGGCAATGATTCATGACACAGGCGTGTTCCAGTATTCCAACACGACGCCTAGGGCATTACAGATAGCTGCCAGACTGATTGGCTTCGGATTTCCTTTTTCCAAAATCATTGAAGAAAGCTTTTATCAGAAAACGTATCTGCAAAATCAGATAATGGGAAGGGCGCTGATGGAAAGCATCCGTTTTATGGAGGGAAGGTGCATTGTAAGCTGCGTCAGCAGGAAGATGATGGATTTTTATCATGTGACGTCTTCCGATTTGGACGGTATTGTCAACCAGTTAAGGAATATCAAGGGTGTGGACTGTGCGATATTTCTGTATGAAATAAATTTGTTGGAATATAAGGTAAGTATGCGTTCCAATGAGTGTGCAAATGTTGCCAGGGTTGCCTCCTTCTTCGGAGGAGGGGGCCATGTCCGGGCAGCGGGCTGTACCATGAAAGGAACCGTCCACGACGTGATTAACAATCTTTCCCTACATATTGAGGCAGAATTTAAGGAAAACGAAAAATGTACAATGGAATCATAAATATATACAAAGAAAAAGGATTTACCTCCCATGATGTGGTGGCTAAGATGAGAGGTATATTGAAGCAGAAAAAGATTGGACATACAGGTACCCTGGACCCGGACGCGGTCGGGGTACTTCCTGTATGTCTCGGCAGTGCAACCAGACTTTGCGATATGCTGACGGACAGGGATAAGGAATACAGGGCTGTCATGCGTCTGGGGGTGGAAACGGATACCCAGGATATGTCGGGAACCATCCTTGCCCGGCAGGAACTGAAGGCAGGGAAAGTGGAAATTGAGGAGGCAGTTTTTTCTTTTCTGGGAGAATACGCGCAGATTCCACCCATGTATTCCGCACTGAAAGTAAACGGCAAGAGGCTTTACGAACTTGCAAGGCAGGGGCGGGAGGTGGAACGTGAGCCCCGGAATGTGACGATTCATGAGATAGAAATTCTGGACATGCATTTACCTGACATTTCGCTTCGCGTCCTTTGCTCCAAGGGAACCTATATCAGGACTCTTTGCCATGATATTGGGAAAATGCTGGGATGTGGAGGAACCATGGTTTCTTTGGAAAGAACGAAATCCGGGCATTTCCTGTTGGATTCAGCCATCACCCTTTCGGATTTGGAAAGGCTTCGGGATGAGGGAAAGATAGCAGACGTTCTGATTCCGGTGGATAAAATGTTTGAAGAACTGTCAGCCGTGCATGTGCCGGAGCCATTCATAAAACCGGTACAAAACGGAAACAGTTTTCCGCTAAACCATATTTTGGAGAGGCGCTTATTCGGCAATGGCGAAGAGGTAAAAGTTTATAACCAAGAGGGCCGTTTTTTTGGCATATACCGGTTTGAAAAAGCAGAGGGCAGGTTTAAGCCGGTAAAAATGTTTTTGGAATCATAAGATACTTGTATCGCAGGCATGGCTTGCGACAGGCAGGAGTAGATAAATGGAAATTATTACCGGCACAACTGATTTTTATATTAAAGAAGAAACAGCAGCCGCAATCGGAAAGTTTGACGGCATCCATATAGGCCACAGAAGACTCCTGCAGGAGATTCTGGATGAAAAAGAGAAAGGGAAAAAAGCCTGTGTGTTTACCTTTGACCCACCACCGACTTCTTTTTTCAGAAAAACAAAAGAAAAAGTACTGACAACAAAAGAAGAGAAAAGAAATATTTTTTCTTTCATGGGAGTAGATATCCTGATTGAATATCCCCTGAATACAGAAACAGCGGCAACGCCCCCGGCGGAATTTGTCACGGAAATCCTCTGTAACAGAATGAATGCGGAATTTGTGGCGGCGGGAGCGGATTTATCCTTTGGCGCAGGCGGGGCAGGAGATGCCGCACTGCTAAAAAGCATGGCGGCGGAATGCGGCATGGAAGTCCGCATCATTGATAAGGTGAAAAGAAACGGCATGGAAGTCAGTTCTACCCTTGTAAGGGAAGCCGTGGAACAGGGAAATATGGTGTGGGCGGAAGAACTGCTGGGAATGCCTTACATTGTGGAAGGCGCGGTCCTGCACGGCAACCGTATCGGCAGGACGCTGGGAATGCCCACCGTGAACCTGATTCCGGACGAAGAGAAACTCCTTCCTCCCTGTGGGGTTTATTACTCCGGCGTGCAGATGGAAGGAAAATTTTACAAAGGAATCAGCAATGTGGGATATAAACCCACCATACGGGAAAATGAAAAAGCGCTGGGCGTGGAGACCTACCTGTATGATTATGCCGGAGACGCCTACGGCAAAGAAATCACAGTCAGTCTATACGAATTTAAACGCCCGGAGCAGAAGTTTGCGGATTTAGCCGCATTAAAGTCACAAGTACAGTCCGACATTACGGCAGGTGCATCGTATAGACGGTAGCAGCCTCGGTTTTCGCATTTGGCATGGCGGCAGCCCCGGCGGGCATTTGTTCCAACAGGACACGGTCCTTTATGGAATCAAATGCCCGCCGGGGCTGCCGCCATGCCAAATGCAAAAACTTCAAAAATATATTTGACAAATGATATGGATATGACTATAATAAATTTGTAACAATTTTGTAATAAATATGATTTGGTCTATCCGTTTACATACAGTGGATGAAGGAAAGGAATATACATGAATAAAAATAGAAGAGTAGTGCGTGTTATGGGTATGTGTATGGCGGGAATGCTGCTTGCGGGCTCTATGGGAATGAATGCATCCATGGAAGCACATGCTGCGGAATTTGCTATGAAGGATGTTGCGCCCAATGCGGGGGTTGGCGTTCTGATGAACATGACGATGGATGAGCAGGAATGTCTGGCGGCAGCGGAAGCATCCATCAGCGCGTTTGCGGGCTATACCAATCTGGGTGTTGCCAATGTGGAAAGCGGCAACCTCAATGTCAGGGAGACACCCGGAACGGATGGAAAACTGGTGGGCAAAATGCCGAAAGGCTCTGCCTGTGAGATATTGGAAACAACGGAGGATGGATGGGCAAAGATTACTTCCGGTGAAGTGGAAGGATATGTGAGCATGGATTTCCTCTATACAGGTGCAGATGCGAAAATGCGTGCACTGGAACTTATCAGGACGGTGGCGGTTGTCAATGCGGATGCCCTAAAAGTGCGTGATGAAGCAAGTATGGACGGAGCAGTGCTGACGAAAGTGCCTCTCGGTGAAGAACTGGAAGTGCTGGAAGTACTCGGAGAATGGGTGAAGGTATCCATCGACGGGGATGAAGCCTATGTTTCGGCAGAATATGTGACAGTGGAGGACAAGCTGGACACAGCCATTACCATGAGCGAACTGCTTTACGGACAGGGCGTATCCGATTTGCGCGTAGATATTGCGGAATATGCAAAACAGTTTTTGGGCAATCCGTATGTATGGGGAGGCACCAGTTTAACGAAAGGTGCGGACTGTTCCGGATTTGTACTGGCGGTGTATAAACACTTTGGCATTTCCCTTTCCCACTCCTCAAGGGCACAGGCAGGGGAAGGCACAAAGATTACCGCATCGGAATTGCAGCCGGGAGATTTGGTTTTCTATGCCAACAGTTCGGGAACCATTAACCATGTGGCGCTTTATATTGGAGGCGGAAAGGTGATTCATGCCAGCAGTCCGACAACAGGCATTAAGATTTCCAATTACAGATACCGGACACCGGTTAAGTTTGTAAGCGTTTTAAGGGATTAATAAAGGATTGGTGGAGATGGAGCAGCAGGAGAACGGTTTTATCCATGTGGATTTCCAAATGCAGAAAGAAGTGTCCGATTCCATGCCTCCTGAGGAAGAAATACAGGATTTGGCAGATTTCTTTAAGGTATTTGGGGACCCCACAAGACTGAAAATATTGTGTGTATTAAAATGTTCGGAAATGTGTGTGCAGGATATTGCCACGCTGCTTTCCATGTCACAGTCGGCGATTTCCCATCAGCTCAGGGTTTTAAAGCAGATGGATTTGGTAAAAAACAGAAGGGATGGAAAAACCATTTTTTATTCCCTTGCAGACAGCCATATCGTGACCATTTTAAGTCAGGGAATGGACCATATAGAAGAATGAAAATGAAGCAAAGCAAAGAAATTACAGAAAAAACCCCATTACTGTTTCTGGCAGGACCGATGTTTTTGGAAATGTTTTTAAGTATCCTGTTAAATAATGTGGATACCTTAATGTTGAGCCATTATTCTGAAAACGCGGTGGGAGCAGTCGGGAATGCCAATCAGGTAATGAATCTTTTGATTCTGATGTTTGGAATCATTGCCACGGCAACATCCGTCGTGGTGGCTCAGTATCTGGGGGCAAAACGTTATGAAAAAATGAATATGATTTATACGCTGGTGCTGATGGTGAACCTTATATTCGGGCTTGCCCTCAGCACGCTTTTGGTGCTTGTAAAAAAGCCCTGCATGGAACTTTTAAAAGTGTCCGGGGAGATGATGCCGGATGCGCTTGCATACATAGACCTTGTAGGCGGCTTTTTGTTTTTGCAGGCATGTTACAGCGTCATGAACCAGATTCTGCGCTGCAACGGGCATACGAAAGCCGGAATGTACATATCCCTGATAGTCAATGTGGTAAATATAATAGGCAATTACCTTTTCCTGTACGGGCCGTTGAAATTCCTCAATCTGGGAGTAAGGGGCGTTGCGCTTTCCACTGTGGCGGCAAGGGTTATTGCGCTTGCTGTTGCAATCATTGTGTTCTACAAATATGGCATCGGGCGGTTTTCCCTTAAGCTTTTGCGCCCGTTCCCGGGAAAACTGTTATTGCAGATGGTGAAAATCGGGCTGCCGTCCGCCGGGGAGAGCATGTCCTACAACTTGTACCAGCTTGTATTACTTTCTTTTGTAAACAGTATGGGAAATGATGCGGTTAATGCAAGGGTTTATTGTCAGTCTCTGATTTCCTTTGCAAATGTTTTTTCCAATTCCGTGGCAATGTCCACACAGATTATCACCGGACATCTTGTCGGTGCGGGAAATGAGGAAGGCGCCTACAGACGGGTGTGGTCCTCCATAAAGCTGTCCCTGCCGATTACCATCGGGCTTTCAACCGTAAACTGGATATTATGTCCTTTTACCCTCAGGCTCTTTACAAGCAATGAAAGGATAATCCAGTTAGCCTTCTGGGTCATGCTGGTGGATATCGTGCTGGAGGTCGGCCGCTGCATGAATATGACCTTTGTATGCAGCCTGAAGGCGTCGGGGGATTATATATTTCCCCTGCTGGTGGGCTTATGTACCATGTGGGGCATAGGCGTCACGGCAGGCTACGGTATGGGCATTCTGGCCGGACTGGGAGTGGCAGGCGTATTTATCGGTACTGCTTCCGATGAATGTATCCGCGGGCTGATTGTCATGGGCAGGTGGCGGAGCGGAAAATGGCGCGGTAAGGCCATTGTGGAGAAAAAGACGCCGGAAGCAGGTGATATTTAAGTTAGGTTGTTTTTTTGTATAATATTCGTACGGAATTTAAGATACACAGCATGGCAACGCCCGTATCGGCAAACACGGCAAGCCACATGGATGCGATGCCAAAAAGTCCCAGCACCATCACAAGCGCTTTGACGGCAAGGGCAAAGACTACATTCTGCCTGGAAATGCGGCCGGTGGTTTTGGCAATCTTTATGGATGCCGGGATAGCATTCATGCCGGAGTGTAAAAATACCACATCGGCAGCCTCGATGGCGGCATCTGCCCCGCTTCCCATGGCAGCGCCCACATCGGCCCCGGCAAGGACGGGTGCGTCGTTGATGCCGTCGCCCACAAACATAACGGCGCCGTGTGCCTTTCTGATTTCCGCCAGTTTTTCTACTTTATTTTCGGGAAGAAGTCTTGCGTGGACTTCATCAATTCCGGTTTCCCCGGCAATACCGTCAGCGCTTTCAGGCGCATCGCCCGTCAGCATGGCTGTGACAAGCCCTGCTTTTTTTAATGCCTGCACTGCGGATGCGGCATCCTCCTTTATGGTATCCGCGATGACAAGATAGCCGACAAAGCAGCCGTCTTTTGCAAGCAGGACTTCCGTTCCGTAGAGGGAAGGAACGTAGGAAGAGGTGTCCACACCCTGTTCCTCCAACAGTTTTTGGCTGCCGCAGAGTACAATGCCGTCCGCAGTCTGCATCTGTATGCCGCGCCCCGATATTTCAGTAATATTAGCGTTCTTTTCAACAGAAATTTCTTTTTGGGAGGCAGCTTCCAATATGCTCAGGGCAATGGGGTGCGTGGAAACCGCTTCGCAGGAAGCCGCAAGGGAGAGCAGCTTTTGCTCTGTTATCTGTCCTGTGGGTACAATTTTTTGTACGACAAAATTACCTTTTGTGATAGTTCCGGTTTTGTCCATAACAATGGCTTTTATATCTTTTAATGCTTCCAGGGAAAGCCCGCCCTTAAATAAAATCCCCTGTCGGGAGCCTGCTCCGATTCCCGAGAAAAAGGCGAGGGGAACGCTTAATACAAGAGCGCAGGGACAACTGATGACTAAGAAGGTAAGCGCTGTATAAATCCACTTTGTCCAGTCACCGGTAATAAGGGAAGGAATGACTGCCGTACACAGGGAAAGAGCCACTACGACAGGTGTGTAAATTCTGGAAAAACGGGTGATAAAGCGGTCCATTTTCGGCTTTCCGGCAGCGGCATTTTCCACTGCTTCCAGAATGCGGGTTACCATGGACTCGGATAAAGCCTTTTCCACCTTCAGCTTTAAAGCGCCCGAAGTGTTGACACAGCCGGACAAAACGCTGCTTCCCGGGGCAACGCTTTTAGGCACAGGCTCGCCGGTCACGGGCGAGGTATCCAGACGGCTGCTTCCTTCCACGATAATGCCATCGAGAGGAATCCTGTCCCCGGGACGTACCAGAACTATGTCCCCGGGTCTTGCATCGGCAGCAGGAATGGTTTTGACATTCTCCTGATTAATCAGGTTGACCGTTTCGGGCCGTAAGTCCAAGGCTTCCATAATCTGGCTGCGGCTTTTGGCAACCGCTTTGTGTTCAAACCATTCGCCAATCCTGTAAAAAAGCATGACTCCTACGGCTTCCGGGTACTCATGAATGGCAAAAGCGCCGATGGTGGCAATGCTCATCAAAAAGTTTTCGTCAAAGACATTTCCTTTAAAAAGATTTTTCAACGCCGTTACAACTATTTCCAGTCCCAGAACCAGATATGCGGCTATGAAAAGGGTAATGGAGGCAATGGGAAAATAGGAATCCGCCAGTATGGCCGCCAAAAACAGGGCTGCGCCGGTAAGGATGCAGATGCCGTCCTTTTTGATTTCTGCTGCATCCTCTTTTCCGCTGTCTTTTTCCTTTTCCTCTTTTTTCGTAATGGTGACATCGGGCTCGACCGAACTGCAAGCCTTCTGCATCAGGGGCAGAAGGGCTTCCTGATTTTTGGCGGCAACCCGAAGCTGCTTTGTGGCAAAGGTAAGGGAAGCATACTCCACCCCCGGAAGCGCCTGTATTTTTCGCTCTATTTTGGCAGCACAGTTGGCGCAGTCCAGATTGTTTACAAGGTAGATGCATACGGGGGCTTTGGTGGCAGGTATGGGAGCGGTTTTGTCAGGGGATTCGCAGATTGCCTCCTCATGCCCGTGTCCGCAACAGCAGCTTTCCCCATGCTCGTGGTGATGGTGTTCGTGTTCTCCGTGTTCCTGGTGATGGTGTTCGTGTTCTCCATGTTCCTCGTGTTCGTGGTGATGATGCTCATGTTTTTCGTGTTCTTTTATTTCGTCTGTTTCATGATGATTATGGCTCATATCGGAAAACCTTCCTTTCCTAAAGATTATATGTCAAGTGTCAAAGGTATAATACCGATGAACACATGAATAACTGTTCATATGTATATAAAACCATAAATTTATCAGATTGTCAATAGGGAATCACATAAATAGTTTGCCCTGTTCTATTTATTTGTTAAGATTTTTATGGTATTCTATCAAGTGAAAATGTATGGTAAACTGAGGGCTTGTGAATATTTCAAACGTGTTTTCACGGATGATACGGTTGTTTGGCCTGATGGACAGGATATATGTCCGGATGAACTGTATGACTTGGGAAAAACGGTGTTTTTGTGAATTTTATTACCCTCGGCAGTGGTATAATAAAAAGGTATGATTCTTTTGAAGAATTTGCACAAAGTGTAGGCAGAAATAATTTTGTGATATGACAGAAGGGTAGTATAGCGGATTATGACGGGAAACGCGGAAATGAGAACCCGAAAGGGAACTACGGGAAAGCCGGATATGCTGACGGGGCATCCCGGCAAGACATTATTTTTCTTTGCTTTGCCTATGATACTGGGCAATCTGTTCCAGCAGTTTTATAATATGGCGGATTCCATGATTGTGGGGCGGTATGTGGGAGAAGATGCACTGGCGGCGGTGGGAGCGTCCTATTCACTGACGACGGTGTTTATCATGATTGCCATCGGGGGCGGTATCGGCGCATCCGTGATTACGAGCCAGTATCTGGGGGCTGATGAATACGGCAGGATGAAGACCAGCATTTATACGGCGCTTATTACTTTTCTGGTATTGAGCGTGCTTCTGGCCGCAGGCGGCTTTCTATGCAACAGGCAAATCCTTATGGCGCTAAAGACGCCGGACAATATTCTGGATGATGCCGTGCTTTACCTGAAAATTTATTTTGGCGGACTGCCGTTTCTGTTTATGTATAATATTTTGTCAGCCATGTTCAATGCTCTGGGAAAATCAAGGATTCCTCTTTACCTTTTGATATTTTCATCCTTGTTTAATGTGGCGCTGGATTTGTATATGGTAAAGGCGCTTTCGCTGGGTGTAGCCGGCGTGGCGGTTGCAACGGTGATAGCACAGGGGATTTCCGCCTTGATATCCTTTGGCATTTTGATTGGCATGTTGAAAAAATATGGAACAGGGAAAAATCAGGGGGCAAAGCTGTTTGATGGGGAAATGCTTTTGCGTGGAACAAAAATCGCAATCCCTTCCATTATTCAGCAGTCCATTGTCAGCATCGGGATGCTTCTGGTGCAGTCGGTGGTAAACGGATTTGGTTCTTCTGTTCTGGCCGGGTATTCCGCCGGTATGAGGATTGAATCCATCTGCATTGTGCCTATGATAGCGACGGGCAATGCGGTTTCCACCTTTACGGCGCAGAATCTGGGCGCAAAGCAGACGGAAAGGGTAAAAAAAGGCTACCATGCAGGATTACTCATGGTAGCGGTTTTTGCGGTAATCATATGTGTCGTGCTGGAGTTGTTCCATGGGCCTATCATGCAGGCATTTTTAAAAGGGGAAGGCGGCATTTGGGCATATGAAACGGGGAACAGCTATCTGGTGTTTATAGGCTGGTTCTTTGCCCTGATAGGCTGTAAGGCATCGACGGACGGTGTGCTCAGGGGAGCGGGGGACGTAGGCGTCTACATGGCGGCAAATCTGGTCAACCTTGCCATAAGGGTTTCTTTTGCCAACCTGATGGCCCCGGTGTTTGGCGTACAGGCCGTGTGGTGGGCGGTGCCGTTAGGCTGGAGCGTCAATTTCCTTCTGTCCTTTATCTGGTACAGGACAGGCAGGTGGAGCAGAAAGCAGGTGATATAGTTTACCCTTTATTTTGCCGCCTGCCGCGCTGCTGCATCTGCCGCTGCCTGAAAAGCGCTGACCTGAATGGGCCCGCTTACCGGGGTGCGGTATAGAGGTACTTCATTTTCAAAAGCGGAAAAGTACACATACCGGGAGGTTACATTGATATGGGTGTAATTACCTTCCGCAACAATCTCCACATTCTTACCGTCCAGGGTCATTCTCTTTAAAGCAGGTTCCGTCACGGAATTTTTCTGGTAATAAAGGTAACCGCCCGCAAGGTTAAAACAGTCAACCCGGTCATGGGTCAGAATCTCCACCACTTCATCATTTAAAGAATAACGGCACAGGGCGTAGTCCGAAGAGGCATCCAGATAGTATATGTATCCGTTGTCATATACAGGGTAGCACAGGTTGCCTTCCCAGACAATGGAGGAGGAACCGGTCTGGGTATTGTAGCGGTAGAGATAATGATTGGTTTCAGTGCCGTTGTAATAGATTGTGCCGTCAGGCAGTGCACAGGCAAAGTTCCAGCCGGTTTTCGCCAGTACCTGTTTTTCACTGTCATCAATTGCATGTTTGAAAAAGGCAGGGCTGTTGTTTTCGCTGGACAGGTAATACAGATAATCGCCTGAAAGCTGCAGGTTAAAAAGAAAGTCCCTGGAAAGGCAGGCGATGTTTTTACCCTTTAACGAAGAACGGTAAAGACCGCGTGAACTTAGGACATATCCCAGGCCTCCGGAGCCGGAGGTTTCTGTCTGGTAGTAAAAAAGATATTTTCCGCCGGCATTGATATTGGATACCTTGGCCGAAATCAGTTTCTTTAAATCGGTTTCATCGGGCGACATGGAATAAAGCGCCCCGCTGTCATAAGGATTGGAAAAATAAACAACACCGTCATGTTCGCAAAAAAAGCCGCCATTATTGACATTGCCGGCGGTATTGCCCACCGTGCCCTCCGGCATGGGGAATATTCTTTTCGACAGTATTGATATGACGACAAAGAGGGCAAATACTATAATTGCGGACAGTATGATGACAATTGTTTTTGCTCTTTTTTTCATTATGGAACCCTTTCTGTATGTTTTATGGAGTTCAACCCACGCCATTCGTAAAGCAGCACCTATGGTGTTTTCCGCTGCTTTGCAGCTGCCTTTGTTCATAAGACGGCGTTCCTTTGGCCGATATAATCGGCTGGCTGAACTGTAATATTATTATAGTCGCTATTTTACTTGCTATCAAGAGCCTTTTGGTATAAGATAATGGGTAAAATAAGAAGAGGGAAAGGCATGGGTGTCAATCATGGATTTGGGCAGGCTGCGGGAAAAAATTGACGAAATAGACGCACAAATCGTAGACTTGTATGAGCAGAGGATGGAAGTCTGCAAAAACGTTGCACAGTACAAAATAGAAACAGGCAAAAAGGTGTTTGACAGGCAGCGGGAGGCAGAAAAGCTGGAGAAGGTAAAGTCCCTGGCACACGGCAGCTTTAACAGCCGGGGCGTGGAGGAGTTATTTGAGCAGATTATGTCCGTGAGCCGTAAGATGCAGTACGGTATGCTTGCCGAAAGCGGCGTGATGGGAAGGCTGCCGTTTATCGGTGTGGACGGGTTGGATACAAAAAAAGCACGGGTTGTATATCAGGGAAGTGAAGGCTCCTATTCCCAGGAAGCCATGCATCGGTTTTTCGGAAAGGAAATCAAAAACTTCCATGTGGAAACCTTCAGGGATGCCATGAGTGCCATAGAGGAGGGTAGCGCCGATTATGCGGTGCTACCCATAGAAAATTCCACGGCAGGCATTGTCAGTGAAATTTATGACCTTCTGGTGGAATTTGAAAATTATATTGTCGGGGAACAGATTATCCGGATTGAGCACTGCCTTCTGGCGGCGCCGGGAACCGGGAAGGAAGACATCGAAAGAGTGTATTCCCACCCCCAGTCCCTGATGCAGTGTGCCCGCTACTTGCAAAATTATGACTGGCAGCAAATCAGCATGAAGAACAATGCCTTTGCGGCAAAGAAGGTGGCGGAGGAAAAGGACGTTTGTCAGGCGGCCATTGCCGGGGAACATGCGGCAGGCATATACGGTCTGGAGGTTCTGGAGAAAGGGATTAACCAGTCTGACACCAATTCCACACGTTTTATCATAGTTACCAACCAGAAAATATTTAAAAGGGATGCTTCCAAAGTCAGCATCTGTTTTGAGGTGCCGCACAAGAGCGGTTCCCTTTATCATATGCTTTCTCATTTTATATACAACAATTTAAACATGACGAAAATAGAAAGCCGTCCCATAGAGGACAGAAACTGGGAGTACCGTTTTTTTGTGGATTTTGAAGGAAATCTTTCGGACAGCGCAGTTAAGAACGCACTCAGGGGACTGCGTGATGAGGCACGCGGCATGAAAATCTTAGGCAATTATTGAAAATGAAGGAAGGAAACGATGAGGGAAAGGGAACTAATTGTATACAAAAACTTTGATGATGGAAAACTGCTGTATGACATGGCATTCCTTATGGAGCATTTTAACGATGCGGAAAGCAGCAGGAGCGAGATGCGGGTCCTGTTTTACGACTGTATCCACAGGCTGATTGACATGGCGGGTACTTATGGATTTTATGGCAATCTCTGGCACTGTTACCTTGCCAATCTTTTGGTGAACAACGAAAACAGTTACAGTAAGGCATGTGAAATCAGGGGAGAAGTGGAGGGCACCATCAACAGGGCCGCCCTGCATGATATTGTCATATTCAAGGAGTTTTATGATTATGATTTCGGATTGGTCATGGAAACACTTGCAGTACCGGAATATGCCTTGCTTTTGGATTACCGGACCAGCAGCGAGGAGAGCAAGGTATACAATGCCCGCATCTGCGCCCGTATCTGTGAATTGGCGGCTCGTTTCCAGAAAGACCATACGCCCGAAGAGATGAAGGCAACGCTGACTGAGTTTTACAAGGATTACGGTGTTGGAAAATTCGGTCTTCACAAGTCTTTCCGTGTGGTACACAAAGAAGACGGGGCATGTATCGAGCCAATATTAAATATAGCGCATGTGAAACTGTCGGACCTTGTGGGATATGAAATAGCCAAGAAGAAGCTGGTGGATAATACGGAAGCTTTTGTAAGCGGGAAAAAGGCAAACAACTGCCTGCTGTTCGGGGATGCGGGAACCGGCAAATCCTCCAGCATCAAGGGCATTGCCAATGAATATTATGACAGGGGCCTGCGTATCATCGAAATATATAAGCATCAGTTTATTGACTTGAACGATGTCATCGCACAGATTAAAAACCGGAATTACAAATTTATTATTTATATGGATGATTTGAGTTTTGAAGAGTTTGAGATTGAATATAAATATTTAAAGGCTGTCATAGAGGGCGGACTGGAAAAGAAGCCTGACAACGTATTGATTTATGCGACTTCCAACAGAAGGCACCTGGTCCGCGAAAAGTTCAGTGACAAGGAAGAGCGGGAGGATGATTTACACAAGGGAGATACTGTGGCGGAAAAACTGTCACTGGTGTCCAGGTTTGGTGTTACCATTTATTTTGGCGCGCCGGATAAGAAGCAGTTTGAGGAGATAGTGAAGACGCTGGCAGAGCGCCATGGCGTTGCGATGGAGGAAAGCGAACTTCTTGCGGAGGCCAACAAATGGGAATTATATCACGGTGGGCTTTCGGGAAGGTGTGCGCAGCAGTTTATCGACTATCTGCTTAGCCGTTAATGCAGGAGGTGTGGTTTTGAAAACATTTGCAGCAATAGACGTGGGTTCGTACGAACTGTCCATGAAAATACTGGAATTTTCAGGCAAAAACAAGATGCGTGAAATAGACCATGTCAGGCACAAAATCGAGCTGGGAACGGAAACCTACACGACAGGAAAACTCAGCTATGAAAAAGTGGATGAGCTGTGCCGGATACTGAGGGAATACGCTGATATCATGAAATCTTATAAAGTAGACGCTTATAAGGCGTACGGTACAAGCGCTATCAGGGAAATGGAAAATACCAGCATTGTACTGGACCAGATTGCGCAGAGAACAGGCATTGTCATCAATGTGCTGAGCAATTCGGAACAGCGCTTTTTAGACTACAAGTCCATTGCCTCCAAAGGGAAGGAGTTTGACAGGATACTGGAAAAGGGCACGGTGATTGTGGACATAGGAGGCGGCAGCATCCAGGTTTCCCTGTTTGAAAAAGGCACGCTGATTACCACCCAGAACCTGCGGCTTGGCGTCCTGCGCCTGCATGAGAGACTGGGAAGAATCAATGCAAAGCACTCCCAGATTGAAGAACTGCTGAGTGAAATTGACGACGCACAGCTTTCCGTACTGCATAAATTATACCTGAAAGATAAAGAAATCCAGAACGTTATACTGGTGGATGACTATCTTTCCGTATGGGTCAAGGAAAAAAGAGAAAACAAGGAACAGTCCGGTTATGCCAATGCGGGACAGTACAGCAGATTCATGGATTACCTGAGAACCAAAAGCACGGGGGAAATTGCGGTGCATTTCGGCATTTCCGAGGAGAATGCCAGCCTGATGTTTATTTCGGCGGTGCTGCTTGACAGGATTCTTGCCATGACAGGGGCAGGACTTATCTGGGCGCCCGGCGTTACCTTGTGTGACGGCATAGCTTACGAATATGCACAGCAGCAGAATATGGAAATCAGCGAGCATGATTTTGAAAAAGACATCTTAGACTGTGCATTGAATATCAGCAAACGCTACATGGGCAGCAGGAAACGGGCGGAAACGCTGGAAAGCCTGACCATGACTATTTTTGACAGCACGAAAAAACTGCACGGGCTCGGGAAGAGGGAAAAGCTTTATCTCAGGCTTGCCGCTATTTTGCACGACTGCGGCAAATATATCAGCCTTGTGAACCTTGGCGAATGTTCTTATCAGATTATCATGGCGACGGAGATTATCGGAATTTCACACATGGAGCGCGAAATGATTGCAAATGTAGTGAAATTCAATCACGAGGAATTTGACTATTATGAAGGATGGGACCGTACATCCTCACTGGACAAAAGGGCCTATCTGACGGTGGCAAAACTGACTGCCATCCTGCGGATTGCCAATGGGCTTGACAGAAGCCATAAGCAGAAATTCAAGGATGTGAAAGCAGCCGTAAAGGACAGGGAATTAATTCTTACGGTGAACAATAAAACGGATATTACACTGGAAAAAGGCCTGTTTGAGGACAGGGCGCAGTTTTTTGAGGAAGTGTTCAATGTGCGTCCCGTCATTGTCCAGAAACGAATTTCGTCATAGAAAAATAAATGCAGAAAATTCAGGCAAGATGCCGGAAAGGAAGAACATGGGAGAGAAAAAAAAGGAGTTTAGGAACCCCGAATATTATTCCAATCGGGAAATGAGCTGGGTATTGTTTAATTACAGGGTATTGTCCGAGGCAAGAGACAAGCATATACCCTTGTTTGAGCGGTTAAAGTTTCTGAGCATTACAGCTTCCAACCTGGATGAGTTTTTTATGGTAAGGGTGGCTTCCTTAAAAGATATGGTGAATGCCGGTTATGTAAAAAAGGGCATTGCGGGGCTGACACCGGAAGAGCAGCTTGCCGGACTGGATTTACAGATTCACGGGTTGGTGGATTTGCAGTATTCGACTTATAACCGTTCCCTGCTGCCACAATTGGAGGCACACGGCCTTCATGTCATAAAGAAGCATGAGCAGCTCACGGAAAAGGAAGGCGCTTATCTGGACAAATATTTTGCCGATAATGTATATCCGGTTCTGACTCCCATGGCGGTGGATTCTTCAAGGCCGTTCCCGCTTATCAGGAACCGTTCCCTGAATCTTGGGGCCCTGATGAAGAAAAAGGAAGGCGGAAAAGAACTGGAATTTGCCACTGTGCAGGTGCCCAGCGTCCTGCCCCGGATTGTGGAGATACCGACCGAAAAAGAGGGCAGGAAGGTCATCCTTCTGGAAGAAATTATTGAGCGCAACATAGATAAGTTATTTTTGAACTATGATGTTGTATGCATACATCCTTTCCGTATCATGCGTAATGCGGATTTGACGATTGACGAGGACGAAGCGGCGGACTTACTGAAAGAGATTGAAAAGCAGTTGAAGAAAAGACAATGGGGGGAAGCCATCCGCTTAGAGGTGGAAGCAGGAATAGACAAGAGGCTTTTGCGCATCCTGAAACGGGAACTGGATATCGGACAGGAGAGCGTTTATACCATTGACGGACCGCTGGATTTGACATTTTTAATGAAGATGTACGGCTTGGAAGGCTTTGATGATTTGAAGGCGGAAAAATATGTGCCGCAGCCTGTGCCGGAACTTCCGGCGGGGGAGGATATTTTTGCCTCCATCAGAAACGGGGATATCCTGCTGCACCATCCGTACCAGACGTTTACACCCGTGGTGGACTTTATCAGGCAGGCAGCGAGGGATAAGGATGTGCTTGCAATCAAACAGACATTGTACCGTGTCAGCGGCAATTCGCCGATTATTGCGGCTCTGGCGTTAGCAGCGGAGAATGGCAAGCAGGTTTCCGTACTTGTGGAATTAAAGGCAAGGTTTGACGAAGAAAACAATATAGTCTGGGCGAGGATGCTGGAAAAGGCAGGCTGCCATGTAATTTACGGGCTGGTGGGATTAAAAACGCACAGCAAGATTACTTTGGTGGTCAGAAGGGAAGAGGACGGCATCCGGAGATATGTGCATCTGGGCACCGGCAATTACAATGATGCCACAGCAAAGCTGTATACGGACATAGGGCTTCTTACTTGTTCCGAAGAAATCGGGGAGGATGCCACGGCAGTGTTTAATATGCTGTCAGGATATTCGGAGCCGCTTCACTGGAATAAGCTTTCGCTTGCCCCCCTTTGGCTGAAGGATAAGTTTTTATATTTGATTAACAGGGAAAAGGAAGCGGCGCTTTCGGGAAAAGCAGCGCATATCATCGCTAAAATGAATTCCCTGTGTGATGCGGATATCATCGAAGCCCTTTATGAGGCAAGTGCAGCCGGGGTTAAGATAGAGTTGATTATCAGGGGCATCTGCTGTCTGAAGGTGGGAATCCCCGGCGTCAGCGAACATATTACCGTGCGCTCCATCGTAGGCAACTTTCTGGAGCACAGCAGGATTTTCTATTTTGCAAACGGGGGCAGCCCGGAAATATACTGCGCCAGTGCAGACTGGATGCCCAGAAATCTGGAACGGCGTGTGGAAATTCTGTTCCCTGTGGAAAAGGATGAACTGAAGGAAGAAATTCTTCATATTCTTCATAGTCAGCTGAGGGATACTGTAAAGGCCCATTTGCTGAAACCGGACGGCAGTTATGAAAAAGTAGACAGGAGGGGAAAGGAATCCTTTGATTCCCAGGCTGTTTTCTGCAAAGAAGCAAGGAAGCTGGCAGTAAAGGGAAACGAAACAAATGATGCAAGGGTATTCATTCCGGAGACACATCATGAATAGAATCGTATTGGCGAGCGCTTCTCCCAGACGGAAAGAGCTTTTGGAACAGATAGGACTGACTTTTCAGGTATGCTGCAGCACCTGTGAGGAAAAGTCGCAGGGCAGCGAACCTTCTTCGGTAGTATGTGAATTGTCCAGACAGAAGGCGGATGACGTCTGGCAGAAGGAGTGGGAAGACAGGGAAGGATTGCTTGTGATAGGGGCAGACACCGTTGTTTCTTTTCGGGGAAAGATACTGGGAAAACCTAAGGATGAGAAGGAAGCATGTGAAATGCTGTCCGCATTATCGGGAAATGTGCATGAGGTTTATACCGGAGTCACGTTCTGTTACCTGAAAGAAGGAAGGAAAATGTCCCACACTTTTTATGAGAAAACGGAAGTGGTTTTTTATCCGATGGATAAGGAAGAAATCGAAGGTTATGTGGCTACAAAGGATTCCATGGATAAGGCGGGCGCATACGGCATTCAGGGCAGGTGTGCCGCTTTCATCAAAGAAGTCCGGGGAGATTACAACAATGTGGTAGGGCTGCCTATCGGCAGGCTTTATCAGGAGATGAAGGAGTGCTTTGGCAAATGAAAAAAGCAGTTATTTTTGACTTGGACGGAACCTTGACGGATTCCCTGATGTCCATCAAGGTCAGCGCGGACAAGGCAATGGAAAAGTTTGGTTTTGGGCCGTATACAGAGGAGCAGTACAAGTATTTTGTGGGGGATGGCGCACCGGTTTTGATTGAAAGGTGTCTGGAAGCAGGCGGAGATAAGGAACATTCCTTTTTTGAGGAAGCTTATGCAGAGTACCAGAAAATATTTGAGAAATACTGTATGTATCAGGTGGTTCCCTATGAAGGCATAAAGGAACTGCTGGCAGAATTAAAGGCCAGGGGTATAAAAACGGCGGTGCTTTCCAATAAGCCGGATTGCAGGACACAGGATGTCATTAAAGCGGTTTTCGGAGAAAAAGATTTTGATATCGTGCAGGGACAGACGGCAGAGTTTGCAAGGAAGCCCAGTCCGGAAGGGTTGCAAATGATATTAAAAAGATTTGGACTTACACCGGAGGATATCCTGTATCTGGGGGATACCGGCACGGATATGCAGACAGGAAAAAGCGCGGGCGCTTTCACTATAGGGGCATTGTGGGGATTTCGGAAAAAAGAAGAATTACTGGAAAACCATGCGGATGCAGTGATAGAAAATCCGCTGCAGCTGCTTGCGTATCTGTAAATTGCCGCAGGTAATTGCATTATAATTTAGAAAGGAGGGTATTTTATGCAGGAATACGATGAAGCTGTATTGAATTGTTTTCTGAAGAACCAGCTGCAGTTATTCCCGAGGGAAGTTGCCTCCAGTCCGGAGGAAGCAGAGGACTTTCTGGAGGAATGCATGGCGGTTGTGGTGGACTCGGTAGAGGAAATCATGGAGTATTTCGAGGAAGAAGGCATCGATACGGAAGGGGCGGATGCTGAGGAGATATTGGAAGCATCGGAAGTATTTACGATTGGGGACGGAAGATATTTGATTGTGGAAGCGTAAGCTTTTGTGACACATTAGGCAGTTCGTTAAAAAGGCTTTTCCAACAGTGGACTTTATAAGAAAATCCGCTGTGGGAGAAGCCTTTTCTAATCTTTCATGAAATAAACACATTCACGAAACATTGTATTTCTGTGTTATAATATCATTTTTGTGCCGGGTATGCAAGCATAAAATGATAATTTTCTGTATATTTTGCTTTCGGCCAAACCGGTTATACGGTCAATTCCGTATGCAAAGTGTGGAAAACCATGTAGAAAACCGTGCAGAAAAAATATTGACCGTCAAAAAAATGGTCAGTTTTAAGGAGGTATTTATGGCAAAGAGAGGTTTGAATATTTATAAAAGGAAGGACGGACGATGGGAAGGACGTATCTGCCAGAAGCAGTTTTCCGACGGCAGATGCCGGTACCGCTCCTTATATGGAAAAAGCTATCGGGAAGTAAAGGAAAAAATGACAGCGCTTTTGGCAGCAAAAGAACCGGCGCAAAAAAAATGCGATATGACGGTTCCCGAAGTTGTGTCCGTCTGGTTACGGGATAAAAAAGGCATATGGAAGGAATCTACGTATGCCTGTTACAGACAACTTGCGGAAAGACATATCTATAAGGAAACAAAAACAGTGCGGGCGTCGGATTTTACCAATGTCTGTTTTCATGAATATGTAAATAATATCACCAAGAGTGACGGCTCAAAAATTTCTCCTGCTTATTCCCACGGCATAAGCGCGGTTTTGATACAGGCGTTTGCTTATGTGTCCAGAGAATACCGGTATCAGCTCCCCGACCTGGAAAATCCCAAATTGTCCAGGACCGGAAAAAATATGGAGATGCCTTCTGAAAAAACCATGAAAAAGCTGGAAGAGTATCTGCTTTCCCATACAAAAGACAGTACCTGTCTGGGAATCCTTTTGACTTATTATACCGGCATCCGCATCGGGGAGCTCTGTGCCCTGACCTGGAGTGATATTGACTTTGAGGAGGGTATTCTCAAAATCAGCAAAAATCTCCAGCGCATCAAGGATTTTGGGGAAGAAACCTCCGCCACCCATATAAAGGTGCAGACGCCGAAAACCTTGACTTCCATACGTTGCATCCCTATTCCGGAGGAGATTCTGGTTATATTAAAGCGCCGTCAAAAAGCCGGAAACTGTTATCTGGTGGAAGGCACAAAAAAGGAATGGGCGGAGGCAAGAACCGTGCAGTACCGTTTTGCCGCCATCTTAAAGGCATGTGGAATAGAGTACTTTAAATTCCACATGCTGCGGCATTATTTTGCAAGCAGATGTATCAGACAGTCATTTGATATGAAAAGCTTAAGTGAAATTCTGGGACATGCTTCCGTACAGATTACCATGAATTTATATGTACATTCTTCCATGTGCCAGAAACGGCTGTTGATGAACCGATTGACGAAAGCGGCATGAAACGTTAAACCGTCAAAAAAGTGGTCAGGAGTTATCCGGGACCGCTTTTTTACTGCTTATAAAAACCATTTCGTAAATGTGTTTATTTTACGAAACTTTTCTTCATTATCATACCCTTTTACGGGATTTGTATGCAAGAAATTTATAGCGGTTTTTAAAAGACGGTATATACAGGGGATGGGAAGCCGTTTCCTGCTATATATAATCTAAAAAGGAGGTAAAAAGAGATGGTTAGTAAGAAGGTACTTAAGAACATCGGTGTGTTCGCCATGGCGGTCATGCTGGCAGCAGCGCCTGCCCTCGCGGTAAGCGCAGGTGGCAGCAGTCAGCTTTTAAAAAGCACCACAGGTTCGCAAGACCAAGGTTCGACAGACCCGGTGACACCGTCCAATCCGGTCAGCAGCGGTACCAAGACAACCGCGCCGGCGCCTGCCCCGCAGGTAAGCAACCATGTGGTTGTTGCCGGAGGAGGCAACAAGCTGGTTTCCACAGTGGAAGGCGTTTATACCGAAACGGTTGTGGATGGCGTTGCAGTAACTACGTCGAAGGCGGATGTAGCGGCTGCATTTGGCGCAGGGGAAGGCGCACAGATAAGGCTGGCAGTGTTAAATTCATCACACGGCCCGGCGGCGGAACAGTGTATCAACGACGGACTTGCCGGACTTGCTGCTGACAATGTGAATGTGGTCAGGGGACCCGCCATTGACATCAATGCGTATCTGAACGGTAAAAAAGTGATTGATATTGATAATCCGGTTACCGTTGTGGTAGGCGTTCCCGAATCCTTCAGACAGGCCGGCTACGAGTATGCGGTAATCCGTGTGCAGGAAGGCGGCAGAGTCAGCATCCTGACGGACAAGGAGCCCGATTCTGCAATTGTTGCTTTCGATACCACCGGCTTTGGCGTATTTGTAATCGTCAAGGCGCCGGCGGGCAGCTTCGATAAGTACAAGTAGCGTGGAAAGAAGTTCTAGCCGCTCACAGCAGAGGCTGTTTCGCGGAGAACTTCTAAGTTCCACGCGGGAGAATGCCCGGAATGCGGGCGTTCTCCCTACAGATTTGTGCCGCTGGGAGGCGGCATGGAGGTTAGTGTTAGAAATGTTGGATTGTTATACTACATAAGCATGTCTGAAAGACAATAAAAATGAAGAAGAAAGAAACGGAGAAAATCTCCATATTTATATTGACGGGTTTTATGTGCATGTGGCTCATTCTTGCGCTTATGACTGTCCCGAAGCTATATGGACCAATCATTCTGCCGGATGAATTTGGTTACTGGGCGCAGGCGGCCAATCTGGCAGGAATGGACTGGCGGGAGGCCATGACGCAGCATTCCTGGTACTCTTTTGGGTATGGACTGCTTATGCTGCCTTTGGTAAAACTGGTGCCGCATCCGATTGTGCGGTACAGGTGCATGGCAGGATTTCATTTTATGCTGCTTGGGGCTGCTACCCTTCTGCTTTACAGGATACTTACAGGGCTTGATAAAAAGAAAGAAAAGAAGACGGCAGCGTGGGTAAGTGGCCTTGCTCTGACATATGTCGCTTATATTTCCTATGCGCAGACAACCATGACGGAAGTATTGCTGGTTTTTCTGTATGTCCTTCTCGTCTGGTTTCTGTATCGGTGGCTTATGCAGCCGGATATTTGGAATAGCATTCCCGTGCTTTTTACCGGGGGCTATATGTATATGGTACATATGAGGACTGTCGGCATTTTACTTACAACGGCAGTCTGCATGATTGCAGTTTTGCTTTGCGGGAAAAAACCCGGAAAAAGGAAAGCGGCAATTGTGATTTCTGTGGTTATTCTGGGCGTTATTTTTGCACTGCTTATCACAGAGGCGGTAAAAGGAAATCTGGTGGGCAGTGCGGCTTCCGAAGAATACCGCAGGCTGACGCAGGTAAATGATTACGGCGGACAATGGAGAAAACTGGGGTATCTGTTTACCTTAAAAGGCATCTATCGGTTTTTTACAGGATTGGCAGGAAAAATTTTTTACATGGGCTGCGCCAGCTTTGGACTGTACTATTGGGGAATGGCCTTCCTCCTGAAAAAAGGAAAGAAGCTGATAAAGTGCCTGATTAGGAAAGAAAGCGCGCCCAGTGAAGCATGGCTTTATTGTTTTATACTGCTGTCCCATACGGCTGCGGTACTGATATCCAATATTTTCAGCTTGATGAGCGACCGTCTGGATGCGGTTTTGTACGGCAGATATCATGAAAATACACTGCCCTTTATTCTGGCCTTTGGAATGGTGGAAATCATATCCGCCCCAAAGGTAAAAAAACGGCTGCTCTGGTTTATGGGATTGACGAACATCAGTTTTTTTCTTGTTTATTCCCTTCTCGGAAACGGAACCATAGTATACCTGAACCGGCATTCCATATTGGGAATTTTGTATGCCGTGGTGCTTGCGGATCATTATGATGCAAAGTTTCTTTTGTATGCCGGTCTGGGAGGAGCGCTTGGCATGGCAGTGATGTTGGCGCTGGTTCGGCTTGCCAAAGGCAGGAAAAAACAGGTATTTTTTCTGGGTATCGCCCTGTTGCAGCTTCTGCCCGCACTGTTTGCATGGAAGTATTATCTGGAACCGGCCCATGCAGGACAGAAAGCGGATGCGGAAATGCTTTCGGAGCTTAAAAAGGAAGCAGAAATCCAATCGGAAGCAGAAGTGTTATACGGTTACAGCGAAAAAAGCAATGCCTACTGTCTGGTGCAGTATATGATGCAGGATATTCCTCTGCATATAGTGTCCAAGGAGGAATTACGGGAAACGGCTCAAAAATCTTTCGTGGTGCTGCAAAGAGGGGATGAACTGGCAGAAGAGCTGCCGGCGCAATATACGGAGGTGTTTGCGTCCCCGCACTATGTGGTTTTTTGTAATTGGGAGGAAAGAGACAATGTATGCTATCCGTAAATCCGGCGTGTGGGTTTTGACCATCCTGTTGTTCTTACAAGATTGGCAGCTTGCAGGGATATCCGTCAGAACATGGCTTATCTATCTGTATACCGTCCTGTTGTTTTTCTTTTTCCTGAGAGAAAAAAAGAAACCGGCGGCGGAGGGTGGAAAAGGAATACGGAAAAGGAAATGGGAGCCTTTTGACTGTCTGCTTGGCCTCTTTCTGGCATGGAATGTCTTCCAGATTGTGGCAGACAGTCTGGGAGCAGACGGATGTAAGGAAAGAAATTTTTTTGCTGTGGCGGTCATCCTTTTGTTCTTTGTGATTTCCATGGAAGAAACACCTGTTTCTGCGGACGGTCTGCTGATATGCAGCACGCTTCTTTTTGCAGGGCTGTTCTGGCGTTTTTTTGTGGAACCTTCCTTTACCTTTAACCTGCGTCCGTTATTGCAGGATGAACAGGCGCTTGCGGCCTTTTTGCTGCTGACGGGTATGATTGCGGCAGGAAAGTATTGTGAAACAGAGGACAAGGTAAAAAAACATTTTTATTTTATGGCGGCGCTTTCCGGTAATTTTCTGTTGTTTGTAAACGGGAACATAGTGGGAAAAGCGTTAATGGGATTCTTTTTTCCTGTGTTATTGCTGCTGCATGAACCCACAAAGGCTTTTGTTAAAAGAGTGATGGAGATTGCTTTTACCTATTTTTTTCTGTGGGCGAACATGCCGCTGGTAACGCGTATCTTTCCAAAGCTTTTGGAAGAAAAACCGTATGGCATGGAGGGCGGTGTGTTTCTTGAGCTTCTTATGGCTGTGGCGGGCGTATTCTTCTTTTCTTACTGGGAGAAGCTTGGGGAAGAAGAAAAACCGTTATATGCATTTCAAAAGGCTGTCGGATGGATTCTTGCGGCGGCAGGCCTTCTTTTCTTTCTGCTTCTATCTATGGGAAGCAGGCTGGACGGCATAAAAGGAGGATACAGCGTATCCCTGCTGCAACAGTTTTCGGCAAAACTGCGGAATTACTGTGGGGCACATAACGGAACGTTTTTCGACGTGCTGGAGCATTACGGGATATATGGAGTTATCTGGCTGTTTGGCATTGTCTTTACGGCAGGAAAGAGGATGCAGAAGCAAATAAGGAGAAAGAAGGTATCGCCTGTATTGACGGCGCTTTTTGCCATGTATCTGCCGCAATCCCTTTTTTTCAGCCAATCGCCGATAACCGTTCCGGTTTATGCAGTGCTGATGGCAGGGGCAATGTATGGGGATGTCCGTAAAAAGGTAGAAGAGGAATGAAAGGAAGCAACAAATGTCACTTATGGAAAAAAGTCGCGGAAAAATAATACTGTTATTCCTTTTGGCAGTTTTTGCCGCCGGATTTTTTGCGATAAAGGCAGGGGCGCAGGAGTCAGCGGGCACGACGCTTATGTATGCCTTGGATACCGTCAACGTGCGAAAAGGACCGGGAACGGAAACGGATGTCATAGTGGAATTGGAGCAGGGAGAAACCATATTTGCAGTGGAACTGACCCCGGAAGGATGGTACAGGGTGGTGTATGGCGGAGAAACAGGATATGTCAGGGAAGATTTTTTGGCAGTATACGGAGAGGCAGGGGACAGTGAAGAATACGCCCCCTCGGATGCGGAAACCTTTTTTGCAACGCAGCCATACTATGACCCGGAGCAGCAGGCAGAACCTGCTGCGCCTAAAATCAGAAAAGTAAGACCTGTAAACGAGGAAACCGGGGAAGAAAAAACCACGGTATCCGACAAGACAAAGAAAAGCAAAAGTAAAATAAATATTTCCACCATAGTGATTTTTGTTCTGGCAATCGGGAGCATATTGGTTTACGGGACGGTTCAGATTGTAATGGAGAAAAATGGCGGGGATAATTTGCAGGAGATTACGGATGCAGACGAAGAAATGTATGCAGATGAGGAAACAGATGCAGACGAACCGGAAGAGGGAATAGAAGAAGAACCGGAAGTAGAGATGGAAGAAGAGATGGTGAAAGAGACAGAAAAGGATGCGGCAAAGAAAAAAGATTTGTTGGACATTCTGGATTTTGATGAGGACATATAAGAAGGAAAGGTACATAGGAAAGTGAAAATAACAGTAGCGGGATTGGGCTATGTGGGATTGTCCAATGCGGTTTTGCTGGCACAGCACAATGAAGTGATTGCAGTGGATATCCTGCAGGAAAAAGCGGATATGGTAAATAACGGGAAGTCCCCGATTGCGGATAAGGAGCTGGAAGAATATCTGGGAACGCATTCGCTGAATCTTAGAGCGGTAACAGACGGTGATGCGGCATACAGGGAGGCAGATTTTATCATAATCTCCACTCCCACCAATTATGACGAACGTAAAAATTTTTTTGACACAGCTTCGGTGGAGAGTGTGATAGAAAAGGTAATGCAGTTAAACACGCGGGCATATATCGTTGTCAAATCCACAGTGCCGGTTGGTTTTACCGGACAGATGAAAGAAAAATACAAAAATGACCATATCCTCTTTTCACCGGAGTTTTTGCGGGAAGGAAGGGCGCTTTACGACAACCTGTATCCGTCAAGGATTATTGTCGGCGTGGACAGGGAGGACAGGGAAGGCGTGGAAAAGGCAGGGAGGTTTGCGGCGCTTTTGCAGGAAGGGGCAATAAAGGAAGAGATTCCCGTACTGCTTTTAAATCCTACCGAGGCAGAGGCGGTCAAGCTTTTTGCCAACACGTATCTTGCCCTCAGGGTAGCCTATTTTAATGAACTTGATACCTATGCGGAGGCAAGGGGGCTTGATGCAAAGGAAATCATAGAGGGAGTGTGTCTGGACCCCAGGATTGGCACGCATTATAACAATCCTTCTTTCGGCTACGGCGGCTATTGCCTGCCAAAGGATACCCGACAGCTTCTGGCCAATTATGACACGGTACCCAACAATATTATCAGCGCCATTGTGGAGGCGAACCGCACAAGAAAAGATTTTATAGCGGAACAGATTTTGCAAAAGCTTCATTTTGAAGAAAAAAACCATCAGGCACAGCGTAGCATTGTTGGCATCTACCGTTTGACAATGAAGACAGGTTCAGATAACTTCAGGCAGTCTTCCATACAGGGAATCATGAAAAGGCTGCGTGCAAAAGGTGTGGAAGTGATTATTTACGAGCCTTCCATGAGAGAAGAGCAATATTACGGCGCGCCGGTCGTGAAAGAACTGGCGGTGTTTAAACGGTTTTCGGAAGTCATTGTGGCAAACCGTTTTGCCGGGGAATTGGAAGATGTAAAGGAAAAGGTATATACAAGGGATTTATTCGGAAAGGACTAAGGGAAAAGACCATGAAACTAATCATTCAGATACCTTGCTATAACGAAGCCGAAACGCTGGAAATCGCTTTAAACGACTTGCCGCGCACCCTTCCCGGCGTCGATACCATAGAATACTTGATTATTGATGACGGCAGCAGGGATGAAACGGTAGAGGTGGCAAAAAACTGGGGCGTCCACCATATTGTCAGGTTTAAACAGAATAAAGGACTGGCAAAAGGTTTTATGGCAGGGCTGGACGGCTGTCTCAGAAACGGCGCGGACATTATCGTAAATACGGACGCGGACAACCAGTACTGTGCAGAAGATATAGAAGCGTTGATTCAGCCGATACTTGCCGGAAAGGCCGATATGGTTATCGGCGCCAGGCCCATTGACGAAACCGAGCACTTCTCCTTTCTCAAAAAGAAGTTACAGCATTTTGGAAGCTGGGTGGTAAGAAAAGCCTCCAATACGGATATTCCCGACGCCCCCAGCGGTTTTCGGGCATTAAGCCGTGAGGCTGCCATGCGGATAAATGTAGTCAACGACTATACCTATACGCTGGAAACCATTGTGCAGGCGGGCAGGGAAAAAATCGCAATTACCAGCGTGCCGGTACATACCAATGCAGAATTGCGCCCGTCCCGTCTGTTTAACAGTATCTTTGGGTACGTTAAAAAAAGTATGCTTACGATTTTAAGGGCGTACATGATGTATAAGCCGTTAAAGAGTTTTGGTTTTCTTGCGGTGTTTCCTATTTTAACAGGACTTTGCATCGGTTTCCGCTTCCTGCTATATATGGCAGCCGGACAGAACGGCGGACATGTACAGTCGCTGATTCTGGCATGCACCCTGATTATCATAGGATTTCTCACCTTTATGATTGGATTGGTGGCGGATGTCATAGCGGCAAACAGAAAAATTTTGCAGGACACCCAGTACCATGCCAGAAGGGCGGAATACGACGCCCTTTACATGCAGCAGAAAACAGAAAGGCAGGCAAGCAGGATTTACCGGGTGTTAGAGACGGAGGAAAGTGAAAAAGCCGCCGTTTCGGGATAGAGAAACACAAGTGGAAAGCACCTTGACAATTTCATACTTTATATCGGAATTTTGTGAAAAAATGATTGACAAAAGGAAATTTATCCCTTATGATGATTATATCAGAAAATTCTAATCGGTGCGTATTTGGCACACTCGGACAGTTTCTGTCAGATTTTTCAGGTATTAAATAAATATGGCGGGAACGAAAGGGTGTGCAGGAGCAAATGCAAAAAAATTGCGGTTGTAATTGACGAACCCTTGCTTAGCATGGCATTACCTTATCCGTATCCTGCCGATGTATGGGAGGATAAGGTTTGGAAAATGCAAAAGGAAAAAAACAGAGAAAACATGCCGGACAAAGGCGCAGGTTTTCAAGGGAGCGGCTATACGGGTTTGGAAAGAAAAAGGTACACCGGAACGTAAAGGACAGGTTTTTCCGGTTTTTGTTTGACAAGGACAGGGAAGCGTTGCTACAGTTATACAATGCCTTAAACGGGACGGATTACAAGGATGCAGGAGAGCTTCAGGTGGTAACGCTTGAAGGGGCAGTTTATATGGTGATGAAGAACGACCTTGCTTTTGTGGTGGCAGGTACTTTGAACCTGTATGAGCACCAGAGCACCCTGAACCCGAACCTGCCGGTCCGTTTCCTGATTTATCTGGCAGGAGAGTATCAGAAGCTGATTGAACAGGCGGAGGAGAGCCTTTACGGTTCAAAGTTGATTTCCCTGCCGGCGCCGCAGTGCGTTGTATTCTACAACGGGGAAAAGGAAATACCGGAAGAACAGATTCTGCGATTGTCAGACGCTTTTGGAATCCGTAAAAGCAAAGCGGATGTGGAACTTTCTGTGCGGATGCTGAACATCAATTACGGGCATAACAGGGAGCTGATGGCAAAGTGCAGGGTGCTAGATGAATACGCCAGATTTGTGGACATCTGCCGACAGTATATTGCAGAGGGAAACAACCGGCAGGAAGCCTTACACGCGGCTATAGAATATTGCATCGGACATGATATTTTATCTGAATTTCTGAGAGACTATCAGGCGGAGGTTGTGGGCATGTTGTTAGAAAAGTTTGATATAAAAAAATATGAGAGGTCGCTGCGGGAAGAGGGAAGAGAAGAAGGGATAGAGCAAGGAATAGAGCGTGCCAACAGATTGATTAGCCTTCTGCTTGAGCAGAATAGGATGGATGACTTGAAGCGTGCGACCAAAGACCCCAAATATCGGAAAAAGTTATTTCAGGAATTTGGGTTATAGCAGGCAGAAATCATAAAATAGAAAATGTATGGAATCCCGGTATAAAGTATGAAATTGAGCCGTAAGGCGAGAGGGAATGCTTTGTATCGGGATTTTTCACTAAATACTGTACTTTAAAATTCTGTGAAAGGGAAAAGTGATTTGCACTAGAATTTGGTAACTGTATCTGGAGAGTTTTAGAGTAGTAAAAGCGTAAAAAGGTTTTTGAATAGATGAATAGATGAAAGGGAAATATTCTGATGGGAATAAAGGTATCTGTAATAATAGCGGTATATAATTGTGAAATGTATATTGAAACATGTCTGCAATCTGTATTACAACAAACTTTTCAAAATTACGAAATGGTTTTGGTAAATGATGGAAGTACAGATTGTAGTCCCGAGATTCTTGCTATTTATCAGAAAAAACACCCTGATAAAATCAAAATAATAAATAAAAAAAACGGTGGATTATCCAGTGCAAGAAATGTGGGACTTGGCGTGGCAGAGGGAGTGTTTGTGACTTTTCTGGACTCGGATGATTATTTAGAGGAACATTACCTTGAAATTCTGGTAAATACGATTGAAAGTAAAAACTGTGATGTTGTTTGCAGCGGACAGTATAAAGTTAAGGAAAGTGGAGAGATTGTTGATACAATTACCTATAAGCCGGAAAACGGAAAGTGTTTAATGAGGCGGCTCAATATTTCAGGGAAAATATATCGTACCCAATACATACAAAAATGTAATATCTCTTTTCCAATAGGTAAAGTTTATGAAGATAATTCCTTTAATCTTCAGGCGTTCTTTTTATCGGATAAAAACTTTTTTCTGGATTATGTGGGTTATTATCAGGTGGTTCATGAAGGAAGTATAACGAGCAGACCGATTGTAATGGATGCTCTTCCTTTAGGGGACTGGAGAAACTGCATTCAAAAGGTTCTTGAAAATCATGACGGATCTATTGACAGGGATTTATTTGAATTTACCGTACTTAGCTTTTTTACTTACTTCCTACTGGTGAGAAACCGAAAGCGGGAGTATCTGGGGAATATTGCTGGCAATAAAATTGTTAAGATGAAGAATGTATTACAAATAGCTGATTTCTTTCAAGATACGGTAAATTGTTTTTTCCCAAATGCAAGAAAAAATAAATATGCCGTTATTGGAAAATATAAGGAATTTGGTATTGCGCAGAGAATGGGGGTAAAAGTTTTTGCGTGGCTTTGTTATTATAAAAAAGCGAGAAACTTTACTAAAATTTTTTATAAAATGCTAGGGTGATAAAACAATGGAAGATGTTTTAGTAAGTGTTATTATACCTGTATTTAATGTAAGTAAGTACTTAAGGCGTTGTCTTGACAGCGTAGTTAATCAAACATACAGAAATCTGGAAATTATATTGGTGGACGATGGTTCAACGGATGGGTCGGAAAGTATAGTGGATGAATATGCAGGCAACGATGCAAGAATTGTGGTAATACACCAAGAGAATCAGGGGCAGGCAGCAGCAAGGAATACAGCGTTCTCTATATCGAGGGGGATTTTTATAGCGTATGTGGACAGTGATGACTATGTAAGTAGAAATTATATTGAACTACTGATGAAAATCGCGGTGGAAAATGATGCTGACATTGTGCAGTGCAAAATGAGAAAATTTGCAAAAGAATCTCAGACAGAACATGAAAGTTGCATTACTGTAGCAGATGCAAAGGCATATACTGCCTCTTTCGCATTGGAAGAATTTTGTTATCAGAGAATTTTTTATGCAGCGCCATGGTGTAAAGTAATACGAAGAGAAATTTTGAATGGTATTCTTTTTCCGGAAGATATGGGATATGAAGATATGGCGGTTATATTCCGATTGTTGGGAAGAGCAAAAAAGATTATGTTACTTCCAGAAGTCATGTATTATTACAGGCAGCATGCGCAATCCACCATGCATAAACGCTTTTCGGACAAAAAGATTGATCGGATTGTAATTGCAGAACAATTAAAAGAATACATAGAAACTTATTATCCGGAAAATATTCGGGCAGTAAAAAGCCGATATTTGCTGGCACAGTTTCAATTAATCATGGAGTTACCTTTTGATAAAAAATACAGTACATTGAAGAAAAGAATAAAAAGAAATATTCAGACGGAGCGCAAAGATGTTATGAGAAATAAAAAGGCTAAAAAAAGTATTCGGGTTATGGCGTGCGCAAGTTATGGTGGTACTTATTGGTTAATGATATTAGGAAGGATTTATAAAGGTATATTTGCTTAGGAGACGTTATTTTATGATAAGTGTAATTGTTCCGGTCTACAATGTTTTTCCATATCTTAGAGAATGTGTTGCAACAATTTGCAGACAGACATTTACAGATTTGGAAATACTTTTGATAGACGATGGAAGTACGGATGAAAGCGGGGCACTTTGTGATGATTTTGCAAAACGGGATACCAGAATCAAAGTAATTCATCAGAAAAATCAAGGGCTGTCATGTGCGAGGAATACCGGAATTGAGCAGGCTGGTGGAGAGTATCTTGTTTTTATTGATTCTGATGACAGAATTCATCCTGAAATGATTCAAATTATGTACAATGCTATGTGCCAATACGATGTGGAACTGGTAATTTGTTCTCATAAGAGGATTCAGGAAAAAGAGCCGCAAGGGTGTTATGAAAAAAAGGTAAAGGTTGAAGCGCAGGATACAGAGGTTTTATCTGGGAGGGAATGTATAAAAAGAACTAATACATATGAGAGGGTAGATATGACGGTTGCATGGAATAAATTGTATCGAAAATCTTTGTTTCAATACCTGAGATATCCAATCGGACGTATGCATGAAGATGAATTTTTGACTTATAAAATTCTGTATTCGCTTAAAGAGTGCGTATATATAAAAATACCCTTATACGAGTATAGAATGCGCGAAGGCAGCATAATGGGAAACAAAAATATCTGCAGGCTTAAGGACAAATTAGATGCAACAGAAGAAAAATGTCATTTTTTTGAGCAAAAGGAAGACAAGGAACTATATTATGAAGCTTTGTGCAGATATGAAACGTCAATTGCAGAAGTCATTCTTGCTTTGCGGGATATGTCTTCCGAGGTTGTTTTAAGACAGGAACTTGAACAAAGATTTAAAGCTTTATATTGGGAAAAGGTTATTTCATCCCCGATACCGTTCCGGCATAAGGTAAAGCATATGATTTTTATGAAGGCTCCTAAATTGTATCAATTTTTGAAAAATATGGATGAAAGAAGAAACAGAAGTACAGTTGCTCCGACAAGATGGCAGTAATTTTTATTAGAGGAAAGCGGTTATGGTACGTAAACTAAGACGTTTTATTTATGACGTGTGGACATATCTCAGTCTGAATCATTCAGCAAAGTTTCAAGAATTTATATCGATACATGATAAGCCGAGGCTGTTTTTACTGGATACACCCATACATGGAAATCTTGGCGATCAGGCAATAGCTTTAGCAGAGAAGCAATTTTTAGAAAAAAATTTTCCTATGTATGATATTTACGAATTTACGCAGCAGGAATATATGCTATGTGAAAGGAAAATTGTGAAATCCGTGAATACGAGAGATATAATCGTAATTCATGGAGGAGGGTTTATTGGAACGCTATGGCAGAATGAGGAGAATATACTTCTGCGCTTATTAAATAGATTTTACCAGAATAAAATTGTTGTATTTCCACAGACGGTTTATTTTGAAAAATCAAAAAGGGGTGTGGCAGAAGAAGAAAAATTAAAGAGAGCAATAGAAAAATGTAGAAATTTTATACTTTTCTGCAGGGATTTTCAATCATATGAATTTATGCTGCAAAAGATGAGAATGAGTACAAACCAATGTAAATATGTACCTGATATTGTCACTTTTCTTAAGTATGATATGGGTTTTGAGAGAAAAAACAGGGTTCTCTTTTGTCTGCGGAAAGATAAAGAAAAAATACTGGATGAGAAGCGGCTACAGCCAATTAGGGAAGAACTGGAAAAGAAAAATTATCAGATTTTGTACACGGATACCGTTGTGAATAAAATAATCGATAAAAGAAACCGTGAAGAGAATGTAATGAAAAAATTAAATGAGTTTGCGCAGGCGAAGCTGGTGGTTACAGACCGATTACATGGAATGCTGTTTGCAACGATTACTTCCACTCCATGTATAGCGGTGGACAATATGAGCAGAAAAGTAAGCGGTGGATACGAATGGATTAAAGAACTGAAATATATAAAATGCGTGAAAGAAGATGCACTGAATGCTACATTGGCAATAGATATGATGGAGCATCCGAGAGTACGTTATTCAAATGCAAATTTGGAGGAGTATTATCAGGCCATTAAAGAATGTATTTTAGAAAAAGAATAGAAACAAGACATTTGTATAGGAAAGGGACAGTATAAATTATGAATTACTTATTTATAGATAGTGTTGAAATAACATGCAGTACAGTAGTGTGTTCATACCATGTGGAGGGAGAATGGGAAAAATATTTTAGTGAACAGAGAAAATCGTTCATTGATTATTCCATCGATATAGCAGAGGTGCCGGAAAGTATAGCAGTAATACCATTTTTATGTAATGTGTTGCCAATCATATGGCTGTGTGATGCAACAGTGTACGTAAAATTTCTGGATGAATATTTTTATTCGTATATAGACCAGATACGTCAGGGTTATCAAACCATGTATCCCATGCTCAGATTTGGCGGGACAGTTAAAGCACAGACAATAAAAAATTTGCCTATAAAATGCATGCACAGTGCAGCGGCTTTTTTCAGCGGCGGTGTGGATGCCCATACAACATTACTGAAACATCTGGTGGAAAAACCAGTGTTGATGACAATATGGGGAGCGGATATCAAATTAAATGATTTGACTGGATGGAACAATGTTAAAGAGCATACAACAATGGTTGCGGAGCAGTTTACCTTTGAGTCTGTATTTATTAAGAGCGATTTTCGGAGTGTTATTAAGGAAAGAAAATTAAGCAGGGGACTGGTTTTGGACAGTGGTGACGGATGGTGGCATGGCTTTCAGAGTGGAATAGGGATTATTTCCCATGCAGCACCGATAGCCTATGTATATGGTATGAAGATAGTTTATATAGCTTCATCCAATCCAGAGAGCATGAAGGGAATGTATACTTGTGCAAGTGACCCATTAATTGATAATCATGTGTGTTTCTGTGAATGTGATACAGTTCATGACGGATATGAATTGGAGCGTCAGGAAAAAGTGCATTACCTTATAGAAAGGCAGAAAGATACAGGCGTAGGCGTAAGCTTGAGAGTCTGCTGGGAGTCTGCGGGAGGAAGTAACTGCTGCAGGTGTGAAAAATGTTACAGAACAATTTTAGAGATTGTTTCAGAGGGGGGAAATCCAAACGATTTCGGATTTGTGTGGGGCGATAAAGATATAAAGCGATGTAAAAAAGATATCAAAAATAAGATACAGACCAGTCAATTTATTTGGAATCAGTATTATCTACCGATACAGAAAATGATGAAAAAAAATCAAAATATGATTGCTGATATAGAAAAATATCAATGGATACAGGAGATTGATTTTTCTCATATTAACGATAAGCTTATTAAAAAATTATGGAATTCTTTATTTGGAAGAGGAATCAGAAAAGTAAAGAGCCTGTTAAGCAACAGAGGATAAAAGAATGAAAATGACATTTTTAGGAGATATCATGCTTGGCGTGGATCAGTTGGAGGGCTATCGAAATAAGAATGCATATGATTTTTATCCTGCTGTCGCATCTATTGCAGAGGAATTTAAAACGTCTGATATCGTGGTGGCAAATTTAGAGACTCCTGTTGCAGGGGAAAAATTACAATATACATTTGAACCATATTCTTTTAATTCACCGATTGATTTGCCAATGGCATTAAAGAGGGCGGGAGTGACAATGGTGACAACTGCAAATAATCATTGTCTTGACAGGGGAACGGATGGTCTGATTCAGACAATTAGAAGCTTAAATAAATGCAATCTGGATATGATTGGAACACATGCCAAAAGAGAAAAATCATATGTGATAAAAGAAATAAATGGTATTAAAATTGGTTTGCTTGCCTATACCTATGGAACCAATGCATTTCATAATGGATATTATTTGGGAAAAGACCAGAAATATATGGTAGATTTACTGCAAAGACAGGAATTATCACATCCGTTCATGAGGAAGATATGGTTATCAAAGCGCAGACCAATTCGATATATGCGTGCGGCAGCCAAAAGATTACATATTGGACAGTTTGACAAACAAGTATATGAACGCAGGGAAAAGGGCAGGAAGGAGATACAAAGCTTCAGAAATGCGGTTACCGAATGCCGTAATGAAGGTGCGGATTATATTGTTGCGTTCCTTCATGTGGGCGGACAGTATAATGATGGGCCGACGGTGTATACCAGAAAAATCTGTCGGCTTAGCCGGAAGTTTGGGGTCAATGCGGTTATTGCCAATCATGAACATGTGGTTCACGGGATTGATACCATGCATATGTCTGATACATCGTTTTGCATTTATAGTCTGGGAAATTTCTGGTCTTCGACGGGGGTAACCGTAGAACCCTATGATAAATTGGTCCAATATTCCGTAACGGTAACGATTGATTTGGACAAAGAAAAAAGTGGAAGGGTAAAGGCAGCTTATACATTTGAAATATTTTGCAACCGGTTAAACGATAACAGAAGGGTGGTAAGTGAGCCGCTGATTGACTGCATTACATCGTGTACGGATGGAGATATGAAAGAAAAAATGATACAGGATTATATTTTCTTAATGAACAGGATATGCAATACAAAAGGAAAAACATATCCCCTTCAAAGAAGGTATGAGGTAAAGTTATAATTGGATGGGAAATGAAATGGCAGAGTCGAGAATTGAAAAAGCCGGAAAGAATTTGCTCTCTTCTGTGTTACAGAAAGTACTCAATTTGGCGCTGATATATGTATCAAGACTTGTTTTTGTAAAAGTATTAGATGCAGGTTACTTAGGGATTGACGGTCTGTTTTCTAATGTGTTAAACATGTTATCTTTGGCAGATTTGGGCATGGAAACGGTTATGATGTACAGCCTGTATCAGCCGATTGCGGAAAATGACACGAAAAAAATAGGCACTTTGATTTCTTTTTTTCGTAAAATATATCTTACTATTGCAGTGCTTATTTTAGGGGCAGGACTGGCTTTGATTCCTTTTTTAAAATATATCGTAAATTTGGAAAAAGCTATCCCATATTTGGAATGGTATTATGTTCTTGCGCTGTTGAATGTTGTAATGTCGTATTTATTTGTATATAGAACCACGTTAATTGCAGCGGACCAGAAAAGTTATATACTGAACAAATATATTATTATATTTAAAGGAATTACGTTTGCTACACAGACGGTGGTTCTTTTGGTATTCCGAAATTATTTTGTATATTTATTTGCGGCTCTGGTGATTGGTTTTATAAGTAACCTCCGCCAGAATGCTGTCGCTATAAAAATGTATCCTTACTTAAAAGAACATTCCCTAGCGTTACAACCAGAGGAGAAAAAGCAAATTGGCACAAATGTAAAGGCGGCGTTTCTTTATAAGATGTGCGGTACAATACAAGGCAATACGGATAACATTCTGATTTCGGTTTTTGTAGGAACACTTTTTGTGGGATATTATTCAAACTATAGTATGATTGTTGCGGCAGTTATTTCTATTGTTACACTGATTTTTACATCTGTAAAAGCAGGAGTGGGTAATTTAATAGCAAGCGGCGTTGCATCAAAAAATCATAATCTGTTTCTTTTTCGGGTGCTGGAAATTGTCAATTTCTGGCTGATTAGTTTTTGTGTGACATGCTTTATCTGTCTTTTTCAGGATTATATAGAAATTTCATTTGGAACGGATTATTTATTAACATTTCCCGTGGTGGTTGTGATAGCTTTAAATTTTTATACAAGTAATATCAGACAGAACTTATGGACGTTTCGCGAAACGACAGGTCTTTTTTTTGAGACAAGAAACATTACGGCGGTAACAGCAATTATTAACATATTTCTGTCGATGATTTTGGGTTATTTCTGGGGGATGTTTGGAATTATTGTTGCGACCGTTATTGCAAGAATGATTTATGCATGGTGGAAAGAACCGTTGATACTATTTCATAAATATTTTCATGTAAGCCCTAAGGAATATTATGTTACCTATATAAAAAGGGTGTGTTTATGTACGGCTGTCTGCGCTGTTACCTATGGAATTTGCAATTTAATTCATATGAAAAATCTTTATATGTCACTTTTAATAAAGATATTGGTGTGCATTATTGTTCCAAACGGGATATTTCTGGGATACTTTTTTAGAACCAAGGAATTTGAGTATCTATATAAAAAAGTGCTTGGCATCTTTGTAAACCCCAAGCGCTTTCCATAACAATTATGCTGATAATTATCTGATATAAGGAGCAGAAAATTTATGATAGGCAGACTTAAAATTTTTATAAAAATGAAAGCGGATTATCTTTTAAGCTATTGTCTGGTTGTGATACCCAGAATTTTTTTTATCCTTTTGTTTTCGTATCCTTTGCTAGTGTCGGGAGATGAATTGTATTTGTTTTATCTTCCAGCTAAGCTGGCGGGACTTGACTGGAGTTCCTGTATGGCAAATTATCGTTATTATGGGTATGGATTTGCAATTTTCTTGACACCGTTATTTAATCTGATAAAAGACCCGGTATGTTTATACCGTATCGTTCTTATTTTAACTGTCTTCATTGAGGGAAGTATTCCGCTTATTTGCTGTTTCCTTTTAAAAAATGTACTGGGATTTGAGGATAAAAAGACAGTGGCACCGATTGCAGTGTCATGCTCGTATGCAGTCGTAGTTACATCAGCATACATGTATAATGAACATATTTATACGGTATGTGTGTGGGGCTGTTTTTTATGGTTTACCTTGTTGATGAAGCATGATAAGAATAGACGAAAAAAAGCTGTTTACTCGGTTTTGCTGGGCCTGAATATGGTACTGGCGCTGACCATCCATCAGAGGGCTGTCACTCTACTGCTGGGATTTATATTCCTGTATCTGTGCATTTATTGGCTTTATCGAAAAACACTGGGGGATATCTGGTTGATAGTGCCGCTTTATTTGGCAGGTGCATGGGCGGACAAAAAAATTATGACATGGATAATAGGCTATTTAAAAAGCACGCAGGCAAACGTTGAGCAAATACAAAATACGGGAGTGGATTTTACAGTTCCCGGGGCTGTATTTTCTGATACGGAATTTTTACATGCGATAGCCAGAATAGGAGTCGGACAAACTAATACATGGAATTGCGCAACGATAGGTGTGGGTGTCTTTTCCATGGTCTTAATTATATATCTTTTTTGGAAGAGTATCCGCCACAGGGATGACGAATGCACAAGGTATCTTTGCCTCTGGGGCATATTCGGTTTATGCTGTATTGTGGTGACAATTGCGGGACAAGCATTTTCATGGGGTTCCGGGGTGGAAAAAGCATGGCTTGATGGGAACAGTCATGCGGATTCCCTGCGTGCATTGATTTATCTGCGGTATCTATACGCATATTTTCCACCAGTGATGATGGCGGCGCTGGCTTATTGGCAAAAAGAACCTGTCGTCAGCAGAAAACTATTCCGTTACAGTCTTCTGGGCAGCATGCTGTTGATGATTATCTGGTTGCGGGATATTGTTCCGTTTATCCAAAATGAAAGGACACTGCTTCCTAAAGCATGGGCTTTTATCCGGTTTGCGGATAGGGAGGTATCAATATCTGGTTATTACAGGATGATTTTAGTGCTTTTGACGGATATGCTGATTCTTCTTTGCTTATTGCATAGACAAAAAATAAGAACTGCTATAGTTGTATATAGTTTGTTTATACTTTATTATTACTTTTTTAATGCCTTTGAAGTAGATAGTGCAACGGCACGATGGAATTACAGCTATACGGATGCATCTTATGAATTGGTGCAGGATGTCAAGACTGTAATGCCAGATTGCGATATCTTTTATGTTAGGAAGGATGACTCGATTCCGCGCAGTGGCCAGAGATTGTCATATCAAATACAATTTATGAACATGCGTGTGATATTGCAGACAGAATTGCCAGCGGAGAATGTTGATGAAGCAGTCTATATAACGATTGCACCAGAAAAGGCGAGTCAGCTTTTGGAACAGGGGTATATATTGTATCAGTTGGATGATAATGAATATGCATATGTGAAAGGAGCGGACATGATAGAATATATGGAGCAGACAGGGCGGCAGACTCTTAACCCGTAGAAATGTATGTCATGTACAGGAATTTATAGTGAAAGAAACTAAAGAAACATCAGGACGATGCATGCTCAGGTAAAGTTATGCTACCAGTGCCACTTTTGTTATGGAAAGAAAAGGGAGATTGTTGTAAAATTTTATAGGAAAAATGGTAATAGAAGATAAGAAGTGAGCAAAATATTTATAGATAATTAAAAGTTATCCGTTGGATATGTTAAATGCGAGTGGTATGGATAATTAGGAATTATTGGGTGGATAATCGAATATTACTTGTCAGTTTAAAGAAAGGATAATACCAAATTATCCGCATTTACTTAATGGAGGAAAAAGGGTTGCTGGGACAATCATATATAGAAGGACCACATTTGAATGATAATGAGTGGAATTTGGATAATAACTTAGGATTAGGATTCGAAAATCATATTTTCAATATACTATCTATGGAAATGAGGAGATATTATGATTTAGGTGCTAAAATTGAACGAACACCTAAAGTAAGAGATAATGGAAAGGATATTATCATAGAATCTCCTATATCGTTAGAAAATATTTTGGGGTTCAACTTTTATCTAAAAGATCAGAAGTCTTTAAGAATATATATTGAATGTAAAAGTTCAAACCATAATAAAATTCCGTACAACAGTTTTGCCGGAAATCTATCTCGTATCAAAGAAGAAAATGTAGGATATTATGTTCTTGTTACTAATACTACAATTGTCCCATTTTCATATTACAAGTTTAGAGAAGAAGCTGAGAAATTAGGAATAGAATTTGTATTAATTGATCAATATCTTTTAAAAAAATATTTCCATCAAAACAATGCAATGATAGGAAAAGAAATGATTCCTGATAGCTTTGATAAAATATATATTGAATATCAGGCTAATTCATGTATTATTGAATCCCAAAATGCATACGAAATATATTTTTGGATAAGGAACTATTCGAATAGTCCACAAACAATTTCTATGCAGGTTAATACAGATAGAAATTGGAGTATTGATTCTGGCAATATTGAATGTGTTGTAGAATTAAATAATTCATATTGCTTGAAGCTCATTGCTATAAAAGAATATTTTGATGGAATAGATGATTTGATTTTGAATGTAAAAAGCAATTTCTTTGATACTTCAATACAAGTAAAAGGGATTAATATTTCTTATAATTTTAGACCCGAATTAATCGGTGAAAAGAACAAAGAAATTATTGAATTAATAAAAACAGGAATTATTGAAAATACAGCCAATCATATATACTTGCTTGCAGGAGAGGCTGGTGTTGGAAAAACCCGAATTGTTGATGAAGTGTTATCTGAAATTGCGGGTCGAGAGATCAATTTTTGCAGGGTATCTGTAGAAAAAAACAAGAATATATTGCTTCAGTTACAGGAAATTTTGATACAGGATGGCTATTTATCAAATAATGCTACCTGCAATTCGCTAGAAGACATCTTTGTAAATATTGATACAACTTATCGCAAATGTGTGATTGTCTTGGATGATCTTCATAATGCCTCTGCTAAAATTTTATGTAATGTCCGAAAATTGCTGGAAACAAATTGCCCTTCAGGACTAACACTGCTTTTAGTTGGTCGTGATGATTTTTCTGTTGGAAATATAGATTATTTTTCTTTTTTGGAGTTTTGTAAAGAAAATTATTCCTCTAACATTATTTTAGTAAAAGCATTATCTGATCCTGAAACAATCCAGTTGATAAAATCCATTGTACGTGGAATACCCACATTTGCTTTAGAAAAGATACATTCATTAAGCAACAATATTCCGTTGTTTATTATTCAGGTTATTGAATACATGCTGGATTTAAAACTGGTATATTTACTAAATCGGAATACAGTCGGTATTGAAAACACGGACAGTTTCTCTAATCATTTATATATTCCCAAAAGTATGGAGGAAATATATGATCAGCGGATAAAATGCCTGATCGAACAGAACAGCGGAAGTGATATGCTTAAATTTCTTTATATTGCTTCATACCTTGGAATACATTTTTCAGACTATTTCGTGAATGCTTTTTTTGAAGGCAGAGAGGAATTATTTAGAAATTTACTAGAACGAAGGTATGTTATGCCTTCATCAGGAGGATATTCTTTCATACATGAAAGTTTGTACTTGTATATAAGTCATAGACTGCAAAGTAGTAGGGACGCTAAGAAGGAAGTGGGAAACTACTTACTTAGTGTACCATACATATTTGATAAAATGGATGCACTAAAAAAAGGGCAACTTCATTTTTGGATAAATAATAAAGAACTTGCCCGTTCGTACTTTTCTTCTGCAATATCCGATATAAATAATATAACCAACTATTCATCCGTTAACATCAATCAAAGTTATTATACTTACTTGGAAGATATATATAATATCTGTACTACATATGAGCAAAAAAAGAAGACAGTTGTCTGTAAAATATACATTGCGCTTCATTATCACACTCCATATGAGGCCGTTGCAATGTGCAAATGGGCGCAGCGAAAACTAAAATCAAGTAAACAATTTCAAAAAGATACTCAATTTGGTTTCTATCTTAAAGAGCAAATGGCACATAGCTATATCAATGCTGGACAATTAAAGAAAAGCGAAATCATATTATTGGATTTACTCTCCGAAACAATTTTAAATATTAATAATTGCGATAAAAAAGCAGTTTTTGATATGTATGATAAACTATCTAATATATACATTAAGTATAATTCGTTTGATATAGCACGAAATTATTGCCAATTATCCTTAGCATTAGCTATAGACTTAGACGATTCGAATTTACAAGCGCTCAGCTACATAACTACAGCTAAATTATACTTTTATACAGACAAAACCATGTCTAAAGAATATCTTAATAAAGCTGATCAATTATTATCAAAAGAAAAGGCATATCGCATAAAATGCCATAACGATGTTAGTCTATTGATTATGAGATTATTTGAAGCACTGGAAAAGGACGAACACAATTTACAAAATTTGATAGTCGAAACAGAAAAATTGCTAGATATATGTATTGAAAATAATTTTGCAAATTCTGTGATTCGCTTATATATGTTAACAGCAGTATTGCATTATTTGCTGAATATAGAAACTGGCGAATATATTGTCACTAAAAAATATATTGAAAAAGGAATTGATGCCAGTATAAAATTCGGTATAAGTACATATATTTGGCAATTTTACTCTTTACAGGCAATTATACTGGTACGCCAAAAGCAAGATGTATCAAAGCAAAAAAGCTTATTTGATACAGTATTCAATATGCTGAAAAAACAAAATTTAAATTATCTTGGGAATTGTGATATTACATACGGTAATATGTTGGCTTTGACAAATGTTATGTTTTTTTATAGGCTAAATCTATCAGAAAATTTATTTTATCAGAAAATTAGTCAAATATCTTTAGCAGATAGTGTAGATTCCTGCGATTTTAACTGTAGTAAATATCTATGTCAATATGGGTGTCATACAAACTTGGAAACGTATCAAAAAGAATGGACCAACTTATCTGTGTTAAAGGATAAGCAGTCCATTCTATTTGGAAAATCATTTGAAAAATATGTGCTCCAAGACAGTACAGGCTATTATATTATAATAAGCTAACGTTTGGAAATCCAATAATTTTCGATAACCAGAATATCCATATCATTATTTAAAAACGTTTGGATAGCATCAACAGGGCGTTCTACTATTGGCTGCCCCGCCACATTAAATGATGTATTAATAAGAACCGGAACGCCTGACAGCGTAGCAAATTCATTAAGTAACAAATGCACAAAAGGTTCTGTTTCTTTTGAAACAGACTGCACTCTTGCTGTATTATCAACATGCGTAATGGAAGGCAACTTATCGCGATACTCCTTTTTTACGGTAGGTGCAAACAGCATATACGGAGAAGTCTGCTTTAAATCAAATATTTCATATTCCATTTCCTTTGTCACTATAGGTGCAAAAGGGCGAAAATTTTCCCGATGTTTAATTCGGTTGTTGATTATGTCTTTCATATAAGGATTGGTTGGATTGGCTAAAATGCTCCTGTGACATAATGCCCTGGGTCCAACTTCTGTACGCCCTCGATGGAATGCTATGATCTTATTATCAAAAATTGCCTGTGCAATCATCCGTGCAAGTGCATCATCTTCTGAAAATCTGTAATTCAAGTTCCAAGCCTTTAATTCATCTTCAATTTCTGAATTTGAATAGGCAAAACCAAGATAAGGAAGTCTAACATACGGATTTGGCATTTGAGGGAAATGCTTTTTATATGCGTAAAAAGCATTTCCGATTGCCTGTCCGTCATCGCCGGATGCCGGAAAAATAAATACTTCTTTCAAAGCGCAGGTTTCCAGTATTTTCTGGTTCAACAGACAGTTGAGGAATAGTCCTCCACCCAGACAAAGGTATTCCGAACGATATTTTTTTACTAGATTTTGAATAAGGGAGATAACTGCTTTTTCCGTATATTCTTGAACAGTCTGTGCTATATCCGCAGCATTTTTTTGCATGTAGTCATGATAACTTATATTTGATAATTGTTGCAGTATAAATATATCATCTAAATAGTCTGCATATTTCAGAGAATAATCTAGATCTTTATAATTCAAGTCTGAGAAATCAATAAGGGATTTTCCATATGAGGCTAATCCCATTGTCTTGCCAGCCTGTCCCCAACCAAATCCTAATAAATAGGTAAATTGTTCATATTTTCTTGCAAGACTGATTTCCTGTGAACGAACAGTAGATGGCATATATGGTAGTAGATAATTACTTTCATTCCCCATTCTTCTAACAGTGGGAGCCTGAAAACGTCTTTTTACGAGAGAAATTTCCGATTTGTTTGCGACATACAAACTTTCTGCTTCTGTGTAATTATTATAGTAATCGCCCCCGCCATCGGCAATAAAAATAAGTGAATTAGGAAAACCAGAGGCGTAAAAAACTGCATAGGCATGGGAATCATGATGTGATACAAAATATACAGGAATTCTACAGTTATAATGTACATAAAAGTCAGATTTGATAGTGTCCAGAATATTTTCTGCCTCCATTGCATCCCCGGATAAGCCTACACAAGCAACATCCTCTATTTTTATATGATGATATTTTAAAAGAGCATCTATTGCATCGAAAGGAAGTTCTATTGAACGCGAGTGCTTTATTCTATCAAGACGCTCTTGTGCTATATTTCCTACAACATTACCATTTTGTATAAGGGCAGCAGCTCGATCATGACCAACATGAATTCCAAGTACATTTATCTCTTTCATAAAAATCAATCCTCTCGCTATGTTTTTCGCTATTATGTTGATTGACATCAAAATATAATATTTAATTATCTATAAATATTTTGCTCACTTCTTATTTTCTGGTTGGACAATCCGTTAATCTTACCGATTGCCCTAAAAACTTATATGTGAAAATCCTTTCTGGGGTGCTTTGTGGCAAGAATATCTCTTTGCTTGGCTACTGTAACATGCGTGTATATTTCAGTAGTATTGATAGAGCTATGTCCTAACATTTCCTGAATATAACGAATATTAACATCTGCTTCTAAGAGACTTGTTGCGAAAGTATGGCGGAACATATGTGGTGTTATGTGCTGTTCTATGGAAGCTAGAGAGGTATATTTATTAATCATTCTGCGCACTGATTGGTCAGACAGTGTTTTTCCCGATTGATTTACAAAAAAGTTGATGCCGGATTGCATTTCTGTACGAAAGTTATCTTTATATTCTGTTAAAATACGAATCACGGATTCATTTCCGATTTGGATACGGCGTTCCTTATCACCTTTGCCATAGATGAGAATTGTTCCGTCATACAAATTCACATCGCTGATTTTCAAAGAGCAGAGTTCAGATATTCTCATACCGGTTGCAAATAGTAATTCTATAACAGCAGCATCTCTAAGGGCATTTCTTTTCTGATAGGGGGTTTTGGCATTTTTGTATTGCTTGTATATGGTGGACAAAAAAGTTTCAACTGTATTTAAAGGTATGGTTTTGGGCAGTATTACGGGTTCGCGAAAATGTATCAGAATTTTGTTGAATGGATTTTGGTCAATGATATCTTTGTATTCCAAGTAGTGAAATAGGGCTTTTACTGACGCTATTTTACGTTTTACGGTTTTGGGCTTGTATTGCTCGTGCAGTCCGGCAATATATTGTTCCAAGGTTGCAGAAGTAATTTCTGTAATAGGGATATTGGAGTTTTGATTATAAAATTGTTGCAAATCAATTCGGTATGCCTTAAGCGTTTTTTCATCAAGACATTTTTGAAAATTGCAGTATTCCAGATAAACTTTTATGCAGGTTTTTATATTGTCCATAGTGCAAATCTCCTTTGTGCTTTTTTGTATTGTCTTTAATTTTAGTTCTTGTATCGGCACATTTCCATTTATTAATGGAATTTATAAATGTATTGTTGTTTTTATTTTAGATGTTGGAGGAAACATATCAGTTAGAACTGTCGTTTTGAAAATTTTGAAACTGCTATTTTTACCAGATGCAAGTTGGATGTCTTGTCATCGGACAGAAGTTTGTGAATGCTGCCATTAGGAAAGAAAATTAAATAGCGTATAGCTAGGGTAAAGTTTTTGTAGGAAAATAAAATAAATAGAAAGCACCTGATTCC
>CAJTMB010000001.1 GCA_910577105.1 uncultured Lachnospiraceae bacterium | reverse complement strand
ACTGCCTTTGGCAGTTTTCGCTCACAGCAGAGGCTGTTTCGCGGAGAACTTCTAATGTCTGCGTAGCAGACATTTCTCACACTGGAGAATGCCTAAAATACGGCATTCTCCGCACAGATTTGTGTTGCCACGCAGTGGCAAAATGGCGGTTAGCGTGAAATTTTATAAAAAAATGGTTTTTGAGAAAGGATGAAGACGAAAATGGAAATAATAGAATACTTTAGTTCAGACAATAAAGAATATTGGCTTTCAAAAATCAAAGAAAGTGATTGGGGAGCCGGCCGGTATTTATATGATTTGCTTCAGAACCATAAACTGAAGCAATTAGTCGGCGAAAATGCAAAGGTTCTTATGCTGACAGATGGAGGAAAGTTAATCTCCTTTTGTACATTTGCTGAAAGAGACGATATCTGGCCGACAGATTTAAAGCCGTGGATTGGATGGGTATATACGTTTCCCGCATACAGAGGGAAACGCTGCGCCGGAAGATTGCTTCACCATGCGGAAGCATTGGCAAAAGAGGCCGGTGAAAAAAATATTTACATTTCCACGAACCATAGCGGGTTATATGAAAAGTATGGTTATGATTTTTTTCAAATGATGCAAGATACAAACGGAGAGGATTCGAGAGTATATGTGAGGCATTTATAAATACCGGTTTCCGTGATATATTTCTTGTTTCTGTCTTGACAATTCAGTATAACTGTCCTACAATCACTACATACTTTTCAATATGTTTATACAGTGATTATGGCAATGACGAGGGTTAGTAAGGGTGTGGAATCATTAAGAGAGAGGGCTGGCTGGTGAAAAGCCCTTGCAGGAAGCCCCTGAACCTGCCTCCGAGTCCCGCATGAAAATGCGGCGCAGCGCCGGCGTTATCGGCATAATGAGCAGAATGCGGGATTCATAACATGTGTAATTCATGCATTAAACAGGGTGGTACCGCCGGTTTTCCGGTCCCTTTGGGGACGGAGCCGGCGTTTTTTTGTTTGAAAATCGTCTGACAAGTCAAGTAAAAAAGAGGAGGAGAAAAAATGGCAGAAAAAAAATTAGTGGAAGCGATTACTTCCATGGAAGAGGATTTTGCGCAATGGTATACGGATATTGTAAAAAAGGCGGAGTTAATTGATTATACGAGCGTAAAAGGCTGTATGGTAATCAAGCCTGCCGGTTATGCTATTTGGGAGCTCTTGCAAAAACAGCTTGATGAACGCTTTAAGGAAACGGGAGTGCAGAACGTATATCTGCCTATGTTTATACCGGAAAGCCTTCTGGAAAAGGAAAAAGACCATGTGGAAGGGTTTGCCCCTGAAGTGGCATGGGTGACGCACGGCGGGTTGCAGCCTTTGCAGGAAAGGCTTTGTGTAAGGCCTACTTCCGAAACGCTTTTCTGTGACTTCTATAAAAATGACATACAGTCATACAGGGATTTGCCCAAGGTATATAACCAGTGGTGTTCGGTTGTCCGCTGGGAAAAGGAGACAAGGCCCTTTCTGCGTTCCAGGGAGTTTTTGTGGCAGGAGGGTCATACGGCCCATGCCACGGCAGAGGAAGCAGAGGAAAGAACCATTCAGATGCTCAATGTCTATGCAGATTTTTGCGAAGAAGTACTTGCGATTCCTGTTATCAAGGGGAAAAAGACGGATAAGGAAAAATTTGCAGGCGCGGTGGCTACTTATACGATTGAATCCTTGATGCATGACGGCAAGGCGCTGCAATCCGGTACCAGCCATAATTTTGGTGACGGCTTTGCAAAAGCTTTTGGCATTCAGTTTACCGGTAAGGACAATACCCTGCAATATGTCCATCAGACTTCATGGGGTATGACCACGAGAATGATAGGCGCAATCATCATGGTGCACGGGGATGATTTTGGATTGGTACTGCCCCCTAAGGTAGCGCCCATACAGGTGGCAATTATTCCGATTCAGCAGAAAAAAGAAGGGGTTTTGGAAAAAGCTTATGAACTGCGTGACCGCTTGAAAGGCAGTTTCAGGGTGAAGGTGGATGACACGGACAAGAGTCCCGGTTATAAATTTGCGGAAGCGGAGATGCGGGGCTTTCCCCTTCGTCTGGAAATCGGACCTAAAGATATCGAGGAAGGCAAATGTGTGCTTTGCAGAAGGGATACAAGGGAAAAAATAGAAGTATCCTTGGATGAAGTGGAAGAGAAGGTAAGAGATTTGCTGGGAACCATTCATCACGATATGCTGGAAAGAGCCCGCACACACAGGGACGCTCATACTTATACCGCAAAGGATATGGAAGAATTTGAAAAGTTGTTTACGGAAAAATCCGGATTTGTAAAAGCGATGTGGTGCGGTGAGCAGTCCTGTGAGGATATGATAAAAGAAAAATGGAGTGTTACGAGCAGATGCATTCCTTTTGAACAGGAACAGATAGCGGAAACCTGTGTCTGCTGTGGAAAGCCCGCTAAGAAAATGGTTTACTGGGGCAGGGCATATTAATCCGTTGCCTTAAATTGGGCTTCAAAGCGGCTGACCGAAGAGGAGAAGGTTATGAAACAGAACGCAAGAAGAATTTTCTTTATTGTTTTATCCGCGTTACTTATGGCTGTAAACATTAAGACATTTGTCAGGACAGGCGGACTCTATCCGGGAGGAGCTACCGGGCTTACAATTCTGTTGCAGAGAATTGCTGAGATGATTTTTCATATAGAGATTCCATATACAGTAGTGAATCTTCTTTTAAACGCTGTTCCAATCTATATCGGGTACAAATTTATCGGGAAGAAGTTCACGCTGTATTCCTGCCTGATGATTATACTTACCAGTATTTTTACGGACTTGATTCCTGCTTATGTTATTACGCAGGACATTCTGCTCATCAGTATTTTTGGCGGCATGATTAACGGTTTTGTCATCAGCCTTTGCCTTTTGATGGGAGCTACCAGCGGCGGAACGGATTTTATTGCCATATATCTCTCCGAGAAGAATGGGGTGGATTCCTTTAATGTTATATTAGGAATTAACATTATCATACTTTCGGTAGCAGGCGTGTTGTTTGGATGGGACAAGGCCTTATACTCTATTCTTTTCCAGTATGCATCCACGCAGGTACTGCACAGCCTGTACAAAAAATACCAGCAGGGAACCCTGTTCATCGTGACAAATAAGCCGAGGGAAGTCTGTGATGCCATTTCAGTGGTCAGCAACCACGGGGCAACCGTGCTGGAAGGAGAAGGCTCTTTTGAGCATTGTGAAAGAAATGTGGTATATTCCGTAGTATCCAGCGCAGAAACCAAGATGGTAATCCGTGAAATCAGGAAAGTGGATGAAAAAGCCTTTATCAATGTAATAAAGACGCAGGAAGTATTGGGGCGTTTCTACAAAAAGCCGGAGGAATAACTGCCAGACGGCGGAAAGGAGTTCAGCGTGCATTTGTTCCAACAGGACACGCTTTCGCTCGGGTAAAAACGCAGTGGTACATAGGATGTCAAAGAACGACATCCAAGTACCAGCGTTTTTACACGGTCCTTTATGGAATCAAATGCACGCTGAACTCCTTTCCGCCGGCCGGGGATACGAACATGTAGTGGTAATATGTGCGGTTTAGTAGTATAATATTATGCAGGTGCTTGAAACGAAGGAAAGCGAAATGCGGACAAAGGGACGGTTATGGATTATATTATACTGGATTTGGAATGGAACCAGGGCAGCGAGGAGCATGGCGGGAAAGAAGGACTGCAGTTTGAAATTATCGAAATAGGCGCTGTCAGGTTAAACCCGGATAAGGTAATAGTGGGAGAGTTCAGCCAGCTGATAAAACCACAGGTATATCATGAACTTCATAAAATTACGAGCAGACTGATTCATATGCAGATGCGTGAACTGGAGCACGGGAGGCCTTTTGCGGAAGTTATGCAGGAATTTCTTGAATGGTGTGGAGAGGACTGCATTTTCTGTACATGGGGACCGCTTGATTTGACTGAACTGCAGGATAACATGCGTTATTATGGTATGAAGCCTTTAGCAAACGGGCCGATTCGTTTTCTGGATGTGCAGAAGCTTTTCAGTAAGGCTTTTGAGGACGGCAGGAGCAGACGGGCGTTGGAATATGCAGTGGATTTTTTGAAAATTGAAAAGGATATTCCGTTTCACCGTGCCTTTAGTGATGCATATTATGCCGGTAAAGTGCTGGCCAAGATGCCTTCGGAAGTATTTGGTAATTATTCTTATGATGTGTTTAACCCGCCAAGGACAAGGGAAGAGGAAGTCAGGGTAGTATTTGATAATTATGCCAAATACATTTCCAGGGTCTTTCCCTCAAAGGCGGCAGCGATGGCAGACAAAGAGGTTTCCGCCAGCAAATGTTATTTGTGCCATAAAAACCTGAAGAAAAAAATAAGGTGGTTTACGCCTAACGGTAAACATTATTATTGTCTGGCCTGCTGTGATGTACATGGATATATGAAAGGAAAAATCCGAATCCGAAGAACGGAAGGAGATGAGGTTTATGTAGTAAAAACCACTAAATTCATCTCCTGTGAAGAGGCGGAAGCCATAAAGCAAAGAAAAGAACATGCAAGCGAGCTGCGCCGGAAAAGGCGGCATAAAAAATAAGCGGCATTAAAAGTCAAAGTCCCGGAAACGGCTGGGGCGTTTGGCTTTTTTTCTGTGCCTTGCCGCAACACGCGCCCGCTGTCTGTCGGGATAGCGGTTTTGCTTGAGCCGGCGCCTTCTGAGCCATCCCCTGCGTCCGCTGCGTTCTTTTGTGGCAAACTGGTAGTTAACAATAAAGGCGTGAAGAGAAATAATCACGATAAATGCGCCTGCAATACCTATAATCCATAAAATCACTTTGATAACATTGATAAAAATGATGTTTGGCTCGGCTTTTGGGGAGTTGGATGTTTCTGCCTGGGAGGATTGGAGGGTACCGTCCTCGAAAGCGTACCGGTTTTCCTTATCCTGTGCAAAATCCACTGATACGGAGCCGATAAATTGTCCCTGGTATGTATAGGTGATGACTGCCGCAACGCCTTCCTCCTGTGTATCATAGGAGATGGAAGAGCTGACATCTTCAAAAGGCACTGTTTTGGGAAGAACGATATAGTCCTCCTGATTTAAGGAAAGAAGCGGCCTGGAACTGCCGAAAATGTCGTTGTTGCTGTAAAAAAAGCTGGCATTGTCGATATTGTACCGGGTTTCCTTCTGGGAAATATTAATTCGTTCAAAGTTAGTGAAACCGTAATTGAAGAGGGCAACCGTATCCACATACTGGCTTGGAGAATCTTCTGCCATTACCACGGCAATCAGTTTCATACCGTCTTTTTCCGCACAGGAAACCAGAGTGCTCTTTGCGGCATCCGTATATCCGGTCTTGCTGCCGACTAAATATTCGTATGCGTATGTTTTGCCGGGCAGCAGCTGATTTTTGGCGTTTTCAATAACGTGCTTCGGCTGCATGTCCGTGGCAGGGATGTCCAGTCTTAGGGAAGAAGAAATTTTGCACAAAAGTTCGTTGGCGAAAAAGGCCCGTCCAATCATGGACAAGTCATGTGAGGAAGTATAATGGTTCTCATCCGGCAGGCCGTTTGGATTGACAAAGTGGGAATCCACACAGCCAAGCTGTTCGGCACGTGTATTCATGGTTTCGGCAAAATCCTGCCATGATGTACCTGTAATATGCTCCGCAACGGCAAAGGATACCTCGTTGGCGGATGCAATCAGTATGGCGTTGAGGCACTGCTCCATGGTGAGTTCATACCCTACATCCATGGCAATATGGTTACTGTCCCTGGGGGTGTCAAAAACGGCTTCATAGGAAAACGTGACAATTTCATCCATGGCACATGTTTCGACTGCTATCAGGCAGGTCAGAAGCTTGGTGGTGCTGGCAGGATACAAGGGCTCGTGAATATTTTTGGCATACAGAATAACACCGCTTTCCGCATCTATTAAGATGGCGGATTGGGCGTTCACGATGGGACCGTCCGGCCAGTTGGGGATGGCATTGGATTCCACCGGAATGGCGGTCCGTGCTTCTGCATCGCCAAGGACGGGAAGCGCCCATGCTGTCAGCGTACAGCGCTGCCAGATGCACAGAAAGCAGAGTGCCAGAAAAATAACATAAAATCTATCATGCAGTTTACGCAAAATAAACGACATCCTTCCTCAATGAATATGCCCTATTATCATACACCATTTTAAAGAAAAACCAAAGAGGTTTCTTGACTTTTTAAGAAAATGGGATATACTAATTGCTGATAGTACAGCTTGGACATAAAATAAAACAGTATTAGGACAACGGTGTAAAACGGATGCGCTTGAGAAATATAACAGGTTCCAGGGAGATAATAGGAAACAGCAGGTTTGTGATTCAGGAGCCCAAAGAAAGAAAAGGAAAATGGAAAAGCCTGTTTGGCAATGAAAATCCCCTGTATATTGAGATTGGTATGGGGAAGGGCAGGTTTCTGCACACATCGGCCTCACAGAATCCGAATATCAACTACATAGGCATTGAAAAGTATTCCAGCGTGTTGCTGCGCGCCCTTCAGAAAATGGAAGAAGAGGAACTGCCGAACTTAAAGTTTATCCGCATGGACGCTGAGGAGATAACGGAAGTGTTCGGTGAGCATGAAGTGGACAGGATATACCTGAACTTTTCCGACCCGTGGCCGAAAGAGCGCCATGCCAGAAGAAGGCTGCCCTCCAGACAGTTTTTGGAGCGTTATGATTACATATTAAGGCCGGAGGGACAACTGGAGTTTAAGACGGACAACAGGGAACTTTTTGATTTTGCAGTGGCAGAACTCTCGGAAGCAGGCTGGAAGACGCAGGCGCTCACTTATGATTTGCACCGCGAAACAGATATGCTTGAAGGAAATATTATGACGGAATATGAAGAAAAGTTCTCTTCAATGGGGAACCCCATATGCAAGTATATCATCTACAGATAACAAAAGAACTGGTATGGAAATTGATAAATGTGGCATACTACCAGCAAAGAGGAAAGGATGGCGGACATGGAAATGAAACTGACAAAACAGAATTTTGATGCGGAGGTATTACAGGCGGATTTGCCGGTACTTGTGGACTTTTATGCCGACTGGTGCGGTCCCTGTAAAATGATGGCCCCGGTGGTGGAAAAACTGGCGGATGAGTTATCGGGCAAAGTAAAAGTATTTAAAGTGAATGTGGATGACGAACCCGAACTTGCACAGAGATACCGCGTGGTAAGTATTCCGACCTTTTTGATTTTTAAGGACGGCGAAGTAAAATCAAATGATGTGGGCGCCATGAGTGCAGCACAGCTTACGGAAAAAGTAAAGCAGGTACTGGCCTAAGGCCGTACCTGCTTTGTCATTGGAAATCATAGGATTTATCACTTTTGAGAGGAGGCCTCCCATGTACATAGTGTTCTTTTTGATGTGGCTCATTTTTAACGGAAAGGTTACATTGGAAATCATATTGTTCGGGCTGGCTGTTGCGGCACTGCTGTATGCCTTTATCTGTGCTTTCATGGATTATAGTTTTAAAAAAGATATTATTGTTTTTAGAAAAAGCTTTTGCATATTACAGTATGTGGCGGTACTGGTGTGGGAAATTATCAAGGCAAATGTGGCTGTCATGCATATGATTTTATCACCGCGGTATCAGAATGAGCCGGTACTGATGCATTTCAAAACGGATTTGAAGACAAAGACCGCAAGGGCGCTTCTGGCAAATTCCATTACGCTTACACCCGGTACCATTACGGTATCCCTTGAGGAGGATGTTTATACGGTGCACTGCCTGGACAAAAGTCTGGCGGAGGGTATTGACAACTCTGTTTTTGTCAGGATGTTGAAAAAAATGGAGGAAGGAATCGAGGCATGAACTTAGAAAGTCTTTATCATACGGAATTTATCGTGGTGCTGGTATTGATGGCACTGTTTTTATTTGCCTGTCTGATTCGGGCGGTGAGAGGACCTCTGGTTGCAGACAGGGTTGTGGCGGTCAACATGATGGGAACCATGGTTATGGTGATGATTGCTGTCTTTGCATTGCTGCTTGGAGAAGGTTATCTGGTGGATATCTGCCTTATATATGCCATGATAAGCTTTCTGGCGGTGATTGTGCTGACAAAGGTTTACATGGGTGTTTATCTGGCAAAAAAGAAGTCCCGAAAGGAAAGCGGAGAGGAGACGCAGGATGCTTGAATGGATTAGGTTTGTGGCAGGAACAGTGTTCCTTGCGATTGGCATATTGATTTTTTTTGTACAGCTGGCAGGCGTGTTCCGTTATAAATATGTGCTGAACCGGATGCATGCGGCAGCCATGGGAGATACGCTGGGCATCAGTTTTTCCATGGCGGGGCTTATGATTTTTTCCGGATTTAATTTTACTACCCTGAAGATGGCTCTGGTTATTTTGTTTCTTTGGTGCGCATCCCCGGTTTCCGCCCATCTGGTTGCAAGGCTGGAAACCACTACATGCGGGAACCTTTCAGACTTCTGTGAGGTGCAAGAGGATAAGGAAACGGATAAGGAGGGAGAAAAAGCATGATTATCCTACAGTATCTTTTACTGGGATTTCTGGTGGTCTGTGCGGTTTCCGTCAGCTTATCCAAAAATTTGTTAAATTCCATTATTATCTACATGTCCTTCTCCCTGGTGATGTCGATGATTTGGATTTGTCTGGAATCCCCGGATTTGGCGATTACCGAGGCTGCCGTGGGGGCAGGCGTGACGAGTCTGCTTTTTTTTGTGACGCTGAAAAAAATCCATGCAATCAGGGAGGAAGAGACGGATGAAGAAGGATAGGTTTCTTGCCTGGCTGGACGGGGAAGAGGATTTGTATGAGGGAAATGTGGAGGTAAAACCTCAGGAAGAATATGAAGTGCCGCAAGAGGTGCTTATGGAGCGTATGCGGGAGAACAAGCGTCTCCGTGAGCGCGTAAACGATGTGGAGCACAACAGGGAATATAAGTTTTTTAAACATCTTTACCGCATTCTTGCTGTGGATTTCGGTATCCTTTTGATTCTGCTTCTCCTGCTGGCAGTATCTTTCCTGCCGCCGGTGGGACATGCCGCCAACCCGGATAACAATGAGGTTTCTGCGCGTTATATTGAAAAGGGACTTCAGGAGACAGGGGCAGTCAATATTGTCACCGGTATGATTCTGGATTACCGGGCCTTTGACACATTGGGGGAATCCCATGTATTATTTGTCGCGGCGGTTACGGTATTTGTATTGCTGCGTGCAGGTAAGGGGAAACAAGAGGAAAATGACCGTATTTACGAACCCAAAAACGATACCATTCTGCAAAAGGCCGCGTTTGTGCTGGTTCCCATGATAATGATTTTCGGCATATATGTGATTTTGAACGGACATCTCTCACCCGGCGGCGGCTTTTCGGGAGGCGCGATTATCGGTTCGGGATTGATTTTGTACCTGAACGCTTTCGGCTTTGCAAAAACGGAACGTTTTTTTACGGAAAAAACATACAAAAGGGTCTGCCTGTTTTCGCTGGCTTTTTATTGTCTGGCAAAAAGTTATTCCTTTTATACGGGTGCAAATGATATACACAGTGCGATACCTCTTGGGACGCCCGGAGCCATTTTGAGCAGCGGGCTTATCCTGCCGTTAAATATCTGCGTGGGGCTGGTGGTTGCGTGTACCATGTATGCTTTTTACGCCCTGTTTCGGAAGGGAGGGTTTTAGTATGGGTCCGAACCTGTTTTTGAATTTTGGGGAAGCGGTTGCCATGCTGCTGTTTGGCATTGGTTTCTGTAACCTGCTTTTACAGAAAAACCTGATAAAGAAAATTATCGGATTAAATATCATGGACAGCGCCATTTACCTTTTTCTGGCGGAAAAAGGGTATATTACCGGCAGGGCTGCGCCCATTGTGACAGACGGCATACAGAGCGTGGAGGCATACATTAATCCGGTTCCCGGCGGACTTGTGCTGACCGGTATTGTGGTTTCCGTGTCGGTGACGGCGTTGATGCTTTCCCTGACCATCCGGCTGTACCGCAGGTATCACACCCTTGATTTGGATGAGATTTCCGCGCTGCTCAAAAAGGAGGGGAGATAGATGGCTTTTGTACAGAATTTTCCCTTTCTGTCCATAGTGCTTTCCCTGTTTTCCGGTGCGGTCTGTTCCGTAATGAACGGAAAAGCGGCGCGTGTGATAAACCGGGTTGTTTTGACGGCTGTGATGGTTTTGTCGGCGGCAACCCTTGTCTTTACCTTGCAGACAGGGGAAAGCTATACTTACAAAATGGGACATTTTCCCGCGCCCTTCGGCAATGAAATTCGGGCAGGGGTGTTGGAGTCGGCGCTGGCGCTGTTTTTTTGTTTCATCATGTTGTTTTCCCTGTGGGGAGGCAGGAAGCATATCGAGGAAGAGATAGAAGCGGAAAAGCTGAACTATTACTATATCCTGACAAATATGATGCTCTGCTCCCTGTTAGCGATTATCTATACCAACGATTTGTTTACGGCATATGTGTTTGTGGAAATCAACACCATTTCGGCATGCGGACTGATTATGATTAGGCAGACCGGGCGTACCATAGAGGCGGCAGTCAGGTATATGATTATGAGCCTTTTAGGCTCAGGCCTTTTGCTGATGGGCCTTTGTATGCTGTATGATTTGACAGGCCATCTTTTAATGGAAAATATCAGGGAGGCCGTGGTGATGCTCCATGCTTCCGGACGGTATCAGGTTCCGCTCACCATCACAATCGGCCTTATGACGGTTGGCCTTGCCATAAAGAGCGCCCTGTTTCCCTTTCACACATGGGTGCCTGACGCCTATGGATACTCCACGGCATCAAGCGCGGCAATCCTGTCAAGCCTTGTGAGCAAGGGGTATATCTTTTTGCTGATAAAGATTATCTACCGGGTGATTGGATTTGAGGTGTTTGGCGACAGCAAAATCAATAATATCCTGTTTGTGTTTGGGCTTGCAGGTATGATATTCGGTTCCTTAAGCGCAATTAAGGAGGATGATATCCGGCGTATGGTTGCTTTTTCTTCCGTGGCGCAGATTGGGTATATCTATATGGGTATCGGCATGGGGACGCAGGCGGGGATGGCGGCAGCCATTTTTCATATTTTTTCCCATGCGGCAACAAAGGCGCTTTTGTTTATTGCCGGTGTGGGCCTGACCGACGTGTCGGGGCAGAGTAAGCGTTTTACGGATTTGAAGGGTTCTGCCTACCGGAACAAAATTGCGGGGGCGGCTTTCGGCGCAGGTGCGCTTTCCATGGTGGGAGTGCCGCTTTTTTCCGGTTTTATCAGTAAGCTATTGTTTTCCCAGGCCGCGGTGTTAAACCACGGCAAGATGCTGCCCGCGCTGATTGCGCTGGCAGTCAGTACCATACTGAATGCCATTTACTTTATGAAAACAGTTATAAGGATTTACCGGCCTATGAAAACGGATTATGAGGTGCGCACGTTTGGAAAACAGAAACTGTTTGCCGCCTCATGTATCTGTCTTGTGGCCTTAAATGTTTTATTGGGAACCATGTCCCAATTTTTGGTGGATGTAATCGGAAAAGGACTGGAGATGTTTGTATGATAGTAGCGTCCATACTGGTTCCGGTGTGCGCAGGGCTTCTGCTGCTTTTACCCGGATGGAAAAACAGAAAGAATATGTGTATTTACACTGCCGCTGCACTGGTATTATCCGGCGTACTGGTGGTGGCTGCACTGTTTGTGACAAAGGATAATGTGCCTGTTACGGTATTTTCCCTGACGAGAAGCCTGCCTGTTTTATTTAAGGCAGACGGTATCAGCCGTTTCTTTGCGGCAGTCACGACCGTGGTATGGCTGGCGGCAGGTCTGTATTCTTTTTCCTATATGTCCCGTGAACAGAGGGAAAAAGGGTATTATGGTTTTTATCTGATGGTATACGGCATTTTAATGGGACTCGACTTTGCCGGGAATATCATTACATTCTATGTGTTTTATGAGCTGATGACCCTGCTTTCCCTTCCGCTGGTTATGCACACAAGAACCAGGGAAGCGGTATTGGCAGGACTGAAGTATCTGTTCTTTTCACTTGCCGGCGCTTATATGGTATTGTTCGGTATTTATTTTTTAAACAGGTATGCCAATACCCTTACCTTTACTGCAGGGGGAGTGCTGGATATGTCGCTGCTTGAGGGAAAGGGCGGTCTGCTGCTTACCGCTGTTTTTCTGATGCTTTTTGGTTTTGGTGTGAAGGCCGGCATGTTTCCCATGCATGTCTGGCTGACAGCCGCGCATCCCGTGGCTCCTGCCCCGGCATCGGCAGCGCTTTCGGGTGTGATTGTAAAAGCCGGTGTGCTGGGAGTTATCCGTACGGTCTATTTTCTGTTCGGCACAGAGTTTATCCGTGGAACCTGGGTACAGAAAATATGGCTTGTGTTGATAATGATTACCATTCTGACAGGCTCGGCGATGGCGTGCAGGGAAAAAGTATTTAAGAAGAGGCTGGCGTATTCCACTGTCAGCCAGGTGTCCTATATCCTGCTGGGAATTGCGCTTCTTACGCCTCCGGGACTTGAGGGAGCGCTGCTGCACACAGGCGGCCACGCCCTTATGAAATGCGGTCTGTTTCTGGCTGCCGGTGCAATTATCCGGAAAACAGGAAAGACAAGGGTGGACGAGCTTGCCGGAATCGGCAAAAAGATGCCTGTTACCATGTGGTGTTATGTTGTTTTTTCCCTGTCGTTAATCGGAATGCCTCCTTTTGCCGGATTTGTCAGCAAATGGTATCTGGGAATGGGATGCATGGAGTCCGGTCTGCCGGTTTACGGTGTTTTGGGGGCGGCCATCCTGCTTGTCAGCGCAATGCTTACGGCTTTGTACCTGCTGCAGGTAGCGGTAAAAGGCTTTTTGCCGGGGAAGGAATACCGGGGGCAGCAGGAGGGTTCTTTGGGTGTAAAAAGGGACGAGGCGCCGCTCCTTATGTGTATCAGCATGACAGCCCTTGCATTGGCGGTTTTGCTTTTGGGAATGTTTCCCGGAAAGATAATGGAGTTTTGCGGCAGCATGGCGGGAATCCTTTTTAAGGAGGTGGCAGGATGAGCGAAGTTTTGATGCCGGCAGCGATATTGCTGCCGATTGCGGGAAGTATTTTGGTGCCGCTTATAAAATGGAGAAGCCGTAGTGTTATGCTGATTTATATGGAAATCTTAATTTGCGCCACCTCTGTACTGGTGTGGAGTCTATTGGTGAACAGCCCCGGGGAGACTTTCCGTATCGTATACTTTACCGGAAACCTGGCGCTTGAGTTGAAGGTGGATGGCTTGTCCATGGTTTTTGCAGGGATGCTTTCCGCGCTCTGGCCGTTGGCGGCGCTTTATTCGTTTGAATATATGAAACAGGAGGAAAGGGAAAAACAGTTTTTTCTGTTTTATATCATAACTTACGGAGTTACCCTGGGAATATCCTTTGCCGGAAACCTGTTAACCATGTATTTCTTTTATGAACTTCTGACACTGGTTACGGTTCCCCTTGTCATGCATACACTGACAAAGCAGGCAGTTCTGGCAAGTAGAAAATACCTGTATTATTCGTTGGGGGGAGCAGCGTTTGCCTTTATCGGGCTGATATTTATCATTGTTTATGGCAGCACCACCAATTTTGTTTATGGGGGAGTGCTGGATATTGCGAAAATAGGGGATAGGACAAACATCCTGCTTTTCATCTATGTGCTGGCTTTTTGCGGATTTGGCGTGAAGGCGGCATTGTTTCCTTTTCATTCCTGGCTGCCGGATGCGGGTGTCGCACCTACCCCGGTGACAGCCCTGCTCCATGCGGTGGCAGTGGTGAAATCGGGCGCCTTTGCCATAATGCGCCTGACCTATTACAGTTTCGGAACCGATTTTCTGTGTGGAACCTGGGCGCAGAATGTGGTGATGGCGCTGACGATTGTCACGATTGTATACGGCTGTTCCAAGGCGGTTAAGGAAACCCATCTCAAGAGGAGGCTGGCATATTCCACCTCCAGCAATCTTTCGTATATCCTGTTCGGTGTTACCATTATGACGCCCGTGGGGCTTACAGGCGCATTAAGTCATATGGTATTCCATGCGGTAATGAAAATATGCGCTTTCTTTAGCGTGGGGGCCATGATGCAAAAAGCAGGCTGCCGGTATGTTTATGAGATTGACGGTCTGGGAAAGAAAATGCCCCGGGTATCCGCCTGCTTTGCTGTGTCCGCCCTGAGCCTGATGGGTGTTCCCCTGACTGCCGGTTTTATCAGCAAATGGAATCTGGCGTATGCGGCGGTGTCAACCGAAAACAGACTGGCGTATCTTGGCGTCGGCGCGCTTTTGGTGTCGGCGCTGCTCACGGCCATCTATATGTTTGGCTTGGTGATACGTCTGTTTATTCCCAAAGTGCAGGAGGATTTTGCAAATCAGGATAAAGCGGGGGAACCGGGAGCGTGTATGCGTATCCCTTTGTACTTTTTTGCGGTTGGCATCTTGTTTCTGGGATTATATTCCGCACCTGTCGTCGGTTTTTTATCTGACGTGGCGGCAGGGGTGCGATAGGAGGCAAAAGAATGGAAGTCTGGATTACATTTGCGGTAATTTGGCCCTTTATAGGGGCGTTCCTGACATGGCTGTGCGGTCTTTTGGGGGAAAATGCAGGGGAAGGCGGGATGGATGGAAAAGTTCTTTGCCCGGATTGCCGGAGGAATATCATGGCGGCGGTGACTGTGTCGGTAGAGGTGCTGCTTGCCGCCGTCTTGTGCCTGCATCCGCTTTTGGAAAGCCTGCCGGTTTTTATGGACTTGAAGGCGGGATATGCCATGGCGGCAGCGGCGGCAGAATGGAAAGGCTTTTGCGGTATGGGGCTTACCTTTGCCACGGACGGTTTTCGGCTGCTGTATACCCTTGTGGCGGCATTCATGTGGTTTGTCAGCACCTTGTTTTCCTTTTCCTATATGAAAGATTATGAAAATAAGAACAGGTATTACTTCTTTTTGTTACTGACGCTGGGCGCTACAGTGGGTGTTTTTCTTTCCGGCGACTTTTTTACCATGTTTGTGTTTTTTGAAATCATGTCCCTTACATCCTATATGTGGGTGGCGCAGGATGAGCGGAAGGAATCGTTGCTTGCGGCGGAAACATACCTTGCCATTGCCATCCTTGGCGGGCTTTGCATCCTGATGGGGATGTTTCTTTTATACGGGGAAACGAAAACACTTTCTACGCTGGGGGATTTGCGCGTTTTCTGGCAGGGCGCACCTGCAAACGGGATAGACAAAGGAAGGCTGAAAGCAGCAGGGATTCTGATGCTTGTGGGATTTGGGGCGAAAGCCGGTGTGGCGCCCCTGCATATCTGGCTGCCCAAAGCACATCCTGTGGCGCCGGCTCCTGCCTCTGCGCTCTTATCCGGTGTTCTTACCAAGACGGGTGTGTTTGGATGCATGCTGCTGACGTTACAGCTTTTTGCCGGCAGTGAGGCGTTTGGAAAGCTTATCTTCATATTGGGACTTCTTACCATGACTACAGGCGCCCTCCTTGCCCTGTTTTCCGTGGATTTAAAGCGCACGCTTGCATGTTCTTCCGTATCCCAGATAGGATTTGTTTTTACGGGAATGGGACTTGCGGGAATGTTTGGCGGCCGGGAAATCGGGGAAGGTTTTCATGCCTCGTTAAACGGCGCAATTCTGCATATGGTAAATCACTCCCTGCTAAAGCTGCTGCTGTTCTGTGCAGCGGGTGTGGTGTTTATGAATCTGCATAAGCTGGATTTGAACGATATACGCGGCTTCGGAAGGAAGAAACCGCTTTTAAACCTGCTCTTTCTTGCGGGGAGCCTTGGCCTTGCGGGAGTGCCATTGTTTAACGGATATGTCAGTAAAAGCCTGATTCATGAAGGGATGACCATTTGGCGGGAATCTTTCGGCGGAATATGGATGAAGGGGGCGGAAGGCCTGTTTTTATTAAGTGGCGGACTGACCGCCGCCTATATGGCGAAACTGTATATCGCTGTGTTTTGGGAGAAAAACAGGGATGGAACAGTTCAGGCATCTTATGAAGAAAACAGAAAGTATATGGGCGTTCTAAGCGCATTCCTGCTAACAATAACAGCTGTTTTTGTTCCTGCCGCCGGTATTGGAGGTGGAATTTTACTGCAAACCTTTAACGGGGAGAGCTTATCCGGTGCGTTTTTATCCCTTGTGTCAGGCGCAGTGGCATACCTTTTGGCAGTAAGGAAAGGAATGATGAAAAATGGGGAGTATGTGGACAGATGGCCGCCGAAATGGGATTTGGAAAACAGGGTATACCGGCCTATGTTAAAGGGATTTGTGTTTGGTTTGTGTGTTATTTTAAGGCTGCTTGACCGGCTGCCCGATTATATTGTAGTAGGCTTGAGAAAGACTGTATACAGGGATGCGCCCCTCTCTCATGAACTGGAGGAGGGCAATGCTCTTACCCATGCGGCCGGTGTGCTGTTAGACGGTTCCAAAAAGGCTCTGAACCGCACTGTGTGCAGGAAACGGCCCATTCAGGTTTCTTTTGAACACCGTTTGGCAATGCTTGAGAAGGAGCAGAGTGAAAATAATGTCATGATTGGCAGAAGTTTGTCGTTTGGCCTGCTTTTATTTTGCCTGGGCTTGTTGTTTACCCTGCTTTATATGTTATTATCCTGATGATATCAATGACGGAAAAACAGTCAAAATTAATAAAAGATATATTCAAAATGCAAGTGATAAGATGTAAACTTGCATATTAGTAAAAAAACAGTTGGTTGTAAAATACAATTTTTATTCAATGAACTCCAAATAGATGGGGATTTTTTAATAATAAGAAGAAAAAATTAAAACAGGATATAAATATCATGCGATATTTATATCCTGTTTTTGGATAAATAATCCAATTATTGGTTTCTATATTGTAAAGCAGCGGATATAAGACCCTTAAATAAAGGATGAGGTCTGTTAGGTCTGGACTTAAACTCCGGATGGGCCTGTGTGGCAATGAAATAGGGATGGTCTTTTAACTCACATATTTCCACAATACGGTTATCAGGCGATGTGCCGGAGAGCAGCAGGCCGTGTTCTGTCAGGGCAGGGCGGTATGCATTGTTGACTTCGTAGCGGTGCCTGTGGCGTTCCGAAATCAGGTTTTCCCCATAGAGTCTGCGTGCAAGGGTGTTTTCCGCAAGTATGCAGGGATATGCGCCGAGCCGCAGGGTGCCTCCGATATTTTCCACACCGTTTTGGTCCGGCATCAGGGCGATGACGGGATGGGGGGTGTCGGGTTCCATTTCCGAACTGTGGGCTTTCGCAAGGCCTAAGACATTGCGGGCATATTCCACAATGGTAAGCTGCATTCCCAGACAAAGACCCAGAAACGGAATTTTCCTGACCCTTGCATGGCCGATGGCGTGAATCATGCCTTCAATGCCGCGTTGTCCGAAACCACCGGGCACCAGAATGCCCTGCACGTCCGAAAACAGTGTGTCGGTGTTTTCGGACGTCACGGTTTCGGAATCAATCCATTTTATGTTTACGGCAGTATGGTTGGCAATGCCGCCGTGTTTTAAGGCTTCCGCCACGCTGATATAGGCGTCATGAAGCTGAATGTATTTTCCCACCAGTGCAATGGTGACAGAATCGGTGGGATACTTTAAATCTCCCACCATCTTTTCCCAGTCTTTTAAATCCGGTTCGGGACAGGGAAGATGCAGACATTCACATGCTGCCTGCGCCAGACGCTCTTTTTCCATGGCAAGGGGGGCCTCATACAGGTATGGAACATCCGGATTTTGCAGCACATATTTGTCCGGGACATTGCAAAAGAGGGCAATTTTTTCTTTTATATCCTTATTAAGGGGATGTTCGCTCCTGCATACCAGAATATCCGGCCAGATGCCCATGCCCTGTAAGTCCTTCACGCTTGCCTGTGTAGGCTTCGTTTTTAGTTCCTGGGAGGCGCTCAGATATGGAATCAGCGTGACATGAATCAAAATGGCATTTTCGTGCCCGACCTCATGCTGAAACTGACGGATGGATTCCAAAAACGGCTGGCTTTCAATGTCGCCCACTGTGCCGCCTACCTCGATGATGGCAATGCGGGTTTCCCCATCGGAATTGTTTTGGTAAAACCGGCTTTTGATTTCATTGGTAATGTGGGGAATGACCTGCACGGTGCTGCCTCCATAGTCGCCGCGGCGCTCCTTCTGCAATACGTTCCAATATACCTTTCCCGTGGTGACGTTGGAGTTTTTGTCCAGGTTTTCGTCAATAAAACGTTCGTAGTGTCCCAGGTCCAAATCCGTTTCCGTGCCGTCGTCGGTGACGAAAACTTCCCCGTGCTGGATGGGGTTCATGGTGCCGGGGTCAATATTGATGTAGGGGTCAAATTTCTGCATGGTTACTTTGTAACCCCGCGATTTTAACAAACGTCCTAAGGACGCCGCCGTGATGCCCTTTCCAAGTCCTGATACTACGCCGCCTGTGACAAATACATATTTTACCGGCATAAAAATACCTCCATGCTTTTTGAAATAGATAAATGATTGCGAAAATTGGTTGCTTTGCTGTTGTCATTGCGCCCATTGTATATTCCAACACAGGCACGCTCCCTCTTCGGGAAAAACGCAGTTGCGCTAAGCTCGAAAATACCTCGCTAAGCGCAAGCGTTTTTCCAGAGCCTGCTTATGGAATATACAATGTGCACAATTCTAAAGCAGCAAAAATGAGTTTTTTAAATGTCTATTAAAATAAAAAAAGACGCTAAAAAATGCTTTTTAGCGCCTTTGCTTTAACAAAAAGGATTTTATCATTGGGTGGAGAAATTGTCAAGTGCGGGAATAAATATCTTCTTCAAATCTTACCAAGAAATGAAATACCCCGATAAATATACATTTGATTCTATTATCCAATGGTTTTTCCGTAATATTCTACATCGATTGCCGTTTTGTCCGGATAATATTCCTTACCGGATTTGATATATTCGGTAAAACCATAGTGGGCATATATCTCTTTGTTTTTCTCTTCGGCAGGTTCTACGCCAATTGTAGCTTTTGTAAACCCCTTTTGCCGCAAATCATCAATCATAAAATGAAATAACCTTGAAAAATACCCTTTTCCCTGAAACCTGCTAACCGTGCGGAATGCAGACAGATAAACTGTATGACCGTCAACTAAACCGGTGCTGTTTTGCACAGCCTTGGGGTGGAGTATTGCAGTTGCTTCGCAAATTATGTTTCCCTCTAATATCCCATAGTAAGGGAGGGTATAACCCTTCCTATAATTTTCCATGCTCTGTTTCTTCCAAACTATCCAGTTCCCTTTGTCTTTTTCGTGGTGTGAAATTTCATACTCCCATTTTATTTCTATTTCTTGAGGAGAAGCTATTTTACATATAAAAGATTCGGCCATTCATTTTTACCCCTATTCAAACTCAGATTTAATGCTCTGAGTATATCATAGCCAATTATCAGTATCAATCGGAAGTTTTATTAAAATATCTTGCAATTTAGAAAAATTTGATATTTCTTCATTCCTTTTTTATGGTATAATATACTTTGTTATGTTAAAATGGGAAACGGTAATACAAAAGGAAAAGAAAAGACAATGAAAACAGGATTTGATAACGAAAAATATTTACAAATGCAATCGGAGCATATTGGGGAAAGAATTAATAAGTTTGGGGACAAACTATATCTTGAGTTCGGAGGAAAGCTGTTTGATGATTTTCATGCATCAAGGGTATTGCCGGGCTTTGAGCCGGACAGTAAGCTTCGTATGTTAATGAAACTTTCCGACAGAGCGGAGATTGTCATTGTCATCAATGCCGCGGATATTGAAAAAAACAAGATTCGCGCTGATTTGGGAATTACCTATGACGAAGACGTGCAGCGCCTGATGCAGGAGTTTGAAGGCAGGGGACTGTATGTGGGGAGTGTGGTACTGACGCATTATGCCGGGCAGATGCGCGCCGCGGACTTTAAGGAAAGACTGGAAAAAAGAAATGTCAAGGTGTATCTTCACTATTCCATAGAAGGTTATCCATCCAATATCCCCCTTATTGTCAGCGATGATGGCTTTGGCAAAAACGAATATATTGAAACCACAAGACCATTGGTGGTGGTTACGGCGCCGGGACCGGGGAGCGGTAAGATGGCAACCTGTCTTTCCCAGCTTTATCATGACAACAAGAGAGGCATCAAAGCCGGCTATGCCAAATATGAGACTTTTCCCATCTGGAATATTCCTTTGAAGCATCCTATCAATCTTGCTTACGAAGCGGCAACCGCTGATTTGAATGATGTCAACATGATTGACCCGTTCCATCTGGAAGCGTACGGTGAAACCACGGTTAATTACAACAGGGACATTGAGATATTCCCGGTTTTGAATGCTATATTTGAAGGGATTTATGGGGAAAATCCCTATAAGTCCCCCACGGACATGGGCGTCAATATGGCAGGCAACTGCATTGTGGATGATGAAGCCTGCAGGGAAGCATCCCATATGGAAATTATCCGCCGCTATTATACGGCGCTCAATGATGTTATCAAAGGAAAAGCAAAAGAGAATGAAGTATACAAAATAGAACTCCTGATGAAACAGGCGAAAATTTCCACGGATGACAGGAGAGTTACCGTTGCCGCAAAGGAGAGGGAGGAAGCGCTCCACGTGCCGACAGCGGCAATAGAACTTTCGGACGGAACCATTATTACTTCAAAGACATCGGATTTGTTGGGGGCGTCGGCTGCCCTGCTCTTAAACGCATTAAAGTATCTGGGGGAAGTGGAGCATGATATCCATTTGATTTCACCGGAAGCGATTGAGCCGATTCAGGAATTGAAGACAAAATATCTCGGAGGGAAAAACCCGCGTCTCCATACGGACGAAGTGCTGATTGCCCTTTCCATTTCCGCATTGAATGATAAAAATGCAAGGAAAGCGCTGGAGCAGCTCCCGAAGCTGAAGGGGTGTCAGGTGCACACCTCGGTGATGCTCTCTGATGTAGATATTAAAACATTTAAAAAACTGGGTGTGGATTTGACCAGTGAACCTATTATTAAAGGAAAGAGAAACTAAATGAGTGAACAAAATTTGAATCAGTATGACAACGGGGACGGTTACAACAACGGTAACCGGGGAAACGGCCAGGGCGGCCCGAACCAGGGCGGCAATAATCAGGGCGGTCCGGGAAATCAGAATCCCAGAAAGGTGAATCTCCTGCTTTTGCTGGTTGCGGCATTGATTACGCTGATGCTCACAAGTGTCTTTATGAAAACGGTTACCGGCAGTGAGACGGAAGAGATAAGCTACTCCCAGTTTATGGAGTGGGTGGAGGCAGGACGCGTAGAAGGACAGCCCAACACCAAGATTAAATGTGTCAAGTATGGCTCTGACCACATCAATATCGAACTGGTAAATGAGGAAACAGAGCAGAAAAACCCGCTGTTTTACTACTATGGGATGGGCAACAGGACTACCTATTACACGGCGATGGTGGAGGACGACACCCTTCCCGAACGGCTGCGGGAAGCAGGAATTGAGGTTTGGGGATATATTCCTGACAACTCCGGCTTCATTATGGAGATTCTTTTGTATTATGTCCTGCCCCTGGTGCTGTTCTGGGTACTCCTCAGCTTCCTGTTCCGTAAGATGAATAAGGGCGGCGGTCCCATGGGAGTGGGAAAGAGCAATGCAAAGGTATATGTGCAGAAGGAAACCGGCATTACTTTTAAAGATGTGGCAGGTGAAGATGAAGCCAAGGAATCCCTGCAGGAGGTTGTGGACTTTTTGCACAATCCCGGAAAGTACTCCAAAATCGGCGCCAAGCTGCCGAAAGGTGCATTATTGGTGGGCCCTCCCGGTACAGGTAAAACTTTGCTTGCCAAAGCGGTGGCAGGCGAGGCAGGCGTTCCCTTTTTCTCGTTGGCAGGTTCCGATTTTATAGAGTTGTATGTAGGCGTGGGCGCTTCCCGTGTAAGGGATTTGTTTAAGGAAGCAACGAAAAATGCACCATGCATTATCTTTATTGATGAGATTGATGCCATCGGACGGAGCCGTGATTCCAAATACGGCGGCGGAAACGAAGAAAGGGAGCAGACGCTGAACCAGCTCCTTTCGGAGATGGATGGTTTTGACACATCAAAGGGTATTTTGATTCTGGGAGCGACGAACCGCCCGGAGATTCTGGATAAGGCGCTTTTGCGCCCGGGACGCTTTGACAGACGGATTATCGTGGATAAGCCGGACCTCAAGGGACGTGTGGAGATTTTGAAGGTACACGCAAAAGACGTCAAGATGGATGAAACGGTGGATTTTGATGCCATTGCCCTTGCAACCAGCGGCGCTGTCGGCGCCGACCTTGCCAATATGATTAATGAAGCAGCCATCAATGCGGTCAAAGACGGCAGGGAATATGTGTGCCAGAAAGATTTGTTTGATGCGGTGGAGCAGGTACTGGTCGGAAAAGAGAAAAAAGACCGTATCATGAGCAAGGAAGAGAGAAAAATTGTATCCTATCATGAGGTCGGTCATGCGCTTGTCAGTGCGCTTCAGAAAAATTCCGAGCCGGTGCAGAAGATTACCATAGTTCCCCGGACCATGGGCGCTTTGGGATATGTCATGCATGTGCCGGAAGAAGAAAAGTACCTGAACACGGAAGCGGAGCTTCGGGATATGCTGGTAGGCCTTGTGGGAGGACGCGCTGCGGAGGAGCTGGTGTTTGACACGGTGACGACAGGGGCGGCCAATGACATTGAAAAAGCAACCGGCATTGCCCGCGCGATGGTAACCCAGTACGGTATGAGCAAGCGTTTTGGGCTGGTTGGGCTTTCCACTGTGGAGAGCAAGTATCTGGAGGGTCGTGATGTCATGAACTGCAGTGACAAAACGGCGGCGGAAGTGGATGCTGAAGTGGTGGTGATTTTAAAAGAAAGCTATGAAAAGGCCAAGGAGCTTCTCAGTGAAAACCGTGAACTGATGGATAAACTGGCGGCCTTCCTGATAGAAAAAGAAACCATTACCGGTAAGGAATTTATGGAAATTTTCCGCAGGGAGAAAGGTATTCCCGAGCCTGAAGAAAAGAAGGAAGAGGAAAAAGAAGAGAAGGAACAGGAGGTTGTCGTTCCCGAGGCCGTAAAGATGCCGGAACAGGTAATATCCCTGAAGGAAGAGGAGATGCCTGTAAAAACACCCGCACCGGTACAGGATGAAAATACCGGGGAAGAAAAAAAGGCTGAGGTGGGATTGTTTTCCAATCATTCTCTGGATTAAGTGAAAAAGCCGTATCTGTCCGATACGGCTTTTTTGGGGGCAGAATATGTTGTTTAATTTTGAGGAAGAATTAAAAAAACTCCCTCCGAAACCGGGAGTTTATATCATGCATGATGCACAGGATGCCATCCTCTATGTGGGAAAAGCCATTAACTTAAGAAACCGTGTCCGTTCCTACTTCAGGGAAAAAATCGGGAGGGGCCCCCAGATAGATAAAATGGTTTCTCTGATTGCGCGTTTTGAATATATTGTAACGGATTCCGAACTGGAAGCGCTGGTGTTGGAGAACAATCTGATTAAAGAGTATCTCCCCAAATACAACACGCTTTTAAAGGATGATAAGACTTATCCATACATTAAAGTGACGGTGGGGGAGGCTTATCCGCGTATTTTCCTGTCACGGGAAATGAAGAAAGACAAGTCCCGCTATTTTGGGCCGTATACCAGTGTGGGAGCAGTGAAGGATACGATAGAACTGCTGAATAAGCTGTACCAGCTGCGAACCTGCAACAGGAATCTTCCAAAGGATATCGGTTCGGACAGACCATGCCTCAATTATCATATCAAGCAGTGTGCAGCGCCTTGTCAGAACTATATCAGCAGGGACGAATACAGGGAACGCGTGGAACAGGCCCTGGATTTCCTTGGCGGCAGTTACGGGGGCATTCTGAAAGACTTGGAAACAAGAATGAAGTCAGCGTCGGAGAACATGGAATTTGAGGAGGCGGCCAGATGCCGTGATTTAATGAACAGTATCAAGTCGGTTGCCCAGAAACAGAAGATTACGGACAGCGTGGGGGAAGACAGGGACATTATCGCTTTGTCAAAGGATGAGGCGGATGTGGTGGTGCAGGTTTTCTTTGTCAGGGATGGCAAGTTGATTGGCAGGGAACACTTTTATATGACGAGGGTTTTTGATAATTCCAAAGAACAGATTTTGGAAGATTTCGTCAAGCAGTTTTATGCCGGCACACCATTTATTCCACGGGAACTCATGTTACAATATGAAATTACCGATGGGGTTCTGATAGAAGACTGGCTGAGCAGCCGGAAAGGGAGCCGTGTCAGGCTGCTTGTGCCCAAAAAGGGAAGTAAGGAAAAACTGGTGGAACTGGCAGCCCAGAACGCTGCGCTGGTATTAAGCCAGGATAAAGAAAGAATGAAGAGGGAAGAGGGCAGGACAATCGGAGCGGTAAAAGAAATCGCCGGTCTGCTTCATGTTGAAAATGCAAACCGCATGGAAGCGTATGATATTTCCAACATCAGTGGGTTTCAGAATGTTGGCTCTATGGTGGTGTTTGAAAAGGGCAAGCCAAAAAGAAGTGATTACAGGAAGTTTAAAATAAGAACCGTGGCAGGACCGGACGATTATGCCTGTATGAAAGAGGTACTGACAAGACGGTTTGTGCATGGCATGGAAGAGCAGGAAAAACTGCGGGAAAAAGAAATGGATGAAAAGCTGGGCAGCTTTACAAAGTTTCCCGACCTTCTTCTGATGGACGGCGGCAAGGGGCAGGTCAATATTGCCCTTTCGGTGTTAAAGGATTTGGGAATCCGGATTCCCGTATGCGGCATGGTAAAGGATGACAACCACAGAACCAGGGGATTATATTATAATAATGAAGAAATAGAAATTAATACGCATTCGGAGGGCTTCAAACTGATTACGAGGATACAGGATGAGGCGCATAGGTTTGCCATTGAATATCACCGTTCCCTGAGAAGCAAGGGGCAGGTAAAATCCGTGCTGGAGGACATTCCCGGCATAGGGCCGGCAAGGAGAAAGGCCCTGATGCGTCATTTTAAGTCTATCGAGGATATAAAAAAGGCGTCGGTCGAACAGCTGATGGAGGTTTCCGGAATGCCCGAACAGACTGCGAAACAGGTTCATGCCTTTTTCCGAAAGAGCGAAAACGATACTTCACACAGTCAGGGGGATATGCTACAATAGAAAAAAACTGGATTCTATAAGAGGTAGGATTATGGCAAGCGTAAAACTGGAAAAAGTGATTGAAAAGTTTAAATTTTTTAACCTGACTCCGGATATTAATTGTAATAATATCCGTGTCACTCAGCCTGACCTGAACAGGCCGGCGCTTCAGATGGCCGGATATTTTGAGCATTTTGATTCTTCGCGGTTACAGGTTATCGGGTTCGTAGAATATACTTACATGGAAGGACTTGACGAAGAACAAAAGAGAAGGGTTTACGATAAGCTGCTTTCATATGACATTCCCGGTATCATTTTCTGTCGGGAACTGCAGCCGGATGCTCTTTTTATAGAAACTGCGATAAAGCATGGCCGACCGGTATTTTCCACCAAACAGAACACTTCCACGTTTATGGCAGAGGCAATCCGGTGGCTCAACGTAAAACTGGCGCCGTGCATTTCCGTTCATGGGGTTCTGGTTGATGTATACGGCGAAGGCGTGCTGATTACGGGAGAGAGCGGTATCGGTAAATCGGAGGCTGCGCTGGAACTGATAAAAAGGGGACACCGCCTTGTGACGGATGATGTGGTGGAACTGCGGAAGGTCAGTGATGATACGCTGGTAGGTTCCGCACCGGATATTACAAAACATTTTATCGAATTGCGCGGCATCGGCATTATAGATGTAAAGGCTTTGTTTGGCGCGTCCAGTGTTAAGGATACCCAGTCGGTGGATTTGGTGATAAAATTGGAGGATTGGGACAAGGATAAAGAATATGACCGTCTTGGCCTGGAGGAAGAATATACGGAATATCTGGGGAATAAGATAGTGTGTCATACACTGCCAATCCGTCCGGGCCGAAACCTTGCAGTTATCTGTGAATCGGCAGCGGTCAACCACAGACAGAAAAAAATGGGATACAATGCGGCACAGGAGCTTTATACCAGAGTGCAGAACTCCCTTGCGAGAAAACGCGACGATGAAGAATAATCTGATAAAGGAGAAAAAAGGATGAAAAAATACGTTTTTGGCGTGGATATTGGCGGAACAACAATTAAGATGGGGCTTTTTGACATGAATGCAAATGTACTGGAAAAATGGGAGATTCCCAGTGTGACGGCAAACGGCGGTGAAAGGATTTTACCGGATGTTGCAGAAAGCATTCAGGAAAAGCTGGAGAAAATGCAGATTGATACAGAGGAAGTTGCAGGCGTCGGCATCGGTGCGCCGGGACCGATTGATGCAAAAGGCACGGTATACAAAACCGCAAATCTGGGCTGGGATACAGTATTTAATATTCCGGAGGAATTTAAAAAACACCTTGATTTGCCTGTTATGGCAGGAAACGATGCCAATGTGGCGGCGCTCGGCGAGATGTGGCAGGGCGGTGGAAAAGGATATAAGGATTTGGTAGTGGTAACCTTGGGAACCGGGGTTGGCGGCGGTATCATTTGTAACGGGCAGATGGTGACGGGAGCAAATGGTTCCGGCGGGGAAATCGGCCATATCCATGTAGAAGACAACGAGACGGATGAATGCGGCTGCCACAATATCGGTTGTCTTGAGCAGTATTCCTCCGCGACGGGTATTGTGAGGCTGGCAAGAAAGCGCCTTGAGGAAGACGATGCAGCCAGTGTGCTGCGTGACAGGGAACTTTCCGCAAAGGCAGTGTTTGACGCGGTGAAGTTTGGGGATAAAGTAGCAATAGAGGTTGCAGAGCGGTTTGGAAGGTATCTGGGAAAAGGCCTGGCGATAATTGCGGGTGTAGTGAATCCTGAAGTATTTGTTATAGGCGGCGGTGTTTCCAAAGCCGGAGAGGTGCTTTTTGAGTATATCAGGCCTTACTACATGCAGTATGCATTCAGGGGCTGCAGGGATGCAAAATTTGCGCTGGCAACGCTTGGGAATGACGCAGGTATTTTTGGCGCGGCAAAGCTGATTCTGGATACCTGTAGGTAAAAAAATAAGTATTGCAGAAATGAGGGAAAGAATGATAAGTCAGGCAGTAAGCGAGGCATTGCAAAAATTCGTACCCGCAGAAAATATTCTATACAGGGAACCGTTAAAGAAACATACGACCTTCCGGGTAGGTGGGGAGGCCGACTGCATCATACAAATAGAAAACGGAAAGCAGCTTGCGGCTTTGCTGGGCTACCTTGCAAGGGTTGAAATCCCCTATTTTGTTTTGGGAAACGGCAGTAATCTGCTGGCCGGGGATAAGGGATATAGAGGAATTATCTTACAGATTTCAGAAAATATGAATGAAATCCGGGTGGAGGAAAACCGTATTTATGCACAGGCAGGCGCTCTTTTGTCCCGGGTTGCAAGGACGGCTCTTGACGAGGGGCTGACGGGAATGGAATTTGCGGCAGGGATTCCCGGTACGGTAGGAGGCGGCGTGGTCATGAATGCCGGCGCTTATGACGGGGAGATAAAGATGGTGGCGGATACCGTTACCGTTTTGGACAAAACCGGTACGGAGCTGGAATTGGACAATGAAACCATGGAGTTCGGATACCGCACCAGCGTTGTAAAAAATCATCCGTTTATTGTGACGGAGTGTTGTTTTCTTCTTCAAAAAGGTGACAAACAGGCAATCGCTGAAAAAATGGAAGATTTTCAGCGCAGGAGAAAAGAAAAACAGCCTCTGGAATATCCCAGCGCAGGCAGTACCTTCAAACGCCCCGAAGGATATTTTGCCGGCAAACTGATTATGGAAGCGGGATTAGCCGGCAAAAAAATCGGCGGCGCGCAGGTTTCCGAAAAGCACTGCGGTTTTATCATAAACACAGGAACCGCCACCGCAAAGGACATCCGCCGGTTGATTTCTCTCGTTCAGGAAGAAGTATACCGTCAATTTTCCGTAAAATTGTCTCCTGAAGTAATATTTTTAGGTGATTTTTAAAATATGGAGGAAAACCAAATGAGAAAATTCGCAGTTTTATTATATCCGGACTTTTCTTTGCAGGAGATTACCTGCCTGACGTCAGCACTGACAGTCTGGTTTGGCGAGAAGATTGATTACATCGCAAGTGAGAAAAGGGAATACCGGAGTGAAGATGGTTTGCAGGTTATTCCTTCCAAAACAACGGCAGATGTAAAGATTTCGGACTATGATTGCGTGATTTTACCGGGGACAATCAATCCGCTGCCTGCATTGTTTGATGACGGGCTGATTGAATTTATTAAGGGTGGAAACGGTTCAAACACTGTTTTTGCGGCAATTTCTTCCGCACCTATTTTATTATCCAAAGCAGGAATCCTAAAGGGAAAGAAGTTTACTTCAGGTTATTTCATGCAGATGGCAGACATTTTCGACTTTGTTGAAAAAGATAACTTCATACACAAAGGACTTGTGGAAGATGGAAATGTCATAACGGGGATTGGTATGTTTTTCAGAGAATTTGCGGAAGCCGTACTGAAGAGATTTGGATATGACATTGGCAGCAATTTCATGCGTTATACCCCGGACGAATACACAGAGGAAGAACTTACATTCTACTGGTCTGATAATGAATATCAGGAATTTTTGGAGGAATTGAAGGAATACACCACATAGCTGTACAATGACAACAGTGAAGTCACCATTTTTTAAAGGATGAAAGGAGCGGGACAATGCGTTTTGTAGTGGTAACAGGCATGAGCGGCGGCGGAAAGAGCACTGCCCTTAAGATGCTGGAGGATGCCGGATTTTATTGTGTTGACAACCTTCCCGTTTCCCTGATTGAAAAGTTTGTGGAACTGATTGCAACACCGGGAAGTGAAATCACAAAAGTGGCGCTTGGCCTGGATGTACGGGCAGGACAGTCCTTCTCGGAAGCAACGGCTATCTTACAGAAAGAGAAAAAAGCCGGGTATGATTTTGAAATACTGTTTATGGACGCTTCTGATTTTGCACTTGTGAAGCGATATAAAGAAACCCGCAGGCTGCACCCGCTGGCAATGGATGGCCGGATAGAGGATGGCATTTGGCGGGAGAGGAAGATGCTTGAGGGTATCAGGGAGCAGGCAGATTATGTGATAGATACGACAAACCTGCTGACCAGGGAACTGAAAGGGGAACTGGACAGAATTTTTATACAGAACGAAGAATATAATAGCCTTATGATAACGCTGTTGTCATTTGGCTTTAAATATGGCATTCCGGCAGATGCTGATTTGGTTTTTGATGTCAGGTTCCTCCCCAATCCGTATTATCTTGATGCGCTGAAGCAGAAAACAGGGAATGATAAGGAAGTGAGTGACTATGTCATGCAATTTTCCGAATCGGAAGAGTTTCTGGACAGGCTTACGGATATGTTGGGATTTTTGATACCCAATTATGTAAAAGAAGGTAAATATCAGTTGGTGGTTGCCATAGGCTGTACGGGCGGCCAGCACAGAAGCGTGACTCTTGCGAATGAGTTGTATTCCCGGATGAAAAATCAGGGCAGTTACGGTATCAAATTGTTTCACAGGGAAGTACGGGACAAAAGGTGATGAAAATTTCACAAATTTGAACCGCAGGACTGAAATGGAGGATAAAATGTCCTTTTCAACGGAAGTAAAAGAGGAACTTGCAAAACATATTAATTCGGCAAGACATTGCCAAATTGCGGAATTATCCGCGATTATGCATTTTTGCGGTCAATATGGACAGGATAAAGACGGAAGCCTTACCATTGGATTTCAGACGGAAAATGAAGCTGTTGTCAGAAAAGGCTTTACATTATTGAGAAAAACATTTAATATAGATACTGATGTGGTTTTAAAAGGGGAAATGAAAGGTAATTTGCTTGCTAAATTTGGCAGGCTTTCAGAGCCGGTCAATCCCCTGCTGATGAAAAGCACCTGCTGCAGGAGGGCATTTCTGCGTGGGGCATTTCTGAGCTGCGGTTCTATCAGTGACCCCCAAAAAGGATATCATTTGGAATTTGTCTGCAATAATCCCGCCCAGGCAGGACAGCTGCAGGAGGTGATTGGCGGGTTTGACATAGAAGCAAAGATTGTGCAGCGCAAAAGATATTTTGTGGTTTATGTGAAAGAGGGTGCGGGGATTGTAGACCTTTTGAACATTATGGAAGCCCATGTATCCCTTATGAATCTCGAAAATCTTCGCATATTAAAGGAAATGCGCAATTCCATTAACCGCAGGGTAAACTGTGAAACCGCTAATATCAATAAGACAGTACAAGCGTCAACCAGGCAGGTTGAAGATATTTTATATATTAAGGAACATTATGGTTTTTCCAAGCTTCCGGATAGTTTACGAGAGATGGCTGAGGTAAGGCTGGAGTATCCGGATGCAGCGTTAAAGGAACTGGGAGAGTTTTTGAGCCCGAAGGTAGGGAAGTCCGGGGTTAATCACAGGCTTCGTAAGCTGAGTGAACTTGCTGACAGGCTCAGAGCATAAGGAGGAGAATATTATGATAAAGGAAACAATCACGGTCAACCTGGAAAACGGGTTGGAAGCGACCCCTGCTGCCATGCTGGTACAGATTGCCAGCAGGTATGAAAGCACAATCTACATTCAGTCCGAAGATGAAGCGAAAAGGGTAAATGCGAAAAGCATTATGGGAGTTATGAGCCTTGGCCTGAGAATCGGGGAATGTATTGTGGTAAAGGCAGAGGGGAACGATGAGAAAGAAGCAGTAGAGGATATCGAGAAATATTTAAGGGGAAAACAGGCCTGTTAAAAATGGTTGACAAAATCGCAAGGCTGGCGGAGTTGGTAAAGAATTTAAACTTTCTTTATTGATTCCGCTTTTTTAAGGTATGTAGTGTGATAAGAGTTTTTAACCTTTTTCATTGGAACTTTAGCTCCGTGGAATTATGGGCCGCAACGGAGTGGCGGCATGGAGGTTGGCATGGAAAAAAAGAAACTGCTCTTTGTGTTAAATCCCAAGGCGGGTAAAGCACAGGTGAAGAACCATCTCTTAAAGATTGTAGATATTTTTATTAAGGGCGGATATGAAGTTACAGTTTATGTAACACAGGAAAAAGGTGATGCCTTAAGGGCGGTCCGGGAAAGGGAAGACAGGTATGACATGCTGGTCTGCAGCGGAGGGGACGGAACCCTTGATGAGGTGGTAACGGGCATGGTAAAAAGCGGCAAATCTTTGCCCATCGGATACATTCCGGCAGGGAGTACCAATGATTTTGCCGGAAGCCTTTGTATTCCCAAAAACATGGAAAAGGCGGCACAAATTATTATGGAGGGCAATAAATTTGCCTGTGACATTGGAGCATTTAACAGGGATGTATTTGTATATGTGGCGGCTTTCGGTCTGTTCACGGATGTATCCTACGGTACAGACCAGGAAATGAAAAATATGATTGGACATATGGCTTATATTCTGGAAGGGATGAAGAGACTGGCATCCATTAAGTCCTACCGTATGCGTTTTATGTATGATGATACTGTAATTGAAGGCGACTTCCTCTTTGGAATGGTGACAAACTCCGTATCTGTGGGGGGATTTAAGCGGATTACCGGTAAAAATGTGGAATTAAATGATGGTGAACTGGAGGTCACATTGGTCAGGAAACCTTCCGGCGCCATTGAGTTAAACCGGCTGCTTGCCGCCCTCATAGACAGGGATATGGAAAATGAATTGATTTACTGGTTTAAAACGGCAAGGCTTCAGGTGGAGTCTGAAGAAGAAGTGGCATGGACACTGGACGGAGAGTTTGGCGGTAATCATAAAGAAGTATTAATAGAGGATTATAAAGAGGCCATGGAAATCATGGTTCCTGAAAAATCCAGCCGGAAAAGAAGATAAAAAATGGAGGTTGACCACAGCTTAGTTTAAGTTGCGAAAAACGAAAAAAATAGATAAAAAAATAGGCAGCTATTCCCTTTTTGAAAAAAATGGGGTAGAATATACGCAACAACAAATTTTTATGGAGGTAAGAGACATGTTAGTATCAGCAACAGAAATGCTTAAAAAAGCAAAAGCAGGTCATTATGCAGTAGGTCAGTTCAATATCAATAATTTGGAATGGACGAAATCCATTCTTGCAACAGCCCAGGAATTAAATTCTCCCGTTATTTTGGGGGTATCTGAAGGTGCAGGAAAGTACATGGGAGGATATCACGCTGTAGTAGGCATGGTAAACGGCCTGTTGCAGGATATGAATATCACAGTACCTGTAGCGCTTCATTTAGACCATGGTTCTTTTGAGGGCTGCTACAAATGCATGGAAGCAGGATTTTCTTCCATTATGTTTGACGGTTCCCATTATCCCATTGCGGAAAATGTCGAAAAAACAACAAAGCTTGTGGCAGACGCACATGAAAAGGGAATTTCCATTGAAGCCGAGGTTGGTTCCATTGGTGGAGAAGAAGACGGTGTTGTGGGCATGGGTGAATGCGCAGACCCTGATGAATGCAAGGCAATTGCTGATTTGGGAGTAGATTTTCTGGCAGCAGGCATCGGCAATATTCACGGAAAATATCCTGCAAACTGGAAAGGGTTAAGCTTTGAAACCCTTGATGCAGTTCAGCAGAAGACAGGTGAGCTTCCGCTTGTTCTTCATGGCGGAACAGGTATTCCCGCAGATATGATTAAGAAAGCCATTTCCCTGGGTGTGGCAAAAATCAACGTAAATACAGAATGCCAGCTTGCATTTGCAGAAGCTACCCGTAAATATATTGAAGCAGGCAAGGATTTGGAAGGCAAAGGATTTGACCCTCGTAAGCTGCTTGCTCCCGGCGCGGAAGCAATCAAGGCGACCGTAAAAGAAAAAATGGAATTGTTCGGTTCCGTAGGACAGGCTTAAAAAGGACGGAAATGTCCGAAAAATAGGGTTTGAGCATCATAATTTAAGGGCGGAAACCGACATGGTTCCGCCCTTAAATCATGATAAGGAGAATTGTTGACATTTTGACTTTTCTTCGTGTCACGGCATATTACCTCTTAAACCGTTTAAATTTGAATCCCCGCCTTTGCAGCTCATCTGTGTATTTTTCAAGGAAATTCAGGAAATCTTCCCTTTCCTCGGACTGACTGATATTGTGCATACCGTACTTTGACGTGGAGGACACATCATCAATCTCCATTTTGATACCATATACAGGCCCATCTTTGTAAATAAGCCATGCCTGGCAGAGCTTTGGATAATAGTTGGTTTCTTTGATTTCATTTATACTCACATAAAAGGGTTCGGCATGTTTTTTTATTTCCAGGTCAATTTCAAGAAGTACAACCTGAAAATCGCTTTCGCGATAACCCATAATAAAGTTATGGAAGGTTGTAATCCGGGTATCGATAAAAAATCCCCTGTCGAAAGTCTGGTCGGAATTGCTTGCATGGATGATATGGTAGGTGTCAGCATCCTCGATGACGGAAGAAAACATTTCGCGCATCTTTCTTTTGTTTTCCTCACTGGCGTTTAAATCAATAACGATTTCTTTTGGCTTTTTTGAAAATAGTCCCATTAAAGTCTTCCTCCTTTTATATCCTTCTTTTCAAATATACATAAGTGTAGCACTTTCGTCCGTAAAATGCTATGATGAATTTACGGAGGCAAGGGTATTGACGAACCGGCAAGCATATGTATTTGTAATTAAATGGAAAGTATGCTACCATAAAATTATCAAAACTTTGAAGGAGGAAGACAAATGCGTGCAAAAGTATATTTTTCAAGGACAATTACACCGGAAAAAGTGCTGGAACTCTACAAGGAACTGGGTGTGGACTTAAAAGGAAATGTTGCGGTAAAACTGCATTCGGGGGAAGTCGGCAACCAGAACTTTTTAAAGCCGGATTTCTGGAAAGAGATAATCGACTATGTGGGCGGAACAGTGGTGGAATGCAATACGGCGTATGAGGGCGAGCGCAACACCACGGAAAAACACTTAAAAACCTTGGATAAGCACGGATGGACGCAGAATTTCAAGGTGGACCTTCTGGACGCGGAGGGACCGGATATGGAACTGGCTGTTCCTGAGGGAAAAGTCATCAAGAAGAATTATGTGGGAAAAAACCTTGCAGATTACGATGCCTGCGTGGTGTTGTCCCACTTCAAGGGGCATCCCATGGGCGGTTACGGCGGAGCATTGAAACAGCTTTCCATCGGCTTTGCTTCCTCATATGGAAAAGCGTATATTCACGGAGCAGGAAAGCCGGATGAAATGTGGACGGCTGACCATGATGCATTTCTGGAATCCATGGCAGATGCGGCGGCTTCCGTGGTGGATTATTTTAAGGGCAATATTGTTTATGTCAATGTCATGAAGAATATGTCTGTGGACTGTGACTGCTGTGCGGTTGCGGAAGACCCCTGTATAAAGGATATCGGTATTCTGGTTTCCACGGACCCGGTAGCCATTGACAAGGCCTGTCTGGATTTGGTCTATGCAACGGACGATGCAGGCAAGGACCACTTAATTGAAAGAATTGAATCCCGCAATGGTGTCCATACCATAGATGCCGCGGAAGCATTGCATATCGGCAGCAGCGAATATGAACTGATTACTGTGGATTGATGAGCAGGAGATGAAATGATTACAAAGGCAGAAATTAGGGATGCCATAAACAAACTGGGAATAGCCGGCGCTGAAATCTGCGTGCATGCCTCCATGCGTTCCTTTGCAGATAAGGTTGAAGGGAACGCATCAGGACTTGTCCATTCTTTTTTAGACAGCGGCTGTACGATTCTGGTGCCGGCTTTTACTTATGATTTTTTGGTAAGGCCGGAGAAACGATATATGCCGGACAATAACGGCGCGGGGGATTATTCTTATTTTTTAAACCATGTCTATGGTGAAGAAAAGATTTTTCATACAAGCTGTAAGGACATCTCAAAAGAAGACATGGGAATCTTTGCAGAGTGTGTTTTGTGTGAGCCGGAGAGCGTCAGAGGATACAACCCGTTAAATTCATTTGCAGCGCTGGGAGAACATGCCGGGCGGCTGGTGGAAAACCAGACGGCAACGGATGTCTATGCGCCGTTCAGGCAGTTATGTGACGACGATGGTTTTGTCCTGCTTATGGGTGTTTCGCTGGAAAGCGCGACCATTATCCACTATGCGGAGCAGAAAGCGGGACGGAACCCTTTTGTACGCTGGGCATATGATGAAAACAAAAAAGTGATACCTGTACTTACGGGAAGCTGCTCCATGGGATTCGGCAGACTAAAGCCTGTATTGGAAAGATATGCTAAAAGGACAAAAGTCGGAAAAAGTATCTGGACATGTTTCAGGGCGAGGGAATTGGCGGATGTCTGTGCCGGGGCAATAGGTGAGAACCCGGAGATTACACATTGCGGTAATTCCGATTGCGAGCGGTGCCGTGACGCCGTGGCGGGAGGACCGGTTCTCTTTCGGATTTTCTGATAAACTATCTGGTCATAGGATGGTGAGACTTTGTAAAACAATCCTGATTTTTAACACATTTGAAAAGGGAGAACGAAAAAACCCCTGAAAAGGGAGGATGCCAGGCAAACAGTTTGCCTGGCATTTATTATGAAAAAGTTATTTAATGTATTTAAAAACTGTTAACGGCTTTAAGAAAGGGATTATTGTTTCTATAAACATAGTATAGGCAAAAGAAGTGTCTAAAGAATGATTTTCGAATGAAGTTTTCTTGAATTAATTGTGAACAAAATATGAACGAGAAGGTGCCTGCACACCAATCTCGTCCATTTGTTGTCGGAATATTTTTAAATATAAGTAAAATTGTTAGAAATTAGCAAGAATTTTTTCGGGTTCCGGATAAGTTTCTCCGAAGGTCTCCACAGTTACGGTTTTTATCCTCTGGTCTTCCAACGGTCTGTCATTGTAATCGGTAGGCATCCCGGCAATTTTATCCACGACTTCCATGCCTTCCGTTATTTTGCCGAAAGCGGCATAGCTGCCGTCCAGATGGGGAGCATTTTTGTGCATAATAAAAAATTGGGAGCCTGCTGAATTAGGATGCATACTCCTTGCCATGGAAAGTACGCCTTCCGTATGTTTTAAAGTGTTTTCCACTCCGTTTGAAGAAAACTCTCCTTTGATGCTGTATCCGGGACCACCCATGCCGGTGCCTTCCGGGTCTCCGCCCTGTAGCATAAAGCCTTTGATAACACGGTGAAAAATAAGACCGTCATAAAACTTCTTTTGCACAAGGCTGATAAAGTTATTGACTGAAATCGGTGCGATGTCAGGATACAACTCCAGTTTCATCACATCACCGTTTTCCATAGTAATTGTCACAATGGGATTCTGTGCCATATTTATTCTTCCTTTCTCCCTGAAATAAAGTTACAATAAAAATACTACATCATTTTACAGAGAAAAACAAGTAGACGTATTTATTATCTTTTGCTTCATTCCATAATCTTCACTTATTATGTGTTATAATGTTATATGTAATTTGTTTTTTTATTGAGGTAAATGGTGATGCATTAAAAGATGTATGATTGATAAGATTTCAAGGGAGAGGGTATGACTTTGTTGCAACAAGTATATTTATATATAGAAGAAAACCGGATACTGACGGCAGAATGGCAGGCGCTTTTTGCGGCAGACCTGAGAAAGGATGGCATTATTCTGTCCGTACTTAGCGGGGAGGAATGGGACAACCGCTGTGATGCTCTAACAAATTCCACGTCATACGCTGAAAAGAATTTTATTTTTGTGACAGATTGTGAAGAAAAGGCGGTAAGGACAGCCGAAAAGGGGCATCCGGTGCTGGGATGCCTTCATAATAAAAACCGGCACAGAGCTTTTGACGGTGTGCGTTACTTGACCGAGCCGGAAGGGTTTACGGCGGATTATCTGGATAAGGTTTACAGAAGAAATGTGGGCATTCCGTGGCAGATTCTGGAGACATCGCGTTGTATCGTACGGGAGACGACGCCGGAGGATGTGGATGCTTTTTATAAAATATATGCGGATGCTTCCATTACACAGTATATGGAAAACCTGTTTGCGGACAAAGCGGATGAACTGCGTTATGTGGAACAGTATCGGAAAAACATGTATGAATTTTATGGATTCGGTATATGGACCGTGCTTTTGAAAGAAACGGGAGAGGTGATTGGCAGGGCAGGATTTGACCTGCGGGGAGGTTACAAAGAGCCGGAACTGGGATTTATAATAGGAAAACCCTGGCAAAGAAGAGGATTGGCAAAAGAAGTCTGCAGCGCTATGCTTTTGTATGGCGCCATCGAACTGGGATTTGATACGGTACAGGCTTTGGTGGCTTCAGAGAATACCGTTTCACGTTCACTGCTGGAAACTCTCGGATTTGCAGCCGCAGGCGATTGCCCGGAAAATTTTATCAGATATCTTTTAACTTTGTTGCCCTAACCGCGCATTTACAATGTGAAATCCGGTCGCATCCGGTATAATTTATCAAATACTTTGTAAAATTACGCAATGGGTTTATATTTTGATTTCAAAATTCATATGGAAAAAAACAGCGTTTTCGTATAAAATGAAAAGGAAACCAATAATAGAAAAAAGGGAGTGTTTAGGAGGATTTCTTATGAATGATGCAGGGTATGGCCACTATGTTGCGGCAGATAACCGCTATGACGGAATGAGGTATTTTAATTGTGGGAACAGTGGACTAAAACTGTCCGCTGTATCATTAGGATTGTGGCATAATTTTGGCAGCAATGCCAGTTTTGACAATATGTTGGAATTGTGTCATACTGCTTTTGATAATGGGATAACACATTTTGATTTGGCAAACAATTATGGCCCGGTAGCAGGAGCCGCCGAAGCAAATTTTGGGAGAATACTTAAAAACAGTCTGGGTGTTTACCGGGATGAACTGGTTATTTCCACCAAAGCAGGATATGGCATGTGGCCGGGGCCTTATGGGGATGGCGGAAGCAAAAAGTATCTGGTTGCCAGCCTGGACCAGAGCTTAAAAAGGATGGGTCTGGATTATGTGGATATTTTTTATCATCACAGGCCGGATGATGAAACGCCTATAGAAGAAACCATGCTGGCACTGGACGGGATTGTGAGAAGCGGAAAAGCCCTTTATGTGGGTATTTCCAATTATAGCAGGACCCAGACAGAAATAGCGATGGATATTTTAAGGGAGTTGGGAACCCCTTTCGTCCTTCATCAAAGCAGTTATTCCATGTTAAACCGTAAGATAGAGAAATCCGGATTAAAACATTATGTGGCTGACAATGGTGTTGGCATTATCGCTTTTTGCCCGTTGGAGCAGGGACTGCTGACTGATAAGTATCTGCAGGGGATTCCGGAGGACAGCAGGGTAAGACGGGACGGCAGATTCTTAAATGAGAGTGCAATCACGCCGGACAAGCTGGAGAAAATTAAAGCATTAAATGAGATAGCATTGGAAAGGGGCGAAACTCTGGCACAGATGGCATTGTCCTGGATTCTTAGGGATGGTGAAGTTACCAGTGTGCTGGTTGGTGCTTCAAAACCGTCTCAGATTATTGATAATGTGAGAATGGTGAAAGGGAAATGCTTTACAGAAGAGGAATTGAATGCTATAGATAGAATTACATTGGGTTAGGCAGTAAGAATAAAGGGAAATACAAAAACAGCTTCCGGTCAGAAGCTGTTTTTGTCGTAAGGGTTTCTTTTTTGTATTAACAGTTCGCGGATTTCTGCTATCTGGGCTTCCATCTTAACTTTATTTTCATCAATTTCATCATCTGTCAGCTCATATTCAGACCACGCACTCCAGTCGTAGATATAGTCTGTAAAGTCCTGCATAATTTCGGCAAGCAGTTTTCGAAAATCAATCTCAAACACATGTAATTCAGGAGGCTCAATTTGTCTTATGGCGTAAGTACGTTCATAATAGGAAAAAATAAATACTTCATTGCCTTCTTCATCTAAATACAGGACGAAAGGAATATCATTTTCCAGTGCAGATTTTGCAGAACACAAAACATCATGGGGAATATCTGTTAAATAAGAACCATCACATTTAAAATTTTCAATAGTGACATCTGACCATCCGCGTATCGGCCGTGAGAACATAACGGTACCTTCCTTTCGTTTATTGGTGTCTGTGACACTTTATTATGTTACAAATTTTATTGTACTATATCTAAATCATGATTGCAAATCATTTGGTCGACATATTTTTTAATAAAAAATTCGAGCTATCGGAGAGTCCGGGGACAATATCAAAGTTTTGTTGCCGCCGGTCATGGAAGCTTTTGCAGCATCAAGACTTCTGACAAAGGAATAGAACTCTGTTCTTGCCGGGTCGGAATATGCCTCGGAAAGTATCCTCATGTATTCTGCTTCTCCTTCTGCTATCAAAATTTCCGCCTGTTTTTTGGCTTCCGAAAGCATGACGGCTACTTCCCTGTCTGTGGAGTTGCGAATAATCTGTGCTTCCGAATTTCCTTCTGCGGTATAGGTGGCGGCAATGTTGTCGCGTTCGGAAATCATGCGTTCATATACGGCTGCTTTGTTATCACCGGGTAAATCCAGATGCTTTGTTTCAAAGGAAAGCAGTTCTATACCGTATTGCTCGAGAGAATTTCCGATATTTTCAATGACGGCTGCCGAAAGTTCCCCATCCCTGCCGCTGATAACATCTTCCTGCCTCATGCTGCTGATAATATTCTTTGTGGAGTTATAAACAATGGTATCCAGACGGCTTTCTGCGTTTGCAATCGAGGAGTTTAAGGTCTGGGCAAATTTTAAGGGGTCCGTAATGTGCCACAGGATATAACTGTCCGTAATCATGGTTTTTTTGTCACTGGTAATGACATCGGAAGATGCCAGGTCGTATAAAAGCGTTTGTTTGGGAAGCTTATCCACGCTCTGGATGAAAGGCACCTTGAAACTGATGCCGGCCTCGCTTACCACATGGTCTACTTTGCCGAATTGCCGAATTAAGCTGTATTCGTTTTCCTGTGTGACTACAATACTGGATGCACCCACAATAAGTAACAATAACAGGAATGCTGCCAAAATGGCTTTTTTAAATGTTTTCATGATATGCCCTCCTTATTGCTGGCTGGAACTGTCGTTGCCGGCAGGCTGGTTAACGGAAGTGGTACCCGATGAAGGGAACTCCACAAAGGATTCAATCGGATAAAAGGTCTGCATATTGCCGTTTGGGCTTTCGATGATTACCTTTAAGTCAGGAAGAATCTCCTCCATTGCTTCAAAAAACATGCGTTCCCTGGTTACTTCAGGATTTTTGCTGTATTCCTCATATATGGCGTTAAAACGTGCCACCTGTGCAAGTGCTTCATTGATGCGTGCCGTCTTTTCGGCTTCCGCCGCCTGTATAATGGCATCAGCTTCGGCCTGGGCGGAAGGAATCTGCTCATTGCGGTATTTGTTGGCATTGTTGATTGCCGTTTCCTTGCCCTGCTTTGCCGTTTCCACCGCTTTGAAGGCTTCCATGACTTCAATGGTCGGAGGTTCGGAATCCTGAATTGTGACGTTTACCAGCTGGATACCCAAATCCTGTTCTTCCAGCTTTTTTAAAATCATCTCTTTTATGGCAGCCTGAATTTCATTTTTTCCGGTTGTCAATACATCGTCTACCGGATAACTGCCTATGACATTTCGTATGCAGCTCATGCTGATATTTTTTAAAATGGCAACAGGCTCCCGTGAAGCAAAAACCGCTTTCACCGGGTCGGAAAAACGGTACTCCACAAAGAAGTCCACATTTACAAAGTTGTAATCTGAAGTAATCATCAGGGATTCATCTTCATTGGAGACATTGGAGGTCTGGTCATATCCGATGGAAATTCCCTGTATGGTAGTGTTTACTTTGCTGACCTGCTGGACAAAGGGGATTTTAAAATGCAGCCCCGGTTCCGTTACGGGAGTGGCCTGCCCGAAAGTAATCAGCACCGCCTGTTCCTGTTCCCTAATCTGATAGGTGGAGTTGAATGCAAGTATCAATATTACAAAAATACCGATGCCTATGCCTGCAATTTTTCTCCAAGGGGTGTTGGAAGAAGATTTGCCGCCCGGCTCAACCGTTTCAAAGCCGTTTCGCCTGTTACGAAAAGATTCTTTCATCATAAGTGCTCCTAACTGCGCCTTTGCGCAACAATTCTTTTTTATGGTTTTAATCTTACATGTTTCAGTATTATTTCGCAATAATGGATTGGGCACGATTTCATAAAAGTTTTCTAAAAATAAAATAAACTTTGCACGTTAAAAAAGGTATCGTGCGGTTTGTTAACGCAAAACAGACACATCAATTATAAATTACTATTCCCGGTCACCCGGCCTGATATCCAAATGCTTACCGGAAAAGCAGTGTGACAGTAAAATGCACTATTGGATGGATGAGGCTTATAACACATACACAATTCTATTTTTGCAATCATCATCTTGTTTTTAAAATCATTATGTTCTATTATAAATAGTAGATGAGGAAAGCCGGGCAAAGACAATACAGAGTTCTTGTTCAGGCTTTTTGCGGTTTTGCCGAAGGGAAGGCGTAAGAAAACCTTTGGGGATTTGGGTAAAGGAGGAAGCTATGACGGATGTGATTATTATCGGTGCGGGAGTGTCCGGGGCGGCTATAGCAAGGGAACTTTCCCGCTATGAGCGGAAGGTGCTGGTGCTGGAAAAGGAAAGCGATGTATGTGAAGGCACTTCCAAGGCAAACAGCGGTATTGTCCATGCTGGCCATGATGCAGTGCCGGGAACGTTGAAAGCACGCCTGAATGTGGAGGGAAACCGTATGATGGATGTTCTTTCCCGGGAACTGGATTTTCCTTTTAAGAGGAATGGCTCCCTGGTGCTTTCTTTTGAGGAAGAAGGAAGGGAAGGACTTTTGGAGCTTTTGGAGCGGGGAAGAAAAAACGGCGTGGAAGGGCTGTGCATTGTAGAACCCGACAAGCTGAGGGAATTGGAGCCGAATCTTTCACCGGACGTAAAAGCGGCATTGTATGCGCCGGCGGGGGGAATTGTCTGTCCCTTCGGGCTTACCATTGCATTGGCGGAAAATGCCTGTGAAAACGGCGTGGAATTTAAACTGGATACTACGGTGGAAAAGATTGAAAAAATGCCGGTGACCGGGGAAGGGGCAGGAAAGGAAGGTTTCCTCTACCGGGTGCATACGGATAAGGGGTGTTTTGAGGCGCCTGTGGTAATCAATGCGGCGGGCGTATATGCGGATGTGCTGCACAATATGGTCAGCGAAAAGAAACTCCATATCACTGCAAGACGCGGTGAGTACTGCCTGCTTGACAGGACGGTGGGCAATCTGGTTTCCCATACCGTATTCCAGCTTCCCACCAAAATGGGAAAGGGTATTCTGGTGACGCCCACGGTCCATGGCAATCTGCTGTTAGGGCCTACCGCCCAGGATATAGAAAATAAAGAGGCAACATGCACTACCGGGGAAGGAATGGGAAAGGTACTGGAACAGGCGGCAAAGAGCCTGAAAGACCTGCCTTCCAAATCCGTGATTACTTCTTTTGCCGGACTTCGCGCCCATGAGGACGGCGGGGATTTTGTCATAGGAGAAGCAGAAGACGCACCGGGTTTTATTGACGTAGCCGGGATAGAATCGCCGGGTCTGACCTGTGCCCCCGCAATCGGTGTGTACGTGGCAAACCTGTTGCAAAGCATCCGTCCCGCTGCCTTGAAAAAAGACTTTAAGGCATACAGGAAAGGCGTGCCCGGCATGAGCCTTGCCACGGATGAGGAGAAGCAACGTCTTATCAAAGAAAATCCTGCTTTTGCCAATGTAATCTGCCGTTGTGAGCAGGTAACGGAAGGAGAAATTCTGGCGGCCATTCACAGGCCGCTTGGCGCCACCACGCTGGATGGCATAAAGCGCAGGACGAGAGCCGGAATGGGCAGGTGCCAGGCCGGATTCTGCGCGCCGAAAACGGTGGAAATCCTTGCAAGGGAGCTTTCCGCAGATATGGCGCAGATTACCAAATCCGGGAAGGATTCAGGATTTCTGGTCGGATACAACAAAGGCTATGAGGAAAGCAGGGAGGCCTTTGTAAGCATGGAGGACAGAGAGGAGGCGCAGGCGTGAGACAGGTAGATATCGCTATTGTAGGCGGCGGACCGGCAGGGCTTGCGGCGGCAGTTGCAGCAGTCAGGGCAGGGACGACGGATGTTTTGATACTGGAACGTGACGATAAACTGGGCGGCATTCTCAACCAGTGCATTCACAATGGTTTTGGCCTGCATACGTTTCAGGAGGAGCTGACGGGGCCGGAGTATGCGGCAAGATTTATTGAGATGGCAAAGGAACTTCAGATTCCTTATGAACTGGAAACCATGGTACTGTCCATTGCCGCCGGGGAGGAAGGCCGGAAGGTGCTGACCCTGATGAACCGCCGGGAAGGGTTGTTTTATGTGGAAGCAAAGGCGGTTATCCTTGCAATGGGATGCAGGGAGCGCCCCAGAGGCGCGCTGAATATTCCGGGATACCGGCCGGCAGGCATTTATTGTGCCGGTACGGCACAGCGGTATGTCAATATGGAGGGCAGGATGCCGGGCAGGGAGGTTGTGATTTTGGGCTCGGGGGACATTGGCCTGATTATGGCAAGAAGAATGACTCTGGAAGGGGCAAAGGTGAAAGTGGTTGCGGAGCTGATGCCATATTCCGGCGGTTTGAAAAGAAATATTGTGCAGTGTCTGGATGATTATGGTATTCCGTTGAAATTAAGCCATACCGTGGTGGATATAGACGGAAAGGACAGGGTGTGCGGCGTGACGCTGGCGCAGGTGGATGAAAATTTGAAACCGGTTCCCGGAACAGAGGAATATATTTCCTGCGATACCCTTTTGCTTTCCTGTGGGCTGATTCCCGAAAATGAACTTTCCACGGGCCTTGGGGTAAATCTGAACCGGGTGACGGGCGGTCCCTTTGTCAACGAAAGTCTGGAAACCAATGTAAGCGGTGTGTTTGCCTGCGGCAATGTGCTGCATGTCCATGATTTGGTGGACTATGTATCGGAGGAGGCAAAAAAAGCCGGGGAAAAGGCGGCGGCTTTTGTGCAGAGGGACGACGGGCAGGAAAATCCGCAAGAAGTGACAAAATTGTCGGAAAAAGAGGAAAGTTTGGCTGTTATCGCAAAAAACGGCGTCCGTTACACGGTTCCTTCCGCCATACGTCCGTATTGTATGGAGGAAACACAAATTATCCGGTTCCGCGTGGGACAGGTGTACCGCAATGCCTGTATAGCGGTTTATTTTGGCGACAGATGTGTCAGTAAAATAAAAAGGCCCGTTCTGGCGCCCGGAGAGATGGAACAGGTAAAAATCAAAAAAGCAGATATTCTGGCGCAGGAAAGGCTTTCTGACATTACAATATGCATTGAAGTGTGAGACAAGATAAAACGCTTATGCCGGATTGGAAGGAGAAGATATGCAGGTTAAAGAAATGACTTGTATCAGATGTCCGCTGGGATGTGCACTGAAGGCGGTGACGGACGAGGACGGAAATATTACCGTGACAGGCAATACCTGTGGCAGGGGTGCGGAGTATGCGCGCAACGAACTGACGGACCCGAGGCGCATGGTGACCAGCACGGTGCGGATTCAGGGCAGGAAAGGACAGATGGTTTCTGTGAAAACAGCCCGGGACATTCCCAAAGGAAAAATTATGGAGTGCATGGAGGCCCTTAGGCAGGTGGAGGCTGTCCCGCCGGTGAAAATCGGGGATGTGCTGGTGAAGGATATTGCAGGAACAGGTGTGGATATCGTGGCAACGAATCAAGCAGAATAAAAAATGATGCAGGCGGCTGAGCCGCATGGCTGCAGAATGGGAGGAAAACATGGGGAAATATGTATTGGCACTGGACCAGGGAACGACCAGTTCCCGTTGTATTCTTTTTGACAAAAGCGGCAGGATATGTTCCATGGCGCAAAAGGAATTTGAACAGATTTATCCAAAGCCCGGCTGGGTGGAGCACAATCCGAAAGAGATATGGTCTTCCCAGCTTGCGGTTGCGATAGAGGCCATGGCAAAGGTGGGAGCAAAGCCGGAAGAGATAAGCGGCATCGGCATCACCAACCAGCGGGAGACCACCATCTGCTGGGACAGGGAAACGGGGGAACCTGTTTACAATGCCATTGTATGGCAGTGCAGGCGTACGGCCGCCATGATTGACACGCTTGTGGAGCAGGGATTTGACAAAACGGTCAGGGAAAAGACGGGGCTGGTTCCCGACGCTTATTTCAGCGCCTCCAAAATAGCCTGGATTTTGGAAAATGTAGATGGGGCGAGAAAAAAAGCAGAGGAAGGAAAGCTGTTGTTTGGAACAGTGGACACATGGCTTATCTGGAACCTGACAAAGGGAGCCGTGCATGTGACGGACTATACCAATGCGTCCCGCACCATGCTGTTTGATATCCATAAGTTACAATGGGATGATGAAATTCTTTCTTACTTCCATATTCCCAAAAACATGCTTCCCGAGGTCAAGCCTTCCAGCTATATTTACGGGCATACGGAAACCTCCGTGCTCGGCGGGGAGATTCCCATTGCCGGGGCGGCGGGGGACCAGCAGGCAGCCCTTTTCGGTCAGTGCTGTTTTGAGCCGGGGGATGTAAAAAATACATACGGAACGGGCTGCTTTCTGCTGATGAATACCGGGAACAAGGCAATAAAGTCCCAAGGCGGGCTTTTGACAACCATTGCCGCCGGTACGGACCGACAGGCGGAATACGCATTGGAAGGCAGTGTGTTTGTGGCAGGGGCCGCCATACAGTGGCTGAGGGATGGAATGCGCATGATAAAGAGCGCTCCCCGGTCCGAGGAGTATGCCGTGGAGGTGGAAAATACCGGCGGGGTATATGTGGTGCCGGCTTTTGCGGGCATGGGGGCGCCTTACTGGAACCCTTATGCAAGAGGAACCATTGTGGGACTGACGAGGGGGTGCAGCAAGGAGCATTTTATCCGGGCAACCCTGGAATCCATCGCCTATCAGACTGTGGATGTGTTAAGGGCAATGGAAAAGGATGCAGGCATGACCTTAAAAAGTTTAAAAGTGGATGGCGGCGCCAGCGCCAACAATTTCCTGATGCAGTTTCAGGCAGATATCCTGGATACAAAAGTGCGCCGTCCAAAATGCATAGAAACCACGGCGCTTGGCGCAGCATATCTGGCAGGGCTGGCAACCGGCTACTGGAAGGATAAGGAGGAAATTAAGGCAAACTGGCAGCTTGGCAGGGAGCTTACCCCTTCCATGGCAGAGGAGGAGCGGAGCGCTTTGCTGAAGGGCTGGCAGAAGGCCGTGAAGTGTGCCCTTATCTGGGCGGAAGAAGAGTAAATTCGGGAAAGCGGGGCAAAGCAGGATGAAACAATTTAAACGGATATTTACCATTGTCATTGACTCCCTCGGCATAGGCGCCATGGAAAATGCAGCGGATTACGGGGATGAAGGATGCGACACACTGGGACATATTGATGCTTTTATGTCTGAACTTTCAATCCCCAATCTGGCAAAGCTGGGCCTTGGCAGGCTTCATCCTCTTTCCCATGTGAAAGAGCCTGAAGCGGTAAAAGGATATCAGGCAAGGCTTCATGAGGCAAGCACGGGGAAGGATACCATGACGGGACACTGGGAGCTGATGGGTCTCCACATCACGACGCCGTTTCAGACATTTACGGAAACCGGTTTTCCAAAAGAGCTCATAGAGGAACTAAGCAGGCGGACGGGACGGCGCATTATCGGAAATAAGTCTGCCAGCGGAACGGAGATTCTGGAAGAACTTGGAGAAGAGGAAATTGCCACGGGCGCCATGATTGTGTATACCTCTGCCGATTCGGTGCTGCAAATCTGCGGAAATGAGGAAACCTTTGGCTTGGAGGAATTGTACCGTTGCTGTGAAATTGCAAGGGAACTGACCATGCGTGACGAGTGGAGGGTCGGACGCGTGATTGCACGGCCTTATACGGGAAAGCGAAAAGGGGAGTTTAAGCGAACGGCAAACCGGCACGACTACGCCTTAAAGCCTTATGGAAAAACCGTACTGGATGCTTTAAAGGAAAAGGGTTTTGACGTCATCAGCGTAGGAAAAATCAGGGATATCTTTGACGGGGAGGGCATTACCGAGGCCTACAAATCAAAGAGCAGCGTGCACGGAATGGAGCAGACAATTGAATTGTTGGAGAAAGAATTTACGGGACTCTGTTTTACCAATCTGGTAGACTTTGACGCGCTGTGGGGACATAGGCGAAACCCACTGGGTTACGGACAGGAACTGGAGCGGTTTGACGAAAAACTGGGTGTTTTCCTTGCGAACATGAAGGAGGAGGATTTGCTGATGATTACCGCTGACCACGGCAATGACCCCACCTTTAAGGGGACGGACCACACAAAGGAAATGGTGCCGCTGCTCATATACTCTCCGGCGTTAACGGGGGGAGAAAGACTTTGCGACAGGAAGAATTTTGCCGCAGTGGGGGCGACGATTGCGCAGAATTTTGGTGTGGCAATGCCAAAGGGGACAATAGGGGAATCACTTTTACCGCAGTTGATATAGTACTTGTGTGAGTTTACGGGCGGCTTTTAGCCTGCCTGCTCAGTTTGTGGTGCTATAATTAATATATTTAACCTAAAAATTTATTTTCAAATAATATATTATTATGGTATCATATAACTATCACTATTTTTATCAAGAGGAGGAGAGATATGCAAAACAATTCATGGTCTGTTACAGACTGCAACGGGGTTGCCCACACGATTAGTTTTAACAGGACGTGGACGGGAAAGATGGAGATTCAGGTGGATATGGATGTCTATCGGGTGAAGTCCAGCAATTGGTTTATCAATTTAGTGGATTACGAAATCATGCTGCCCGGCACCAACTGCCATGTGGTGGTAATAGGAAACAAAGTCGATTTGACAATCAACGGCGTGTATGTAAGTAACGGGAAGCCGTTTGAGCCCATTAATAAATTGCCGGCATGGATATGGGTGCTGGTGGGCTTAAGCGTAATCGGCGGTTTTTTGTTTGGCGGATGGTTATTTATGTTCTTGGGCGCAGTCATCAGTATGTTTGCACTTCAACTCATCATGAATAAGAAGACAGGAATCGCAATCGTGCTTTATTGCATCTTTGCGGTGGTTCTTGCACTCTGGTTTATGGCGCAGATTCAACTGCGTATGCAAGGTTATCTTTAATGGAAGGGCCGAAACAACATGAATCAATTACCAAATAATCAAAATCCTTATAACCCGTATTACAGCACAAGGGCGGTTGTGAGAAATACAATACCGAAGAAGAACGCAAATATGGCGGTATTAAGTCTTGTAATGGGTATTTTTTCTCTTGTCTGCTTTTGGGTATTGCTCATAAACCTGATACTTGGCATTACAGGTCTGATTTTAGGGATAGTATGTTTGGCAGGAAAATATCCCCAACAGACGATGGGGATTATAGGCCTTGTGCTTTCGGCAGTAGGACTGGTGATAAGCATTGGTGTGACTTGTTTATATATTTTAGCAGTTATTTAGGACATATATAGGTTACAGTCTGAAGGAAAAAGGCTTTAAAAGCCTTTTTCCTTCAAATCTGCAAGAAGCTGTACATAAAATTCACATACATCAAATCCTTTCACATTTCTGTGGGTTAAATCTATCATATCACCGTGTGAGATTCCTTTTTTTCCGGCTGTCAGCAGTCCGGGGAAATTTCCCCTGACAGCAGAAGAAACGCTCACCAGCCCGTCATTTTCCCCTTCATATTTTTTCACAAGAAGATAGCCTAAGTTTAACGGAAATCCGGCGCTTTTTGCCGTCTTCATCTTAGACATAATACTCTGATAATATACCTTGGGAGAGTCCGGCACCTTGTAATTAAAAACTGCACAGGAAGCGGCGGTTAAGTCATATACGCCTGCGAGAAAGTCAGGACAGGAGTCCCCCAGTTTTCGGAACAATGCATTGTAACGGGCGGACACAAAACATATCAGCCATTTTGGAAGCGATGCGAGCAGTACATCCGCAAACTGACAGCCCTTGTGAGGCGTATTGATGGTGGTAAGGGAGGCGGTCAGGTCATCCATTCCCAGAAGGCTGATGGCGTACCGGGCATCCAGTCCGCCCTTTGAGTGTGCAATAATATTGACTTTTTCTGCGCCTGTTTCGGCAAGAATGCGCCGGATTTCCGACGTTAATTCAGCGGCGCTTGCAGCAACGGAAAGCGCAGACTGTTGTTTTCCGTAAAAAACGATGGCGCCATTGCGTTTCAATGCCTGCGGGATGCGACCCCAGTAATTCATATACTGCCAATCCCTGAAAAAAATGCCGTGTACCATTACAACAGGATAACGGGTCCGGCAGATGTTATTTTCTGCCCTTGCCTGATTCAGAAGGTAGCTGCTCTTTTCAAAGATAAGTTCCCTCCGCACGATGGCGCACCATTTACAGAATAATATCATATTTACAGGAGGAAGCCACCAGAAGAAAAACATCAGCACACGCAGGGCAATGCCGAGTTGTGAAGAAAATACGGCGGTTCTCCAGAATCCGTTCAGATAATGCAGAAGCAGCACGAAAAAGGCAGCAATGCCGTTTATGACAGCCAGGGGAATGACGCCTTCCGTTGTGATACGGGAAGGTGAATATGCAGCAAAGAAGATAATATAGCCTGCAATTTCCATAAAAAGGCAGAAAAAAGTCGTGACAATCAACTCATATCCCCCGGATAAAATCTGAAGTCTTATTTTGAAGCCTTTTTCAAAACAGGGAAAGATTTCAAGAAAAAGATATGTTAATAAAATAATTGTAATAAGGGAGATGCATCCCAAAATCCTGTCCGGTAAAAAATGCCACCATCCGGCGGACAGTCCGCATATAAGCGTGATATTCATCATGAGCAGGACACATACGGTTATTAAGGTTCTTTTTAAAAATTTCCTCATAGGTGTTTCCCTTCAATAAGGTTGTCCGGTATTTTTTCATTATAACAGATGAAAGACAAAAGGACATCTGTTTTATGTGTAAATTTGCAAGAAAAAACCCGTGGAAAAAGGCATTATCCTTTTTTCACGGGCATACCGTCGTCTTATTCAAATACGACCGACTTATCCAGATATTCTGTTTTTACTACAATATAAGGATAGGATGGCGCATCGCTTGTTTTGTCTTCGGGACCGGGGCCTAAAAGGCTCGTGCTTATGTAGATGGCATTGTCTGCCAGATATAAGTCATTGACGGCAATGCTGTAACCGCCGGTCTCTTGTTCTCCGTATCCGATACAAATGTACAGGTATTCTTTATCACTGTAGGTAACTTTAAATTCTGTGGCTTTTCTTTCTTCTATCAGGCTTTTCAGTTCTTCCGGCAGGCGTTCCTCACTGACAATGGTAAACTCCAAATCACGCAGTTTGGTGGTTTCGCTGGTGCCTATGCCGCATCCGGACAGAAGACAAGAGAAAAGCAGCACAAAAGCGGTGGTAAAAATCAAGGTTTTTTTCTTCTTTTTTTTCATAATCATCACACGAAAGAGTTTATTAAATTTTATGATATAAAATGACCTTGTATGCATGCGGGGGAAAATATGTTATACTAACAGAAAAATAATTGGGAGACTTGGGTGCTGGGATGTTGTCATTGTGTGAATGATATATTCCAACACAGGCACGCTTTCGCTTCGGTAAAAACGCAGTGGTACTAAGCTCGGAAAAACCTCGCTAAGTACCGGACGTTTTTCCAGAGCCTGCTTATGGAATATATCATTCGCACAATTCGGAACCGACAGGCGCAAGATTCACAATTATTTGATTAGCAGCTAAAAGAGAGGAATGTACGGGATGTTGTTGATTGCGAATGTTTATTTGTTGGACCCGGCTGCGGGGAGGGAAGGGTATTGTGATATTTTGACGGACGGGGAGAGAATCGTTAAAATAGGGGAAAATTTGTATGGGGAGTTTGTGAAAAGAGGGGAGACTGACGGGGCAAAGGATTTGCAGGTGATTGATGCGTCGGGGCTGATTGCGGCGCCCGGGCTGGTGGACGTGCATTCTCATTTCAGGGACCCGGGATTTGCATACAAGGAGGATATAGAGACGGGAGCCATGGCAGCGGCAAAGGGCGGTTATACCACGGTCGTGCTGATGGCTAACACCAGACCGGCAGTCGACAATGAAGATACATTGTCATATGTGCTGGAAAAGGGAAAAAAGACAGGCATCCATATAGAAACCTGCGCCACCGTGACAAAGGGGATGAAAGGGAAAGAAATGGTGGACATGGAGTGTCTGCACAAAAAGGGAGCAGCGGGTTTTACGGACGACGGCGTCCCCATTCTTTCCGCAGAACTGGCAGAAGAGGCCATGCGGGAAGCAAAGAGGCTGGGAGTGCCAATCAGCCTGCACGAGGAAAATCCGGCATATATTGAAAATAACGGCATAAATGCAGGGGTGGCTTCGGCGTATTATCAGATTGGCGGTTCCCAAAGGGAAGCGGAAATTGATTTGGTGAAGCGGGATTTGGAAATTGCGCTTAAAACCGGAGCCTGCATGGATGTACAGCATATCAGCACCAAAGAGGCGGTAGCGCTGGTGCGTGAGGCAAAAAAAAGCGGCGGGGATATCCACGCGGAGGCAGCGCCCCATCATTTTACTTTGACGGAGGAAGCTGTGATGCGGTATGGCACATTGGCAAAGATGAATCCGCCTCTCAGGGAGGAAGCCGACAGAATGGCCATTATAGAGGGCTTACAGGACGGCACCATTGATTTGATAGCTACGGACCATGCCCCCCACAGCAGGGAGGAAAAGGACAGGCCCATTACGGAAGCCCCGAGCGGTATTATCGGGCTGGAAACGGCGCTTTCCTTAGGGATTACCCAGTTGGTGGATACGGGGTTTCTGACAATGATGTCACTTTTGAAAAAGATGACCTGCAACCCTGCCAAAATGTACGGGCTGGATGCAGGCTATCTGGCGGAAGGCGGACCGGCGGACATTGTACTTTTTGATGCAGGGGAAACATGGATTGTCACGGATTTTGCTTCCAAATCCGATAACAGCCCGTTTCGCGGCTGGCAATTAAAGGGCGTTGTGAAGTATACCATCTGCGGCGGCAGGGTGGTATATCAAAATAAATAGGAGTGGATAAAACATGAAAAAGAAAATAACTGCGCAGGTAGCGGCGCAAAGAGAAACGGCACCGGATATTTATGATATGTGGATTGCCACCGAGCTGGCACAGGATGCTCTTCCCGGACAGTTTATCTGTCTTTACACAAAGGACAAGAGCGCCCTTCTTCCCCGGCCTATCAGCATTTGTGAAACCGATGCGGAAAGAGGGCTTGTGAGAATCGTGTACCGCATTGCGGGAAAAGGGACAAGGGAGTTTTCTTCCTACAGAGAAGGGGATACCGTAGAAATCCTTGGCAATCTGGGAAACGGTTTTCCTTTTGAAAAGGCGGAAGGGAAAAAAGTATTTTTGATGGGCGGCGGCATCGGGATTCCACCCATGTTGGAGCTTGCCAAAAGAATGCAGGCGGATAAACAGATTATCGTAGGTTACAGGGACGGCAACACCTTTTTGAGGGAGGATTTGGAAAAATACGGAAAGGTATACATTGCCACGGAGGACGGCAGTGTGGGCAGCAGGGGAAACGTGATGGATGCCGTAAGGGAACATGACCTGCGGGCGGATATGATTTTTGCATGCGGCCCCATGCCTATGCTGCGCGCCGTTAAAAAATATGCCGGCGAGATGGGGATACCTGCGTATATTTCCCTTGAGGAGCGTATGGCATGCGGGGTCGGCGCGTGTCTGGGATGTGTGGCAAAAACAAAGCAGGTGGACGCCCATTCCCATGTGCACAATGCAAGAATCTGTACGGACGGTCCGGTATTTGAAGCAGGGGAGGTGGATATCTGATGAACACAAAAGTAACCATAGCAGGCGTAACATTACAAAATCCCGTTATGACGGCGTCAGGCACATTCGGCTCCGGCATGGAATACAGTGAATTTGTGGACCTGAACCGGCTGGGGGCGGTTGTCACAAAAGGGGTGGCAAACGTGCCGTGGCCCGGCAATCCCACGCCCCGCGTGGCGGAGGTTTACGGCGGCATGTTAAATGCCATCGGTCTGCAAAACCCGGGCATTGATGTTTTTATGGAGCGGGATATCCCGTTTTTAAGACAATATCAGACGAAAATCATTGTAAATGTCTGCGGAAAGACGGTAGAAGACTATATAGAAGTTGTGGAAAAGCTTTCCGACGCCGATATTGACATGATGGAAATCAACGTATCCTGTCCCAATGTCAAGGAAGGCGCCATAGCGTTTGGACAGAAGGCGGACGCTCTGTTTCATATTACTTCTGAGGTGAAAAAACATGCAAGACAGCCTATCATTATGAAATTAAGCCCCAATGTGACGGATATTGCGGAGATGGCAAGAGCGGCGGAAGATGCAGGGGCTGACGCGATTTCCCTTATTAACACCATAACGGGAATGAAAATAGATATTCACAAGAAGTCATTTGCCCTTGCCAACAAGACGGGCGGTATGTCCGGGCCTGCCATCAAGCCCATAGCGGTGCGCATGGTTTATCAGGCAGCCGCTGCCGTCAAAATTCCCGTTATCGGCATGGGAGGCATCAGCAATGCGGAGGATGCCATAGAATTTCTGCTGGCGGGAGCCACTGCGGTGAGTGTGGGCGCTGCAAACTTTATCAATCCCTATGTGACGGAAGAGATTGTAAGGGGGATTGAGGCGTATATGGCAGAGTATCATGTGGAGGATGTCAGAGAACTGATTGGAGCTGTGCATGGATAACGGATTGAAAACGAAAATATAATACATAGAACCGGATAAGGACAGGCGCATTATCGCCGTGAGTGATATCCATGGCAATGATGATTATTTAAGGGGGGTGCTGAAAAAGGCAGGATACACAAAACAGGATATTCTGGTGATTGTGGGGGATATGATTGAAAAAGGGGAAGAAAGCCTTCGGACAGTCCGCACAATATTGGAACTGCAAAAAGAAAATCCCAACGTCTATGCAGTGATGGGAAATGTGGAGCATTTTCAATTGCAAATGTTTTATGCTGAAGGTCTGGACGCCTGCAGGGAGTTTATTGGCGCCCTGCGCTGGCGGCAGGAAGTCTGGGGCAGAAGCTTTTTTATGGATATTTTAGAGGAGCTGGGACTTTGTCTTGCAGAGTTATGTGATGACAATATACTTGCCGTTAAAAAGCAAATAAGGGAAGGGGCACTGGCCCGTGTACTTGTACCGAAAAGATGTCTACTGTATGAATCCTCTGTTTGATGTTAAAAAACATATCATCGGAATTGACGGCGGCTGTTCCCTGACTAATGGTGCACAGTTAAACGCCCTGCTGATTCCCCATGCATGGGCGGGTATGGATGAAATTAGTTTTACTGCTTATGATGATTTCCCACAGATGGTTGCCAAATATGCACAGAGTGCGGTAGCGGGGTCTGTGGAAATCAGATATACAGACAGCATAATCAAGTTGTCGGAGAAGAAAAACGGGATAGCCAGGGTGGTTCATGTAAGTTCCCCAAAAAGCTTTTATGTGCCTGAAGAGTGGCTGTACCAATCCGGCGATGAGTGGCATTGCGGCAATTACAGCGATGCAAAGCTTGCGGTCAAGGTGGGAGAGGTTCTTTCTGTCGTCAGAAAAACCCCAATGGGCTTTCTGGTGAAAAAAGACGGCGTGCAGGGCTGGTATTGCCCTGAAGCGGTTTTGCAGGATAAAAAGGCATAATTTTACGATTCTCCTCATATAGTAGCTATAAGCAATATGCATGGAGGTATCGAAAGTGGAACTGATAAAAAAGAACATACATATGGACCGCATCAAATGTAAAAGCACGAGTCAGGTTACCCTGGAGGAAGACATCAATATTCCCGACAGCAAGCCTGACGTCACCACCCTTATTTATGAAAAAGGCCATGTACAGATAGAAGAAGTCAAACCGACAGAAGACCATGTGAGCATCCGGGGCAGGCTTCTTTTTTCTGTGCTCTATCAGTCGCGTGAGGACGGACAGAAACTGGTTTGTGTGGAAGGGAAAATTCCTTTTGAAGAACAGCTTTATATGGAGGGCGTAAGGGGAACGGACGCCGTAACGGTAAAAGCCGCGCTGGAGGATTTGACAGTCGGCATGATAAACTCCCGCAAGCTTTCCGTGCAGGCGCTTTTTACCCTGCGGGCGTGGGTGGAAGAACTGTACGATGAAGAAGCTCCCGTCGATTTGTACTTTGAGGAAACCGGAACTCCTCTGGAATACCGAAAAAGTAAATTGGATTTGGCACAGATAGCCATCCAGAAAAATGATATTTTCCGTATCCGGGAAGAAATTCCGCTGCCGCAGAATTACCCCAACATTTTCCAGATTATCTGGGAAAGCGTTACGCTGGAGGAGGTAGAGTGCAAACCGATTGCCGAAAATATCTCGGTACAGGGGGATGTGCATATCTTTATTTTATATGAAGGAGAAGGGGAAGAAGCGCCCATCCGCACCTTTGAAACGGTACTTCCATTCAGTGGTGCGATAGAATGCCACGGCAGCAAAGAAAATATGATTGCAGATATCGGATATGAAATCGGTCACTGTGAGCTGGAGGTACGGCCTGATTTTGACGGGGAAGAAAGAATGCTGGGTCTGGAACTTGTGCTGGATTTGGCAATGAAACTCTATGAAGAAGAAACTGTCGAAATGATTTCCGATGTTTACGGCGTCACGAAAGAAGTGGAATGCATTGATAACGCAGTTGAATTTAAGCAGCTTCTGATGAAAATTGTCGGAAAGAGCAAAGTGACGGACAGAATGAAGGTAAAGGATGCCGACGCAAGGGTGCTGCAGCTGTTGCACAGTGAGGGAAGTGTGCAGATAGACAATCAGGAAATTACAGCGGAAGGCATTCTGGTAGAGGGAACGGTTTCCGTACAGGTAATGTATATTACAGGTGACGACACTTCTCCTTACAACTGTTTAAAGGGCGTAATGCCTTTCAGCTATACACTGGAAGTTCCAAACATCAATCCATCAGACAGTTTCAGGCTGCGTGCGGATGTGGGACAGCTGCAGGTGGTAATGATAGACAGTGAGGAAATGGACGTAAAGGCCGTTCTGGATTTTCAGGCAGCAGTTTTCAGGAACGTACCCAAGACCTTGATTTCAGATATCAAGGTATCGGAACTGGATATGGAGAAAGTCAATGAACTGCCCGGCATGGTAGTATATGTGGTACGTCCGGAGGATAACCTTTGGAACATCGGCAAACGCTATTATGTGCCGGTAGAAAAGATAAAAGAAGTCAATGAACTAAGTTCAGACGAGATAAAAGCCGGGGATAAATTACTTATAGTAAAAGGAAGTTAAAAAAAGGGGCTGAACGCCCCTTTTTTTCATGAAAAATTTGTGGCAGTACCGGGAGAATGCGGAACAATCCCCACATTGACGAATACAGCAGGATTGTATATAATAAAGTACAATCCTTGTATACAATAGACAAAGGCAATAGAAAGGAAAGCTGATGGACACGCTGGAAATAAGGGCATATGCCAAAGTAAATCTGGGTCTTGATGTGGTGCGAAAGCTGGAGAATGGCTACCATGAAGTTAGGATGGTGATGCAGACCGTTAATATCTATGATACCCTTACCTTGAAAAGGGCGGAAAAGGGGATTGAGCTGACTGCGGATAATGAAGCATTGCCAAAGGACGAAAATAATCTGGTTTACAAGGCAGCCCGTCTTTTAATGGATTCCTGTCATATAGGGGAGGGCATTTCCATTCATCTGGAAAAGAGGATTCCCGTGGCTGCGGGCATGGCAGGCGGAAGCAGTGACGCAGCAGCAGTCATGAAGGGGATGAATGAATTGTTTTCGCTGGGGATTTCCGAGGAAGAACTTTGCCGGATGGGAGTGAATCTGGGCGCGGATGTTCCTTACTGCATCATGGGAGGAACTGCATTGGCGGAGGGAATTGGCGAGAAGCTGACGAGGCTTCCGGACGCTCCGGATTGTTTTCTTCTGGTGGTAAAACCCGATATAGATGTTTCCACGAAATATGTGTATGAACATTTAGCGTTGTCGAACATAAAACGACATCCTGACATTGACGGCATGGTAGAGGCTATCCGTAAAGGAAGCCTGCAGGGTGTGACAGGGAGAATGGACAATGTATTGCAATCCGTTACGGAAAGGGAGTATCCCATTATTACCGGACTAAAATGTTTCATGGAAGAGAATGGTGCATGTAAGGCGCTTATGAGTGGGAGCGGACCGACTGTGTTTGGCATTTTTGAGGAGGAAGGAAAAGCGAATGCCGCAAAAAAAAGATTGGGCGGTATGCAGCTTGCCGGACAGTGTTTTGTGACGACATTCAGTCCAAAGGAGGAAGGGTATGCAGGAAAATTTACAGGGAAACATGGATGAATTTTTACCGCTTCGGGATGTGGTGTTTAACACACTCAGGAAAGAAATCCTGACGGGAGAATTAAAGCCGGGCGAAAGGCTGATGGAACTGCATCTGGCAAACCGGCTTGGAGTAAGCCGTACCCCTATCAGAGAGGCTATCCGCAAGCTGGAGTTGGAAGGGCTGGTCATCATGATTCCGAGAAAGGGAGCCGAAGTGGCACAAATTACCGAAAAAAGCCTTAAGGATACATTGGAGGTAAGACGCGCACTGGATGCTTTATGTGTGGAACTGGCCTGCGACAGAATCAGTCAGGGTGAGCTTACTGCCCTTTCCGATGCCTGTGATGCTTTCGAGAAGGCTACCGTGACAAGGGACCCTCAAAAAATAGCGCAGGCTGATGTGGCGCTTCACGACATTATCGTGGAAGCGACCGGCAACAGCCGGCTGGTGCAGCTTGTCAACAATCTTTCCGAACAAATGTACCGATACCGTTTTGAATATATAAAAGAAGAGAGCAGTCATGAGCAGCTGATGAAAGAACACCGCATCATCTATGAGAGTATTCGCAATAAGGATAAGGAAACGGCGGCCAAGACTGCAAGGCTGCATATTGACAATCAGGAAAATTCCATTATGAAACAGATTCGCCTGGAGAGGGAAAAGAATCTGACAAAGCGCGCATAGCCTTTTGCCCGGAAGCATACTTTATAGGTATAAAATACAAATAACAGGCGACACTTCTAAGAGAACAATCCGTTGTTGGAAACGGAGCAGGAAACAGGAGTGTGGCAGAATGAAAGACAATCTCAGAATTTTCTTGAAGAAAAGCGGGGCAGTTTTGGCGGCTGTAGGATTTTTTGGTTTGTTTTACCCGGAATTAAGCATGTTGGAAAATACCTGTAAAGTAGTATATTTAACGGAAAAGGGTGAAGAAGAGGAATGGAATGTGCCTGAAGGCAGTGAACTGTATTATAAACTCTTGTCAGCTGAGCCGGAAGAGATTAAAATAAGAAGCAGGTTATGGGAAGTAATCAGCGCTTATTTTGAAAAGGGATAAGGATTAATAAATGATTGATAAAATAAACAGTACAGGGCGCAGTGAGGCTCCGATTGGGGTTTTTGATTCCGGTATCGGAGGTTTGACAGTGGTTAGGGAAATCATGCGCCAGATTCCCAACGAAAGAATTATATATTTCGGGGATACAGCCAGAGTGCCTTACGGTAACAAGTCAAAAGAAACCGTAATTCGGTTTTCAAGGCAGATTGTCCGTTTTCTGGAGGCCCATAATGTTAAGACTATTGTTGTGGCGTGCAATACGGCAAGCGCTTACGCGTTGGACGAACTGGAAAAAGAAATTGACATTCCCATGATTGGTGTGGTGAAGCCGGGTGCCAGGGCTGCCGCCGAGGCTACAAGGAGCGGGAAAATCGGCGTGATTGCCACGGAAGCCACAATTAGAAGCGGGATATATAACCAATACATAGAAGAACTAAATCATGATGTGACTATCTGGGGAAAGGCCTGCCCGTTATTTGTGCCATTGGTGGAAGAAGGGCTTTTGGAAGACCCGGTAACCGATGAGATAGCGCGAAGATATTTAACCGAACTGATAGATTTGGATATTGACACATTGATTTTAGGATGCACCCATTATCCCCTAATACGTTCTACAATCGGAAAAATCATGGGAGAGGGAGTTACCTTGGTGAATCCGGCTTATGAAACAGCAAGGGAACTGAAAGAAATGCTCTTACAGAAAGGGCTTTTAAAACAACAGCCATCAGGCTTGGGGGATAATCAGTACCAGTTTTTTGTAAGTGATACTGCCGATAAATTTATCCGTTTTGCAAATTCCATTATAAAGTATGGGGTTTTATCCGCAAAACAGGTTAATATTGAAAATGATAAATGAGGAATATTTATGACAAAAGACGTGTTGCTGGCAATAAAAGGACTACAGTTTGATGCCTGTGCTGATGAAAGTAATGTACAGACCATTACGGCAGCAGAATATTACCAAAAAAACAACAGCCATTATGTTATCTACGATGAGGCATCTGAAGGGACAGACGAAAATACTAAAAATATAATCAAATTTAAAGAGAAATCTTTGGAACTCACTAAAAGAGGCTTTGTCAATGTTCACATGATTTTTGAAGAAAACAAAAAAAGCCTGACGAATTATGCGACCCCTTTCGGAGACATTTTGATTGGAATAGATGCAAAAAGAATTACGATGCAAAATGAGAATAGCATGATTCGCGTAAATGTGGATTATACTCTTGAGGTTAACTATGAATTTTTGGCAGACTGCCGGATTAGTATGGAAATTTCTGAGAGGGATGCAGGCAACAATGCTATCTTCACATCCTGATGCGTTTTGCAAAAGACCGCCACGGTGTAAACTGTGGCGGTCTTTTGTAAATATGCGTTATTAAATTTTATTTGACAGGTTTTGCCCCTGCTTTTTCCTGAGCGGTTTCCAGGGTACGCTTAAACCAGCTTTTTTTCTTTTGGGGAACGGGCTGGGATTTGCCGTGTAATCCCTTGACGTCCAGAATATAAATGCCGCTGACAACGGCTTTTACCTCTTTTTTGACAGGAATATTGTCAAATATCTTTTCATCACTGACAAGGGAAAGAATCTGGGGGCCGATTTTTGCCTTCACAATGGGAAGTTTGGAGCCGCGCATCAGTTTAGGGGTCTGGTCAATCACCATTTGCGGAAGGCCGGACTCTTTTATTTTCATGCGTTTTTTATCAATAATCAACATGGAAATGGTCTGCTTATTTTCTTCCATCATGGTTTGCTGTTCAGCTTGTTTTTTCTGTGCTTTTTTTCCTAGAAAATATAATGCTGCAATAATTGCAATAATGACTACAAGAATAATAATTGTGATAATCCAACCTGCGCTCACGGGAAAACCTCCTAAGATTTACTATGTAAAATTTATTGTAGCATTCTTTTAAGTATTAGGCAATATGCTTTCGGTGAGAGTTTTTGCAATCCTACATGTAAATATTTTTCATTTGCAAGCGCCTCTTGACTTTCGCGAAAGTCCTTGTTAGTATTTAGGTACGAAGGATTTACCACGCAAGAAATGTCTAGTCCTCCGCCGAAAGGTGGAGGATTTTTTTAGAGGAGGAGTACAATGCTGGTACAGAAATATAAAGATATGTTATCGGGAAAATCCGTAATCAGGCAGTTGTCGGAGTTTGCCACTGCAAGAGGAAAAGAAATCGGTTACGGGAATGTGTTTGATTACAGTCTCGGCAATCCGTCTGTTCCGGTACCGAAGGAGTTTACGGATACCATGGTTGATTTCCTGCAGCATAAAAACCCCATGGAATTGCATGGATACAGTCCCAGTCTGGGTATCACATCGGTACGCGAAAAGATTGCTGCGTCTTTGGAAAAAAGATTTGGGATTCCTTATCGGGCAGAACATATTTTTATGGCAAGCGGGGCAGCAGGAGCCCTTGCCCATGCCTTCAGGCTGGTGACAAAACCGGAGGATGAAATATTGACATTTGCGCCTTTTTTTCCGGAGTATCATCCCTATGTGGATTTGACAGGCGCGGTGTTAAAGGTAGTGCCAGCAGACACAAAGGATTTTCAGATTAATTTTGCGGCATTTGAGGAGATGCTTTCCCCAAAAACCATGGCAGTGCTTATCAATACGCCAAACAATCCATCGGGTGCGGTTTATTCTGCGGCAACGCTGAAGAAGCTTGCAGGCGTGCTTCTTGCCAAATCCGAAGAATACGGACATGATATCTACCTGATTTCCGATGAGCCTTACAGGGAGATTATATTTGACGGAGTGGAGGCGCCTTGTGTTTCCTCATTTTATGACAATACTATTATGTGTTACAGCTTCTCCAAATCCTTGTCACTGCCGGGCGAAAGAATCGGTTATGTTGCCATCAATCCCGCCTGCCGGGACGCAAAGGACATGATTCAGATGTGCGGGCAGATTTCAAGGGGAATCGGACACAACTGTCCGCCTTCCGTTATTCAGCTTGCTGTTGCGGAGGTTCTTGAAAAGACAGCGGAACTTTCCGTATATGAAACCAATATGAACATATTATATAAAGAGTTGAAAGCACTGGGATTCCAATGTGTGAAGCCGGGGGGTACATTTTACATTTTCCCTAAGGCATTGGAGGAAGATGCAAAGGTTTTTTGTGAGAAAGCCTTAAAGTACGATTTGGTGCTTGTGCCGTCAGACACTTTTGGCTGTCCCGGTTATTTTCGTATGGCATACTGCATCGACACGGAAAAAGTGGAACGTTCCTTAGAAGCGCTCAGAAAGTTTGTGGCGTCGGAGTATTGAGGTAAGGGTTAAGTTTTTGGAAAAGAGGGAAGTTATATGTATCAGGCAGGACTTGTTTTGGAAGGCGGGGGAATGAAAGGAATCTACACCGCCGGTGTACTGGATTATTTTATGGATAAGGGAATCGCATTCTCCAATGTTTACGGTGTTTCGGCAGGAGCGTGCCACATGTGCAGCTATTTGTCATGCCAAAGGGGAAGGGCCCTGGACATCAGTATTGACTATCTGGACAGCAAAAAATATTGCAGTGTACAAAGCCTTTTAACTACCGGGGACTTGTTCAATGTCAAGACGGCCTATCATTTGATACCGGAGTATCTGAATCCTTACGACTACGAAGCATTTGACAGGTATGAGGGCAGGGCATATGCGGTAGTTACAAACATTGTCACAGGTATGCCGGAATACCTCAGGATAAGGGACATGAAAGCTGACATGGATGCAGTCCGTGCATCGGCGTCCCTGCCGTTGGTATCGAGAAATGTAAAAATAGGCGGCAGCCTTTATCTGGACGGCGGTATTTCGGATGCAATTCCCATTCGCAAATCCATTCTGGACGGAAATAAAAAGAATGTGGTAATTCTGACCAAAGAGGAAGGCTTTGTGAGGAAACCTTCTTCACAGCTGGGTCTTTTGAAACTGCGTTATTTAAAGTATCCCAAGGTATATGATTTGATGGCAAAAAGGCATATCACTTACAATGACACGATGGCATTTCTGGAAAAACAGCAGGAAAACGGGCAGGCATTTGTAATCCGCCCCAAGGCAAAAAGTAATGTCGGAAGGATTGAAAGGGATGCTGAAAAGCTGAAAACTTTATATGAAGAAGGCTACCGTGATGCAAAGGATTGTTTTGAAGTTCTGTTGAATTATCTGGAGTCTTAAAGGAGGATAACATGTTAGACATTATTAAAGCAATTATTTTTGGGATTGTGGAAGGCATTACGGAGTGGCTGCCCATCAGCAGTACGGGACACTTGATTCTGCTGGAAGAGTTTATTAAGTTTGAGAATGTTTCCGAAGACTTTTTCGGAATGTTTGAGGTAGTCATACAGCTTGGCGCCATACTGGCAGTGGTGGTGCTCTTTATAAAAGAAATCTGGCCGTTTTGCAAGAAGGGAAACGGTTTTAAAAATACGGGGCTGCTTGCCTATGTCAAAATGGATGTTATGACCTTGTGGTTTAAAATCCTGGTGGCATGTATTCCGGCAGCCGTCATAGGACTTTGGTTTGATGATGTGCTGGATGCCATGTTTTATCATTGGTATGTGGTGGCCGGCGCACTGATTGTTTTTGGCATTGCTTTTATACTTATTGAAAACTGGAACAAAGGAAAAAATCCGGCAGTGACAGAACTTTCCCAAATCAGCTATCAGGCGGCATTGATGATTGGTGTGTTTCAGCTGATTGCGGCAGTATTTCCCGGAACTTCCCGTTCTGGGGCTACAATTATAGGTGCACTGTTGATTGGCATTTCCCGACCGGTTGCAGCAGAGTTTACGTTTTTCCTTGCGATTCCGGTTATGTTTGGGGCAAGCCTTTTAAAGGTGGTTAAGTTCGGACTTGATTTTAAGCCGGTTGAGCTGGCAGCGCTGGTAGTGGCGATGATTGTTGCCTTTGCGGTTTCCGTGGCAGTTATCAAATTTTTGCTTTCTTATATTAAGAAACACGATTTTAAAGTATTTGGCTGGTACAGGATTATTTTGGGACTGGTTGTTATCATTTATTTTTTATGCTTTCGTTAAATAAAAGCAATTATGGCATAATAGTTGACAATTTACAGTTTATGCACTAAACTGTAAATGCAGGAGGCGCAGGAATTTTTTTCTGCTTTCTGTGAGGAGATGAAAAAGTTTGGCATCATGGAATGCCATATATATCGAAGGGAGAAGTTTACATGGCAACAACAAAGAAAACAGTAACAAAGGAAACACCCGCTGAGGTAAAGACTGCACCAGTTAAGGCAGAAGAGATAAAGGCAGCACCCGCAGGAGAAGAAAAGAAAGCGGCAGTAAAAGAAACAGCAGCAGCTGTTAAAGAGGAAAAGGCAGCGCCGAAGAGGGCAGCCAGGACCAAAACAGCAGCAAAGAAACCGGCAGCCAAGAAAGCAGCCAAAGAAGAAGTAAAAGTAAGCATGAACGTACAGTTTGGCGGAAAATCTTATACCACGGATGATTTGGTAAAAATTGCTAAAGACGTTTGGAAGTACGATTTGAAGCAGAAAGCAATGGACTTTAAAAGCGTGGAGCTGTATGTAAAGCCTGAGGACGGCATGGCATATTATGTTATCAACGGCAAGGAAGCAGGCAGCTTTTATATCTAACCGTGATACATAAAACGGCAGGATTCCTATCGACAGCGGACAGTTTTTTAACTGATACTGTCGGTAGGATTTTTTTTACGGAAAGGTTGAAAAAGTATGTACACCGTAGTAGTGGCAGATGACGAAGAGGAATTGCGCAAGGGAATTATCAACAGGATTGACTGGGAAGAGATTGGTTTTGAGGTAGTGGGAGAAGCGGAAAATGGCATCGAGGCGCTGGAGCAGGTGGAGAAGAAACAGCCGGACCTGCTTTTGACAGATATACGCATGCCGTTTGTGTCGGGAATTGAACTGGCAAGGCAGGTCAGGGAAATCAGGCCTGCCACACAGATTGCATTCTTAAGCGGGTTTGATGAGTTTTCTTATGCCCAGCAGGCAATACAGTATAATATTATCAGCTACATGTTAAAGCCGATTACAATGGCGGACCTTAAAAAGCAGCTTCAGGAAATAAAGAAAAAGATAGATTATGTATTTGAGGAATTTGAATCCCGCAAGCAGGAGATGACGAATGTTCATGAATTTGTCATGCCGCTGCTTTTGGACAGCTATGGGAAAACGGATGATATGGACAGGGAAGCGCTGATGCAGGAAAGGGCATTTACCTGCGGCCTGATTAGGAATAAAAACCACTCCTTCCAATATGTGGTGCTTGCGGTTGCATTGCAGGATGCGCAGGGAAAGAACAGAACCAGCGCTGAGCTAGTGCACTCCGTGGACATGATACTGAAAAAGTATGTGGGATACTACAGCTTTTATATGGAGGGCAGGATTATTTCCCTGCTGCTGGCCACAAGGGGTGCTTTTGATAAATACCTGCACATCATGGTAAAAGATATTGTGCAGAGTACGGAACGTATTCTCGGAATGAAATGTACGATAGGAGTAAGCCGGATACAGCAGAAGCTTGTGGAGTGCCATGAAGCATACGGAGATGCCATGGGGGCGCTTGGCTATGGGCGTGTAGGGGAAAGCGGCATTCATTACATTGCAGATGAAGAGCGCATGTCAACGGGCGATATGACCGGGGTGCAGGAAACGGTGGCGGAGCTGGAGAACCTTATACGGAGCGGTACGAGAGGGGAACTGGAAACTTACCTGGGAAAAATATACAGTGCCATGGGGGAGGAACATGCCCAGATAAAGTTACGGATTCTGATGATACAGACCATGTCCTCCGTGTTCAGGCTCGTCCATGCGGTGACAAATGAATATACCGTGTTGCAGAAATTCTGTTATCCTAAAGGTTCTTATCAGGAGATGAAGGAACAGTTTACGGAGCTGTGCATGGAAGCAAGAGAAGTAATCAATGCCGGGAAAAAGAAGAGCAGCCAGAAATTGTGTGAGCAGGTGATGCACATCATTGAAAAGGAATATGCGGATTCAGAACTGTCCTTAATAGGCGTCAGCGGCCGGATTAACGTCAGCCCCAACTATTTAAGCGCCCTGATAAAAAAAGAAACCGGAATGAGTTTTATTGACTCGCTGACGAAGAAGCGGATTGAGAGCGCACGGGAACTTGTTATGGGAACTTCCATGAAGGTAAGGGAGATAGCGGAACGGTGCGGATACAGTGACCAGCACTATTTCAGCTATTGTTTTAAAAAATTCTGCGGTCTGTCGCCCAACCAGATGCGGCAGCAGATGCAGGCAGCAGAATAGTTTTTTGGAAGGACACGTATCGGAAAATGGGATATATTTATGAAGGATAAAAATTTTTCTCTGTCATTTATCATTACCATACTGGTGGCAGCCATGGTCGGCATCATTGTTATCTGCACGGCCTTTGTCTTTTTGTCCGTCTATGTGAACAGCATGGAACAGAGTGCTGTGACGAACAGTGAACAGGCGGTTGTCCAAGTGTCCAATACAGTGGGGAATTATATTGATGACATGAAGGAGATTATGAACCTGATTGAGGAAAGCTACCAGCAGGACAGAAAAGAACAGGAAGAAATCCTCACAGCCTTGACGGAAGTGCGTTCCGATTTGGTGGCAATCTATATTTATGATGCAGACGGCAGCCTGTGCAATGCATATACGGGAAACAGCGTTCTTAAAGAGAACTATCTTAAAGATTTATCCTATGTGGAAGAGGAGATATATGAGGAGGGTATGATTTATATTTCCCAGCCCCATGTGGAAACCCTTTTACAGGATGAGTACCCGTGGGTGGTGTCCGTGCTTCAGGAGATGCGGGATAAGGATGGCCGCAGGAACAGGGTAGTCATTGATATCCGGTTTTCCAAAATATCCGATTATGTGGATGATGTGGGAATAGGACGGCACGGCTATTGCTTTATCATGGATGAGGGGGGAGAAATCATATATCATCCGCAGCAGCAGCTTCTCTATTCGGGGCTGAAAAGTGAACCTGCGGCTAAGATGTGCAGCCGGGCGGATGGGTATTACGAAGAAAATGAAGTGATTTTCACGGTCAGGACACTGGAAAACTGCGGATGGCGTGTGGTGGGCGTCAGTTTTTTTCATGAATTTGTAACAGCAAAAGAGCGGGAGGTGGCAGGGCTTTCGGTGATGATACTGGTAATAGTCCTGCTGGTAACGCTGTTAAGCAGTTACAGTATGTCCTGCATGGTGTCACGGCCCATTCAGAGGCTTGTGAGCGCCATGGGTGAATTTGAGAAGAATGCGGAAAATTTTTCCTACCGGGCCAGGGGAGGGAGCAAGGAGATACAAGCCCTTTCCCAGTCTTTTGACCATATGGTCAGGCAGATTCAGGACCTTATGAACAGGGTCAGGAAGGAGGAAATTTCCCTGCGAAAGACAGAATTGAAGGCCCTGCAGGCACAGATTAACCCCCATTTCCTATACAATACGCTTGATGCCATCGGCTGGCTTTGCGAGGAGGAGAGAAGCAGGGATGCGGTGGAAATGGTCAATGCGCTGGCAAAACTTTTCAGAATCAGTATCAGCAGGGGCCATGAACTGATAACGATTGAGAAAGAGCTGGAACATGCGGGCAACTACCTTAAAATACAGAACTTCCGTTACAAAAACCAGTTTACATACGATTTTCAGGTAGAGGAGGACTGTCTGGAGTATTACTGTAACAAGATTACCCTGCAGCCCATTATAGAAAATGCCATTTACCACGGATTGGACCGTATGGTGGATGAGGGGTGTATTGTGGTGCGTGTTTATGGTGAGGGGGAAGATGTTGTTCTTGAGGTGGAAGACAACGGTGTGGGAATGACAAAAGAGCAGTGCCGTTCCATCCTGCAAAAGGAGCCGGGTGATGTCTCGGGGATAGGAATAAAGAATGTCAATGACAGGATAAAGATTTATTTCGGGGAAGATTACGGCATCATGATAGAGAGTGAGCCGGACGTGGGAACAAAAGTGAAGATTTGTATGCCCAAGCTGAAAAAGGAAGATGTGGAAACGTATACCGGTGCGGTGAAAAAATAGAGAAACATGCATGGAAAGAGGGTAGTCTATGAAAAAGCTTAAAAAACTACTTTATTTAAGCCTGATGGGGATATGCACCCTGTCGATTGGCGGCTGCGGCAGTGCGAAGAACCATAAGCCTTATGTTGCAGTCATCACCAAGTCCACCGGGAGCACTTTCTGGAAGTCGGTTTTTGCCGGAGCAGGAGCAGCGGCAACGGAATATAATCTGGATATTACAATGGAGGGGGCGGATTCGGAAGAAGATTATGAGCAGCAGAACGAACTGGTCAGGCAGGCGGTTGACAACGGCGCAGAAGTCATTGTGTTTTCGGCGGTGGATTTTGATGCCAACGCACAAGCCATAGACGAGGCGGCGCAGTGCGGGGTTAAAATAGTAGTCATCGACAGTGATGTAAACAGCGCATATGTCAGCTGCCGGATTGGGACGGATAATATCGAGGCAGGCAGACAGGCGGCTGAGGCGGCGCTTTTTGCCGAAGATGAAAAATTATATGTGGGTATCGTAAATTATGATGTGCACACTGCCAACGGGCAGCAGCGGGAACAGGGATTTCGAGAGGTCATGGAAGAAGACGGACGGGTGGAGGAAATTATTACAATTAATGTACTGTCCACCATGGAGGATGCCAGGGAGGGCACGAAAAAGCTGTTAAAAGAAAATCCTCGGATTAATGTGATTGTAACCTTTAACGAATGGACAAGCCTTGGTGTGGGATGGGCAATCCGGGATATGGAAGCATCCGATGACATCCATGTGGTTGCATTTGACTCCAATGCGGTGACGGTAGGCATGCTGGAGACCGGAGAGGTGGATGCCCTGATTGTGCAGAATCCCTATGCGATGGGATATCTGGGAGTGGAAACGGCAGCCGCACTTGCAAACGGTAACAATGTGGAGCAGGAGAAGGTGGATACCGCAACCACCATCATCACGCGGGAAAACATGTTTGAGCCGGAGTATCAGAAGGTTCTGTTTGTTTTTGACGAATGAGTCCGGGGGAAAGCATAAATATTTGAACAAAAAGAGTAAATATTTGCATATCTTTTCTGAATATACTTTCATATAATTAATACATCAACTGAAGGGAGAGGGTCTTCCGGAGGTATTGAAAAGGAGGTATTTTTACATGAAAAAGTTTTTATCAATTATTTTGGTGGGGATTATGATGCTGTCGCTTACGGCATGCGGCAACGGCGGCTCTGGCAAGCTGAAGGTAAGTGTTTTCTATTATACTTACAGTGATACATACATTGCCAGCGTACGTACGGCTCTGGATTCGGCATTGAAGGACGCCGGGGTTGATTTCCAGAATTATGACGGCAACAACAACCAGACCACACAGAATGAGCAGATTGACACTGCAATCAGCCAGGGCAGCAATCTTTTGGTTGTTAACCTTGTTACATCCGGTTCTGTGGATGCATCTTCGGCCATTGTGGAGAAGGCAAAGGCAGCAGGCATCCCGGTTATTTTCTTCAACCGTGCGGTTGAGTCCGACGAAGAAGAAGGCACGGTGCTCGGAAGTTATGACAAGCTGGCATTTGTAGGTACGGATGCACCTGAAGCAGGTCATATGCAGGGCAAGATGATTGGCGATTATGTGATTGCTAACTTTGATACCATTGATTTGAACGGTGACGGCAAAATCAGTTATGCAATGTTCATGGGTGAGTTAGGAAACGTAGAAGCAATCTACCGTACACAGTTTGGTGTTGAAGACGCGGATGCAGTGATTACCGGGGCAGGCAAACCGGCGCTTGAGTACTTTGACGCTTCCAACACGGATAAGTTCCAGGTTGACCAGGCAGGTGCATGGTCGGCAACGGCAGCAAACGACTATATGACAACAAACCTGTCACAGTACAATGAGTCCTCAGGCAACATGATAGAGCTCGTTATCTGCAACAATGACGGCATGGCAGAAGGCGCTATCTCAGCCCTGAATGACAGGGGATACAATCTCGGAACGGAAGACTGCACCACGATTCCCGTATTTGGCGTAGACGCAACCGACGCTGCAAAACAGCTGATTGCCGACGGCAAGATGACAGGAACCATCAAGCAGGATGCAGAAGGCATGGCTAACTGTATTGCTTATCTGGTGAAAAATGTGCAGGCGGGCAAGGATGTGATGGCTGACACCGGCAATTACAACATTTCCCCGAATGTAAGCAACAAGATTTTCATCCCGTATGCAGCATATACCGGAGAATGATTTTAAAGAAATGAAGAAAGGGCGGCTGCTTGAGTGGCAGCCGCTGCTTTTTTAACGGTTACCATTTTTTACACATAAACAGAAACAGCGAGTAAGGAGGATGCATATGGAGCGAGAAGTGTTGTTACAGATGACGGACATATGCAAGGAATTCCCCGGCGTAAAGGCGCTGGACCATGTATCCCTGACATTAAAAAAAGGCACGGTCCATGCCCTTATGGGAGAGAACGGGGCAGGGAAGTCCACCTTGATGAAGTGCCTGTTTGGCATCTACGGCAAGGATTCCGGAAGCATTGTGCTGGAAGGTAAGGAAGTGAATTTCAAAAGTTCCAGGGAAGCGCTGGACAACGGCGTTGCCATGGTTCATCAGGAATTGAACCAGGCGCTGAAGCGCAATGTTATGGACAATATCTGGCTGGGACGGTATCCCAAAATGGGCGGCATTATGGTCAATGAACACAAAATGTTTGAGGACACCACCAGGGTATTTGAAGAGTTGGGCATATCGGTGGACCCCAAAAGGATTATGAGTACCATGCCGGTATCGCAAAGGCAGATGGTGGAAATTGCCAAGGCGGTTTCCTATAACAGTAAGGTAATTGTGTTTGACGAGCCTACCTCCTCCCTGACGGAGGAAGAGGTGGAGCATCTTTTTAAGATTATCAATATGCTTCGGGACAGGGGATGCGGTATTATCTATATTTCCCATAAGATGGCGGAAATTTTAAGGATTGCAGACGAGGTGACGGTTATGAGGGACGGCACCTGGGTTGCAACAGAGCCGGCGGAAAGCCTGACGACGGACCAGATTATCAAGCTTATGGTGGGACGTGAACTAACAAACCAGTTTCCTCCAAAGACCAATAAGCCGGGAGAGGTGGCCCTGGAGGTGGAAAACCTTACGGCAATGTATTCCCTGTTAAAGGGCGTTTCTTTTCAGGCTAGAAAGGGTGAAATTGTGGGTCTGGCAGGGCTCGACGGAAGCGGCCGGACGGAAACGCTTGAAAATATTTTCGGGATTGCCACCAGAAAGGACGGCGTCATTAAGCTGGACGGCAGGGTGATTCAGAACAGGAATGCAAGGGAATCCATAAAAAACGGCTTTGCCATGCTGACGGAGGAGCGCCGGGCAACCGGTATTTTCAGTATTCTAAACATTCAGGAAAACACGGTGATTTCCAGCCTGAAGAAACATAAAAAAGCAGGGCTTTACCTCAGTGACAAGTCCATGGAGAAGGATACGGCCTGGTCGGTTGACGCCATGAAAATCAAAACGCCTTCCCAAAAGACAAAAATACGCTCCCTTTCCGGAGGCAACCAGCAGAAGGTTATTTTAGGAAGATGGCTGCTTACAGAGCCGGAGGTATTGATGCTGGATGAGCCTACCAGGGGAATAGACGTAGGCGCCAAGTATGAGATATATCAGTTAATTATAGACTTGGCAAACAAGGGAAAGGTGGTATTGATGGTATCTTCTGAAATGCCGGAACTTTTGGGCGTGTGCGACCGCATTCTGGTGATGAGCGGCGGCAGGCTGGCAGGAGAAGTGGATGCTAAAAATACCACGCAGGAGGAGATAATGTCCCTTGCCGCAAAATATGTATAGGAGGAAACGTGTATGAATCCCAGTAAAGCTTTTCAGAAAAAAATAAACGGCGTGAAACAGGGGTTTGCAAATTATAAAAGCCTTGACAGCAGAGACAAGAAGAATTACTGGAAAGAATTTTTCCTGAATAATGCACTTTATATTCTGCTTTTCATTGCCATAATCTATACTTACATAAGAAACAATAACTTTCTTTCTGCGCCGGCAATCGTCACAATTATTTCCCTTGTGGCGGCAAACTTGCCGATTGCCTGCGGCATTGCAGGCTGTATCGTGCTGACAGGTACGGACTTGTCTGCCGGGCGTGTGGTAGGACTGACGGCATGTATCACGGCATCCTTGATGCAGTCTGTGGATTATGCCACTAAAATGTTTCCTAACCTGCCCGTTCTGCCAATTCCTTTAGTCATTCTGGTTGTCATGATAGTGGGTGGTATTGTAGGATGGGTAAACGGGTTTTTCGTGGCGAAATTCCAGCTGCACCCCTTTATTGTTACGCTGGCGACGCAGCTTATTGTTTACGGTCTTTTATTGATGTATATTATGATTAACGGCAACAACGGACAGCCTTTATCCGGTCTTGATAAGCATTTCAACGATGTGGTAAAGGGAAGCATCGTGTCCTTTAACGCGGGAGGTGCAAAGGTTTCTATTCCGAATTATGTCTGGTTTGCCTGTGTGATTGTCATCATCATGTGGTTTATCTGGAATAAAACCACCTTTGGCAAAAATATGTTTGCAGTAGGCTCCAATCCCGAAGCAGCAAAAGTATCAGGTGTCAATGTGATGAAGACAACGATTCTGGTACATACCCTTGCCGGCATTATGTATGGAATTACAGGGTTCATCGAATCCGCCCGTATCGGCTCCAACTCGGCAGGCACCGGCTTAAACTATGAGTGTGATGCCATTGCGGCCTGTGTAATCGGCGGCGTATCATTTGTAGGCGGTACCGGTAAAATCGGCGGCGTGGTTTTGGGCGTATTTTTACTGCGTATCATTTTTGTGGCTTTGAACTTCCTGTCCATCAATTCCAGTATGCAGTTTGTGGTAAAAGGACTGATTATACTGGTAGCGTGCGCAATCGATATGAGAAAATATCTTGTCCGTAAATAACAAGTTACAATCACAGGAGGAGGAAGCCGGATGGAAGAACAGCAGGAAGTAAAGGAACAGCCTGAGCAGCAGGAACAGGGAAAACCGAAAGGAAAATGGTTTGGAAGGGGAATTTACGGCAGTAAGGATGTTCCGATTCGTGTATTGGACGGCTTGATTTGCACATTGGTGATAACCGTCCTGTGTATGATTGTTTATTTTACGATAAACGGAGGTTTTACGGTAAGTTTTGACACCGGGGGCGGCAGTGAAGTGGAAACGCAAAAACTCAGGCATGGGGAGTTTGTGCAGGAACCTGAAATTCCGTATAAACCCGGATATGAATTTGCAGGCTGGTATGCGTCAGACGGAGATATGGAATTTTTATGGGATTTCTCTTCCATACAGGTAACCGGTGATGTAAAGCTGCAGGCGCATTGGACGCCTGCGGCAATCACCGTTAAATTTGACGCAGGCAGCGGTATTGGGCAGATAGAGGATAAACAGGTGGTCTTTGGAGAGACTTACGGTGAACTTCCCGTTCCTGCTATGGATGGAAAAACCTTTGCAGGCTGGGAATACAGCGGCAACGTCATCACGGAGGACACTGTTGTGCAGATGACGGGTGAGCATGTACTGACGGCCATTTGGAAATAATAAGGCAGTAAACAGGAGGACGGAAGTTTGAAGAATGTGGATTTATTGATGCAGGAATTGCGGAACGGCTTGCTGGACGGTCGTCTGGCGGAAATTTACGCTGCAAATGAAAACGAGGCAGAGACACAGAGCATCCGTTATCAGGAGGCCTTAAAAAGATATGTGGAGTTATTTGGCGCCGGGGACGTAGAGGTTTACAGTGCACCCGGCAGGACGGAAATCGGCGGCAACCATACGGACCACCAGCGCGGTTTGGTGCTGGCTGCTTCCGTGAACCTGGATACCGTTGCCGTAGTAGGTCATAACAGGGAAAATAAGATTGAACTGGTTTCGGAAGGATATAAGCCCGTAAGCATTGACCTTAGCGAACTGGAAGCAAAGGAATCGGAGTATGGCACAACGGCAGCGCTGATTCGGGGAATGGCAAAAGGCATGAAGGAGCACGGACATGAAATAGGCCCTTTTAGAGCATATGTGACAAGCAATGTGTTAAATGGTGCGGGACTTTCTTCTTCAGCCGCTTTTGAGACGGTAATCGGCACAATCTTTTCAGGGCTTTTTAATCAAGGAAAGGTTTCTCCCGTGGAAATTGCCATTCTGGGCCAGTACGCTGAGAATGTTTATTTTGGAAAACCGTGCGGCCTTATGGACCAGATGGCTTCTTCCGTGGGCAGCATTGTATATATTGATTTCAAAAATCCCGGCAGTCCCGCCGTGGAAAAAGTGGAATACGACATGGGCAGCAAAGAGTACTGCCTCTGCATTGTGGATACCAAGGGTTCCCATGCAGACCTTACTGATGATTACGCCCGGATTCCTTCCGAGATGAAGGAAGTGGCCGCATTGTTTGGGTGTGAGGTTCTGGGAGAGATTCCCGAAACTGTATTTTATGAAAGGCTTTCCGAAATATATGGAAAAACAGGAAACCGTTCTGTTTTAAGGGCAATGCACTTTTTCCGGGAAAATGAGAGGGTTAAGAAAGAAGCAGAAGCGCTTAAATCGGATGATTTTCAGGGCTTCTTAAAGATAGTGAAAGAGTCGGGAGATTCATCCTTTAAATATCTGCAAAACATTTATTCCAATCATGACGAGCAAAACCAGCCCATTGCAGTCGGGCTTGCAGTCAGCGAAAAAATATTGCAGGAAAAAGGCGTATGCCGCGTACACGGCGGAGGATTTGCCGGAACAATCCAGGCGTTTGTAAAGAATGAATTTGTCCCGGAATATAAAAGGGCATTGGAGGGAATTTTCGGAGAAGGAACCTGCCATGTGTTAAAAATCAGAAAATACGGCGGCCTTAAGGTGTTTGCATAAAAAGGGGAAAGGGGCGGACTATGCTTGACGAGAATATTAAACGGCTGGTACAATACGGCATTGACAGGGGATTGATTCCAAAAGAGGAACGGAATTATTCTGTCAACATGCTGTTGGAGATATTCGGCAAGAGCGATTTTGCCGATTCTTTCATACCGGAAGAGGAAATCTGTCTGGATGAAGTACTGGAAGCGCTTTTGGATGAAGCCTGCGGAATGGGTCTTGCGGAAGACGGCATTACCGGCAGGGATTTATTTGATACGAGGTTGATGAACTGTATTATGCCCCGCCCTTCCCAATTTACAGAGCGGTTCTGGAATCTGTATCAGGATTCGCCGAGGAAAGCGACGGATGCTTACTATCAATTCAGTCAGGATACCAATTATATCAGAAGAAGCAGGATTGCAAAAGATGTCAAGTGGCGCGTGTCTTCTCCGTATGGTGAGATGGATATTACCATTAATTTGTCAAAGCCGGAAAAGGACCCGAAGGCCATTGCCGCAGCCAAAAATGCAGCGGTATCCACTTACCCCAAATGCCTGTTGTGCATGGAGAATGAAGGCTATGCAGGCACCATGACGCATCCTGCCAGACAAAATCACCGGATTGTGCGGGTCACCATTGATGATTCCGAATGGGGATTTCAATATTCTCCGTATGTTTACTACAATGAACATTGCATTGTGTTTAACGGCCGGCATGTTCCTATGAAAATAGAGCGGGCAACCTTTCAAAAGCTGTTTGATTTTATCAGGCAGTTCCCTCACTATTTTCTTGGTTCCAATGCAGACTTACCCATTGTTGGCGGCTCTATTTTAAGCCACGACCATTTTCAGGGAGGAAATTATACCTTTGCCATGGCAAAAGCCGGTATCGTGCATTCTTTTACGGTGGAGGGATTCCCTGACGTGGACTGCGGCATCCTGCACTGGCCTCTGTCCGTAATTCGGCTGCAATCCAAAGACAGCGACAGACTGGTGGAACTGGCAGACCATATTTTGTCCTGCTGGCGCTCTTATACGGATGAAGCTGCATTTATTTATGCTGAAACCGACGGAGAACCCCACAATACCATAACACCGATTGCAAGATGCAGGGACGGCGTGTATGAACTGGACCTTGCGCTGCGCAACAATATCACGACCGAAGAACATCCGCTGGGGGTATACCATCCCCATGCCGGACTACATCACATCAAAAAAGAAAACATAGGCCTGATTGAAGTGATGGGACTTGCCGTTCTGCCCGCAAGGCTGAAGGAAGAGCTGGAGTTGCTTGCAGACTACATACTGAAAGGCAAAGACATCAGGGAAAACGAAAAAATAGCCAAGCACGCCGACTGGGCAGAAGAGTTCCTTCCCCGTTACACGAACATCCATAAAGACAATATCATGCCCATATTACAGGAAGAAACAGGACGCGTATTTGTAAAAGTACTCGAAGACGCCGGCGTCTTCAAAAACACTCCTAAAGGCATGAATGACTTTAGGAAATTCATTAGCATACTATAAAATATAAGCCCTCATATTACAATTACAAGGCTTCTTTTGCCCGTCCCGAATTGTGCGCGTTATATATTCCATAAGCAGGCTCTTGAAAAACGTCTGCACTTAGCGAGGTGTTTTCGAGCCTAGTGCGGTTACGTTTTTCACGAAGCGAAAGCGTGCCTGTGTTGGAATATATAACGCGCACAATGACAACAGCTAAGCAACTAACCAAGTAATTCAGAAAGGAACATAAAGCATCAGTATGGAAACAAAACCATTTGGACTTTTATCCGACAAAACCCCCGTGCAATTATTTATCCTAAAAAATGATAAACTGGAAATTGCCGTAACCGACTATGGCACTTCCCTTGTAAACCTTTTTGTGAAGGATAAGCATGGCAATCCCGTGGACATAGCGCTTGGATACGAAGACGTCTCAGGATATGAAAACGACAATGGCTGCTATCTGGGCTGTAATGTGGGCCGCAATGCAAACCGTATCGGGAACGGAAGGTTCTTTTTGGGCGACAGGGAGTACTTTTTGGATAAAAACGACGGGAGAAACAATCTGCACAGCGGCTTGCATCCTTATTCCAAACGTATTTGGACGGTGGAGAAATATGATGACGATAGTGTCACCTTTTCTTTACAGAGTCCGCATATGGACCAGGGTTTTCCGGGGGAGGTTACTTTTCACGTCACTTACAGGCTGTTTGAGGACGCGGCCTTTCAGATTCAATATGAAGCAGTGTCTGACAGGGATACGATTTTAAATATGACAAACCACAGTTATTTTAACCTGAACGGGGAGGGAAGCGGGAGCGCTTTACAGCATAAGCTTATCCTTTATGCGGATTCTTTTACGCCGGCGGACGCGGAATCCGTTCCCACGGGAGAGATTGCGGCAGTTATCAATACCCCCATGGATTTTCGCATGGGAAAGACAATCGGGCAGGATATGGAAGAGGCATATGAGCAGCTTATCCTTGCGAAGGGGTATGACCACAATTATGTTTTGAACCGTCAGGAAGAAGGGTGCAGGACTGTAGCGGAGGTTTTGGGGGATAAGACGGGAATCACCATGCAGATAGCCACCGATTATCCGGGGATGCAGGTGTATTCGGCAAATTATCTGGATAATGTCAGGGGAAAAAACGGACATATATATGGGCGCCGTGACGCACTATGCTTTGAACCCCAGTTTTTCCCGGATGCCATAAACCATGAGAACTTTACATCGCCTGTCTGCAGGGCGGGGGAGACATACAAAAAAGAAATCATATATCGTTTTTCCTCATGAGAGAACGCCGTTTTCCGGCAGGTCAGCAGCCGGGAAACGGCGTTTTGCATATTTTATTTTTGAATAAGATATGATAAAGTGTATTTAACAAGACTTTTTGAGTTTATTTGCCGGTGCTGATGGCGGGGAGATAAAGGATGAAAAGAGTATATGAGTTTAAAGCTGAAATTCATACGGTTCCGCAAAAAGGAGGAGCGTATATTATATTTCCATACGATATCCGGAAGGAATTTGGCAAGAGCAGGGTTAAGGTACATGTGACATTTGACGGGGTTTCGTATGACGGAAGTATTGTAAATATGGGAATGAAAAATCCGGATGGCAGTATCTGTTATATTATTGGAATGTTAAAGTCCATTCGTGAACAGCTTAATAAGTCTGCGGGGGATGAAGTGGAAGTAACCGTTTGTGAAAGGTTTTAGAGATTAAACAGGCATAAGGAGATAGGAACGGTGAGCGATTTACTGGAATTTGGAAACAGGGAGGAATTTAGGAAATATATATTTTAAGCCGGATTATGAATATAAATGATTTTATAATCAAGCATATAAACCGGGATTTTGTGAGGTAGTACAAATGGATATATTTCTATATTATCAAGAAAAAGGAAATAAGGAGTCATTTATCCTTTTACATGGAAACGGAGAGGATGGCTCGTATTTTAAGAATCAAATAGATTGCTTTAGATACATGAGGCCACGGTAAATCGCCAAGAGGCAGTGAACCTTTTACTATTGAGCAGTTTTCCTGTGACATATATGATTTTATGGAAGGTCTTAAAATTTCAAGTGCAGTTATTCTTGGGTTTTCAGACGGAGCAAATATAGCGATGAAATTTGCAATAAAATATCCAAATAAGGTAAAGGCATTGATATTAAATGGAGGAAATTCAGGAACAGGTTATTGGAGAACTACAGAAACATTGAAAATAAAACAAATGCAATTGAAGCTTTTTATTTTAGCAAAGATAAGGTTATAAGGTTTTGGAATGAGGGGCTTATGGGCGGTGATAATGAAATTGCCGGGTTTGAAAACGGGGGTGTTCCGTGGTGTATCACATATACTTTTATGCCGGATGGATTGAAAGACATCTTAAAACGTCATGGCGTAAAAAACATCCAATTGGCAGGCCCCGGTGGATGCAAAGCAGCGTTCTGACTTTGTCCTGAATTACGGAGGTTTCGTTTATGGAAATTGAAACACAGCGATTGTTGATTCGAGATATTAAAAAAGAAGATGAAATACCATTTGTAAAAATGGCAGCAGACGGAAGCCTAAATGATTGCGGTTTTGACAGAGACTGCGGCAATTGGATGACAAAATGGATAGATGAGGCAAGGGCCCTTGCATTTAGAGATAATCCCAATACAGAATATCTGGCTTATACGATAACTTTAAAAGCTGAAGCCATGGTAATCGGCTCTGTTGGATGCTCCTATTATGAAGACCTTCAGAAAACAGGTATTACATATTTTATTGGAGCACAATATAGAGATAACGGTTACGCAGTTGAAGCGGTTCAAGCATATACCGATTATTTTTTCAATCATTATCATATTAAAAAAATGATTGCAACGGTGAGAAATGAAAATATACCCTCTTGGAAAGTGATTGAAAAAGTGGGCTTTATTTTGAGTGAAAAACGAATGTACAAGGACTTGAACGATGATGAAGAGAAGCTATATCGCTTTTATGAAATCACTAAATAAAAAACGGATAAAATGACATGCAAATGGAGTAGATTTGAAAAGTGAAAATGGCAGGCTTCCATACAAAATTTTGGCGGACAGCAAAGCTTTGCATTTATTACTGGATATTCCCACATTCACAGTAAATCCCGGTTCTTGATGTATCTTATCTTTGATAGTATTGGCGGCAGTAACAGTGTTTTCCCAAAGGTCTTCAGTACCCGACCTATCAATATAGGCTTCATTGATGCTGTATTGTATTGCTCTACTAAGTCTGATTTTTTCGCAGTGCATCTATAACCGGTTCCCCAGTCTGGATGTCATATTTTTTTGAGGGAATGGATTTTGCAAAGATTATGCCATGCTGGATTTATCATCTTCAATAGCAGAAGAAACTGCTCTAAGGTCAAACTTACTTCCCATATACCAAAGCCGGTATACTGCTTCCCATGACAGGAAAGCACTGTTTATGTTTACATGCTGCAACACATAATCCCACGGAGCTAAAGTTCCGATGACTCACTTTCCATGCAGGAATCTGATATTACGATACATCTGTCTATTTGATTCCTGGCAAGCTCTTGAAGCAATTTTTCACGCTTTTTACATAAAATACTACAGTCTTTTCCTATCGGTAAATGTACATGTGTATCAATTATCATCTTTCTTTTCCTCACTTATCATCTTAATTATAAATAAACAAGGATTTTCTTCATCCCAAAATGTAAACAAGAAATATTATTTTATGTTCGGCAAATTTTAGAAAATTTTAACACTCAATCTGTTGACATCGGTAACGGTAAGTGATATTTTATGGTAAGAAGATATTAGCACTCTTTTTTAGTGAGTGCTAACAACAAAGATTTTCCATTGCATACGGTGAAAAGGAGGTACGTCTGGTGCAGCTTGATGACAGGAAGAAAAAAATACTGCAGGCAATCATTCGTAACTATCTGGAAACCGGAGAGCCGGTGGGCAGCAGGACCATTTCCAAGTATACGGATTTGAACCTCAGTTCGGCCACCATCCGAAACGAGATGGCGGATTTGGAAGAGCTTGGCTATATCGTCCAGCCTCATACGTCGGCGGGCAGGATTCCTTCTGATAAGGGTTACCGCCTGTATGTGGATACCATGATGGAGGAAAAGGACAGGGAAGTCGAGGAAATGAAGGAGATGCTTCTGGAAAAGGAAGACAAGATGGAAGCGCTCTTAAAACAGGTGGCACGCGTGCTGGCGCAGAACACCAACTATGCCACCATGATTTCCGCACCGCAGTTACAGCGCAACAAGCTGAAATTCATCCAGCTTTCCAGGGTGGACAGAAACCAGCTTTTGGCGGTTATCGTTGTGGAAGGCAATATGATTAAAAATCATATGCTGGAAGTGCCGGAGGCTCTGGACGACGAAACGCTATTAAAACTGAACATGCTTTTAAACACCCATTTAAACGGTCTTCCCATTGAGGAAATTAACCTGGGGCTGATTGCAGCGCTTAAGCAGCAGGCAGGGATTCACAGCGGCATTGTGGGAGAGGTATTGGACGCGGTTGCTGAAGTCATCAAGGAAGAAGAGGATTTGGAGATTTATACCAGCGGCGCCAACAATATCTTTAAGTATCCGGAACTGGCGGACAACGCAAAGGCCAGCGAATTAATCAGCGCGTTTGAGGAAAAGCAGGCTCTTGGCACTCTGGTGCAGGAAACGCTTGCCGATGAAAGCAACACAGGCATTCAGGTATACATCGGGGATGAAAGCCCTATTCAGAATATGAAAGATTGCAGTGTGGTGACAGCTACCTATGAATTGGAAGAGGGTATGAAGGGGACCATAGGAATCATAGGTCCCAAAAGGATGGATTATGACAAGGTGGTCGGCACATTGAAAAGGCTGATGCACCAGCTTGATGAATTGTATAAAAAGAAATAGTAAGGCGCAGACGAAGGAAAGGAATTGGCTTATGGAAGACAAGGAAAAAGAAATTTTAGAGGAAGAACAGGCGAAGGAAGGGACAGAGGAAAACGGCGGGGAGAACGCTAAGGCAGAAAGGGAGCCTGTAGAGGAAAAGGCCGCTGACGGCGGCGAAGACACGGCAGGAGATGAAAAGAAAGGATTTGGTAAGAAACAAAAAAAAGATAAAAAAGAGGAAGCTTTTAAACAAAAGATAGAGGAACTGGAGGACAGGGTAAAGCGCCAGATGGCGGAATTTGAAAATTTCCGCAAGCGTACCGAGAAAGAAAAAGCAGCCATGTATGAGGTGGGCGCGAGAAGCATTATCGAGAAGATTCTTCCGGTTGTGGACAATTTTGAAAGAGGGCTGGCGAGCATTCCCGAGGAAGAAAAAGGCGGCGCCTTTGCCGAGGGAATGAACATGATATATAAGCAGCTTATCGGGGAACTGGATAAGCTGGGAGTAAAACCCATCGAGGCAGTCGGCACGGAGTTCAATCCCGAATTTCACAATGCGGTGATGCAGGTGGAGAGTGAGGAATTTGAAACGGGAATCGTAGCGCAGGAACTGCAAAAAGGATATACCTACCGTGACACGGTGGTAAGGCACAGCATGGTTGCCGTAACACAGTAACAAGAATTTACCATTAACTTATATGAAATCAGGAGGACGCAGTTATGAGCAAAATTATTGGTATCGATTTAGGAACAACAAACAGTTGTGTGGCCGTAATGGAAGGTGGTAAGCCGGCTGTTATCGCAAATACAGAGGGAGCAAGGACGACGCCGTCTGTTGTGGCATTCACAAAGACAGGGGAAAGGCTTGTCGGTGAACCGGCAAAGCGTCAGGCAGTTACCAATGCCGAGAAAACCATTTCATCCATTAAGAGGGATATGGGTACGGACCACGGAAGAACCATCGACGACAAGAAATATTCTCCCCAGCAGATTTCCGCTATGATTCTTCAGAAGCTGAAAGGGGATGCGGAAAATTATCTTGGAGAGAAAGTGACGGAGGCAGTTATCACAGTTCCGGCATACTTCAACGACGCACAGCGTCAGGCAACAAAGGATGCGGGAAAGATTGCAGGCCTTGATGTAAAGCGTATCATCAATGAGCCCACGGCAGCAGCGCTGGCGTACGGTCTTGACAATGAGAAAGAACAGAAAATCATGGTATACGACTTGGGCGGCGGTACATTTGATGTTTCCATCATTGAAATCGGCGACGGTGTCATTGAAGTGCTGGCAACCAACGGAGATACCCGTCTTGGCGGCGATGACTTTGACAATAAAGTAATCGACTGGATGTTAGGTGAATTTAAGAAACAGGAAGGCGTGGACCTTTCCGGTGATAAGATGGCAATGCAGAGATTGAAGGAAGCTGCGGAAAAAGCTAAGAAAGAGCTCTCCTCCGCAACCACCACCAACATCAACCTGCCCTTTATCACTGCAACGGCAGAAGGCCCTAAGCACTTTGACATGAACCTTACAAGGGCAAAATTTGATGAACTGACCCATGACTTGGTGGAAAGAACAGCAATTCCCGTACAGAATGCATTGAAGGATGCGGGGCTTACCGCTTCTGACTTGGGTAAGGTGCTGCTGGTAGGCGGTTCTACCCGTATACCTGCCGTACAGGACAAAGTAAGACAGTTGACCGGTCATGAGCCCAACAAGAGTCTGAACCCGGATGAATGCGTTGCGCTGGGCGCTTCCATTCAGGGCGGTAAGCTGGCAGGCGATGCCGGCGCAGGCGATATTTTGCTTCTGGATGTAACACCGTTGTCACTGTCCATTGAAACCATGGGTGGTGTGGCTACCAGGCTGATTGAAAGAAATACTACGATTCCTACCAAGAAGAGCCAGGTATTCTCCACGGCGGCAGATAACCAGTCCGCAGTAGATATCAATGTATTGCAGGGTGAAAGACAGTTTGCAAAGGACAATAAATCCCTCGGCCAGTTCAGGCTTGACGGCATTGCTCCCGCACCCAGGGGAATCCCTCAGATTGAGGTTACCTTTGACATTGATGCAAACGGCATTGTAAACGTATCCGCTAAGGATTTGGGAACAGGCAAAGAGCAGCATATTACCATCACGGCGGGCTCTAACATGTCCGATGCCGATATCGAGAAGGCTGTAAAAGAAGCAGCCGAGTACGAGGCACAGGACAAAAAGCGCAAAGAGGCTATTGATGCAAGGAATGATGCCGACGCAATGGTATTCCAGACCGAAAAAGCCTTGAGTGATGTAGGCGACAAAGTGAGTGCAGACGAAAAAGCTGCGGTGCAGACGGAAATAGATGCAGTGAAGGCAATTTTGGAAAGGACAAAAGACCAGGAAATGTCCGACAACGATGTGGATGAACTGAAAGCTGCAAAAGAAAAACTGATGAACAGCGCACAGGGTGTATTCACAAAAATGTATGAGTCCATGCAGGGCGCACAGGGCGCCCAGAACGCAGGTCCGGATATGGGCGGCGCGGATTCTGCGGCAGGCAGCAGCGCACCGGACGATGATATTATCGACGGAGATTTCAGGGAAGTGTAATTTCTGGTATTGATAAAGCTGTTTAGGGAGCGTAAACTATGGCAGAACAAAAACGTGATTATTATGAGGTGCTCGGTGTCGATAAAAATGCAGACGATGCCGCTTTGAAAAAAGCATACCGTGTTTTGGCCAAAAAATATCACCCGGATACAAATCCGGGTGATAAGGAGGCCGAAGCAAAATTTAAGGAGGCATCGGAGGCGTATGCCGTCTTAAGCGACCCGGAAAAAAGACGCCAGTACGACCAGTTCGGCCATGCAGCCTTTGAGGGCGCAGGCGGTGCAGGCGGCTTTGATTTCACCGGTGCGGACTTCAGTGATATTTTTGGAGATATTTTCGGAGATATTTTCGGAGGAGGAAGAAGAAGCAGCGGGCGTGGCACCGGTCCCATGAAGGGCGCCAACCTGCGCACCAGCATCCGTATTACCTTTGAGGAAGCCGTATTTGGCTGTGAAAAAGAAATTGAACTGACTATCAAGGAAACCTGTAAGACCTGTGGCGGAAACGGGGCGAAAAAGGGAACCAGTCCCGAGACCTGTGGCAAGTGCGGCGGCAAGGGACAGGTGGTGTTTACCCAGCAGTCCTTCTTTGGAACCGTGCGGAATGTGCAGGCATGTCCCGATTGTCAGGGAACAGGAAAGATTATCAGGGAAAAATGCCCGGATTGCCGAGGCACTGGTTTTGTTCCCATGCGCAAGAGATATGCGGTGGAGATTCCGGCGGGCATCGACAATGGTCAGTGCAAGCGTCTGCCGGGATTGGGAGAGCCGGGAAGCAACGGCGGTCCCCGCGGAGATGTGCTGGTGGAGGTTATTGTGGGACGCCATCCCATCTTCCAGAGGCAGGATTACAATATTTATTCCACCGTTCCCATGTCGTTTGCGGTTGCAGCGCTGGGCGGTGAGATTGTCATAGACACGGTGGATGGCAAAGTCATTTATGACGTGAAGCCGGGAACCCAGACAGACACCAAGGTACGCCTGAAAGGCAAAGGCGTTCCCACCCTCCGCAACAAGGAAGTGCGCGGTGACCATTATGTAACACTGGTGGTACAGGTGCCTGATAAGATGACCCATGAAGCAAAGGAACTGCTGAGGCAGTTTGATGCGGAATGCGGCGATACGCTGAATGCCTCTAAAAACGTTACCGGCGGCGATGACCCCAAGAATCCCGATGGCAGTGGCGGAAAAAAGAAAAAGTTCTGGAAATAAAAAGATAAATGGAAGAAAGCGTCAAATGCAGGTAATCTTGCATTTGGCGCTTTTTATAGGTTTCATTATAATGCGGACATCCGGTGTACATATTCCAGAAAAGCCGTGGCGGCTTTTCCCTCTTTTTCATTATACTCCCATCCTGATTTTTCCCCGACAAACCGTGCAGTGTTTTCAAACAACCCGCACATACTGAAAACGGCCTTCCATGCATTATCAACGTTACCATCAAAATAGGTTGCTAAAAGCATTTGCCATTCTTCCTCTGACAGCCACTTATATAAGTACTTGGATGATTTTCCGGTGCTTACGGACCATCCTGTTAAAATACCTGCTTTCCAATTTAACATTGTAATTAGCTGGGGCCTCACACAATAATTTGTCATATCCTGCACATAGGGGATTTCTTTTCGCCATAATCCCTTTGCAATATTGTTGGTACACCACCAAAATTCATTACAAGCCGCCAGATACTGTTCCTCTGTAGGTTTTTTAACCCAATACTGACAATCGGTCGCCGCTTCTGTTTCAGGCAGTATATTTTCTTTATCAAGTAAAATTTTGCAGAGTTTATCTTCTTTTATGTGCTGCAATGCATAATTTACGGATTGTATGGTTAAGTCAATTCTGTTTCCGTCTGCAAATTGCATCAGATACCCATAAGAATTTTTTTTGTCGCTTGGATAATTTGGATTTTCATCAGGATATTGCATATAAAGAATTTCCCCGAAAATCTTAATCCAGCCTTTGTCCTCAATAAAGCTTTCGGTATCTTCCGCAACATAAACGATATCATAATCCTGAAAAATATCTTTTGGAACATTTTCATTTGTCCTTGAACCGTTCATATAAACAGCTTTCACTCTGGCATCATTTTTCGCAACGTCTAAAATAAGGCTATACATTTCGCTTTCTGTTCTCATTCCTGTACCTCCGTTATTGCTTCCGTATCAATTTTTCTAACATATTTTCTTGGAATTATAGCATAATTCCCTATACAATACAACGCAGGTAAATCTTGAGTTTTCGCATTTTGCATTGCGGCAGCCCCGGCGTGCATTTGTTCCAACAGGACACGCTCCCGCTCGGGCAAAAACGCAGTGGTACGTAGGATACCAAAGTACGGTATCCCATGCCTTGGTACAAGGCATTGTCCAGCGTTTTTACACGGTCCTTTATGGAATCAAATGCACGCCGGGGCTGCCGCAATGCAAAATGCGGAAAGAGGTAAATTTATTACGGATATGTTTTATAAGATAGCAGTAAAGATGAAAAATGATTGCGAACTAAAAGAAACAGAGATATAATAGAAACGAAAAAATTGTTTACTATGGATGCTGATTTCCGGCATCATAGAAGGAGGATTTATGGAACAGCAACAAATCAAAAAAAGAAATGTTACTTACATGCTCATCAACATTTTAGGCCCGTTTGTAATTTTTGCCGTATGTATTTTGGTTTCTGTTCTGGTTGAGGACAGGAATGTCATGTCCGGTGCAATCGGGGTAGCCATGGTTGCTTTTTTTGGCGGTATCCTGTGGTTAGTAATCGGCACGGACATCATATACAAAAAGCAGGCGAAAAAGAGGCTGGCAGAGTTGGACGCGACCGGATTTACGCGCAATCATACTTTTACCGCGGACGGGTGCACCGTTGCGGTCGATGTGGTACAGGGAAAAATAGCCATGATTTTTAAGTGGAATCCTTTTCAATACAGTACGGTACCTGCCAACCGGGTTACTAAAATGTGGGTGGATGACGGAAAGACCATGGGAGGCACCAGCAGGGTCAGCTTCCTGTTCGTTGTGGACGATGTGAAGGTTCGGGTAAATACCTTTACCTCCAACAGGGTATGGAGTATGAAGAGCGACTATGTTTTGGAAGCTATTTCCAAGGCTGATATGATGATTGAAAGCCTTAAAGCGGCATATAATGCGGCACAGGCAGGGACTCAGGCAGGAGCATAGGGAATCGGACATGGGAATATTTGACGGACTTTTAAAAAAGAACCGGGCTGACTGGTGTGCCGACTGTAAAACAAAAAAGGCTGTTATGTCGCAACAATTGTTCTGGATGCCCATGACGGTAGGACATTACGTCTCACATAAAAAAGCAGATTACTATCTGAAAAACCTTCGCCCTGTTGCGGCAAGGAACCAGATACCTGCCGGCTATTATGCCTGCGACGCCAAAATGTACCGTTGTCCCCTGTGCGGCAGACGTGCCGCAGCGCTCCGCATTTTCCTCCCTGTCAGGGAACAGGATAAAGTGGAAGAAACCATTAACTTCAACAATGGAGAACTGGATGCCCTACCGGGTTTTTCCTACATATAATCACAAACAGAGAGGATGGGAAATTAAATGAGATATCAACTTATCGGCAGCACCATGCCCGCCGTACAGGTGCAGTTTGATGCACCGGGCGAGTCAATGTACACACAGTCCGGAGGAATGGCATGGATGAGTGACGGCGTAGCCATGCAGTCCAATATGAAGGGTGGTTTTGGAAAGAGCATCGGAAGAATGTTTTCCGGTGAATCCCTATTTATGGCAACTTATACGGCACAGGTTCCGGGGGCATACATTGCATTTGCTTCCACGGTGGCCGGTGAAGTCCTGCCGGTGGATATCGGCGCCTGCGGAGGATTGATATGCCAGAAAGGTGCATTCCTCTGTGCGCAGCCCGGCGTGGAATTAAGTATAACCTTTACGAAGCGGTTTACCGCGGGACTGTTTGGCGGAGAAGGCTTTATCCTGCAGCAGCTGTCCGGGCAGGGCATGGCTTTTCTGGAGATAGACGGGGATAAGGTGGAAAGGGTTTTGGCACCCGGTGAGGTTCTCAAGGTTGACACGGGCAATGTGGTTGCATTTGAGAGAACCGTTTCCTACGAGATTGAAACGGTAAAGGGATTGGGAAATATCCTGTTTGGCGGAGAAGGTCTTTTCCTCACAAGACTGGTAGGCCCCGGCCGTGTTATCCTGCAGACACAGAATTTTAATGAATTTGCAGGAAGAATTGCAAGAATAATACCGAGCGGCAGATAATGATAAGCAAAAGAGTAATCGCCAGTGTTTTAAAGACAGTGGCGATTATTTATCATTGTGGGAAGACAATGCATGGAGGATGCTATGAAGTGGGTAAAATTTAGGGTAAAAACGACAACGGAAGCGGAGGATATCATTATCAGCAGTCTGTATGACATCGGACTGGAGGGGGCGCAGATTGAAGACAATGTGCCTTTAACCGCGTGGGAAAAAGAGCAGATGTTTGTGGACATTCTGCCGGAGGGACCGGCGGACGACGGGACAGCCTTTTTAAGCTTTTTTGTGGAGGAAAATGAAGATGGCGCCCTGATAGTGAACGGGGAAAGTACGGACAGGGAGCGTATTTTACAACAGGTACGGGAAGAACTGGAAAATATCCGCATGTTCATGGATATCGGGGAAGGCACTGTCATGGTAGACGAGACGGAGGATATTGACTGGATAAACAATTGGAAGCAGTATTTTCACCAGTTTTATATAGATGATATTCTGGTAATTCCTTCATGGGAGGATATGAAACCGGAGGATAGCGCAAAGACAGTATTGCATATCGACCCGGGAACGGCTTTCGGAACAGGTATGCATGAAACGACGCAGCTATGTATCAGGCAGCTCAGAAAGTATGTCAATAAGGAAACCGTATTGCTGGATATAGGAACGGGAAGCGGGATTCTGGCAATCCTGTCCCTGATGTTTGGTGCAAAAAGGGCGGTGGGGACGGATTTAGACCCTTGCGCGGTGGACGCTGTGCGGGAAAACTGTGAGAGCAACGGCATTAACCCCGAACAGTTTCAAATGATGATAGGAAATATTATTACGGATAAAGAGGTTCAGGAAAAGGTTGGCAGCGGATGTTACGATATAGTTGTGGCAAACATTCTGGCGGATGTTCTGATTCCCTTGACGCCGGTGATTGTCAATCAGTTGAAAAGCGGCGGTATTTATATCACTTCCGGTATCATAGACGACAAAGAACAGGCCGTGGCGGAGGCTGTAAGGGCGGCAGGACTTGAAGTGCTGGACACCTCCTATCAGGGAGAATGGGTCAGTATTACGGCGCGCAAAAACTAAGCGGCATCCCGGTTTAAGCGTTTTGGCATGGAGGAAATTATGCATCAATTTTTTGTAGAGCCTTCCCAAATAATTGACAAGGTTGTCTATATAGAGGGCGGCGACGTGAATCATATCAAAAATGTCCTCAGGATGAAGCCGGGCGAGGAGATTTCCATTAGCAACGGGGTGGACGGAAGGGAATACCGTTGCGGGATACTGCGGATAGAAGAAGAGAGAGTGGTATGCGAACTGCGTTTTATAAAAGAAGACGGATTGGAACTGCCGTCAAGGGTGCATTTGTTTCAGGGACTGCCGAAAGCGGACAAAATGGAGCTGATAATACAAAAGGCAGTGGAACTGGGCGTGTATGAGATAATTCCCGTGGAAACAAAGCGCTGTGTGGTAAAGCTGGATGAAAAAAAAGCCAGGCAGAAAACAGAGCGCTGGCAGGCAATTGCGGAGGCTGCCGCAAAGCAGAGCAGGAGAAGGATAGTGCCGGCGGTAACAAGGCCCATGGATTTTGGACAGGCATTGAAGATGGCTGCTTCCATGGATATGAAGCTGATACCATACGAACTTGCAGAGGGAATGGGGAAGACAAAGCAGTTACTTTCAGGGGTTACGGAAGGAATTGACATAGCCGTATTTATCGGGCCTGAGGGTGGATTTGAGGAGACGGAAATACAAAAGGCGGCGGAGGCGGGACTTGAACCGATTACGCTGGGAAACCGGATTCTGCGCACGGAAACGGCAGGGTTTACCGTGATGGCCTGGCTTATGTATCAGTTGGAAAAATAAACGCATATATTGTTTATAGATAGAAGAAAAAGGAGAAACACAATGGAAGTATATCTGGATAACTCGGCTACGACGAGAACTTTCCCGGAAGTGGCGGAGCTTATGACAAAGATAATGTGTGAGGATTACGGCAATGCTTCCAGTATGCACTTGAAGGGCGTACAGGCGGAAAATCATATCAAATATGCGAAAGAAACGCTGGCCGGGCTGATGAAGGTAAATGAGAAAGAAATCATTTTTACCTCCGGCGGCACGGAATCTGACAATCTGGCACTGATAGGCTGCGCGATGGCAAACTACCGCTCAGGGAAGCATCTGATAACCACACAGATAGAGCATCCCGCTATTTTGCAGCCAATGCACTATCTGGAGGACCAGGGGTTTGAAGTGACCTATCTTCCGGTGGATAAAGCAGGCAGGATTTCCCTGGAGGATTTGCGGAAGGCAATCCGTCCGGACACGATTCTGGTTTCCATTATGCACACCAACAATGAAATTGGTGCGGTGGAACCTGTTGCGGAAGCAGGAAGGCTGATTCACGGCATGAATCCGGGCATTCTCTTTCATGTGGATGCCATCCAGGGGTTTGGCAAGTTCCGCATTTATCCGAAGAAGATGGGAATTGACTTACTCTCCGTGAGCGGGCATAAGATTCACGGTCCAAAGGGCGTGGGTTTTTTGTATGTCAGGGACGGGGTGAAAATCCACAATATAATTTACGGAGGCGGACAGCAGAAAAATCTCAGGTCAGGAACGGAAAATACAGCGGGTGTCGCAGGTCTTGCAAAAGCAGCCGATATGCTGTATGCACATCTTGAGGAAGACACAAAGAAACTGTATGGATTAAAAGAATACTTTATTGCAGGTCTGAATAAGGTGAACGATATACGGATAAACGGACCGGCAGGTACGGACGGCGCTCCCCATATCATCAGCATTTCCGTGAGGGGAATCCGCAGTGAGGTGCTGCTCCATGCGCTGGAGGATAAAGGGATTTATGTTTCCGCAGGAAGCGCCTGCGCAGCCAGAAAGCCTCATGCGTCGGCAACCTTAAAGGCGATTCGTTTAGACAAGGAATTTACGGATTCCACCATCCGTTTCAGTATGTCGGTATTTACGACCCGGGAAGAAATAGACTATACATTGCGGACAATGTATGATATGATTCCCATGTTGCGCAGGTACACAAGACGGTAAAATTGCGAGGTCAGAAGAATGTTTAAAGCTTTTTTGATAAAATATGCCGAAATCGGCGTAAAGGGGAAGAACAGATATCTGTTTGAGGACGCTTTGGCGGCACAGATAAAATACGCGTTGAAAAAATGTGAAGGAGAATTTCTGGTGCATAAAACCCAGGGGCGCATTTATGTGGACGCCCTGACGGAATTTGATTTTGAGGAGACAACGGCGCGTTTGCAGAAGGTGTTCGGCATTTCGGGGATTTGCCCCGTTGTTTATGTGGAGGATGAGGGATTTGACAAACTCTGTCTGGATGTCATTGCCTATCTTGACAATGTGTATCCCGATAAAAACAAGACTTTTAAGGTGCAGGCCAGAAGGGCGCGGAAGAATTATCCCAAGGATTCCATGACAATCAACAGGGATATGGGGGAAGCCATATTAAATGCGTACCCTTCCATGCATGTGGATGTGCACAATCCGGATATTCTTTTAAATATTGAAATCAGGGAAAAAATATATATTTATTCCGAAACCATTCCGGGACCGGGAGGGATGCCCGTGGGAACAGGCGGCAAAGCAATGCTTCTGTTGTCCGGCGGCATTGACTCCCCGGTGGCCGGTTATATGATAGCGAAAAGGGGTGTAAAGCTGGATGCCGTTTATTTTCATGCGCCGCCTTATACCAGCGAGAGGGCAAAGCAGAAGGTGATTGACCTTGCCAGAATTGTGTCAGGCTATACGGGACCGATTTATCTGCATATCATAAATTTCACGGATATTCAATTATATATTTACGAGAAATGTCCTCATGAAGAACTGACAATTATTATGCGCCGGTATATGATGCGCATTGCGGAAAGGATTGCAAAGGAAACGGACTGCCTCGGACTGGTGACGGGTGAGAGCATCGGGCAGGTGGCTTCCCAGACCATGCACAGCCTGATGGCAACCAATGAAGTATGCGAACTTCCGGTTTACAGGCCGCTTATCGGATTCGACAAACAGGAAATTGTGCAGGTTTCAGAGAAGATAGAAACCTATGAAACCTCCATTTTGCCGTATGAGGACTGCTGTACCATATTTGTGGCCAAGCATCCCGTGACGAAACCCAACATCAAGGTTATCCGCCGCCATGAAGAAAATTTATGGGACAAGATTGAGGAACTGGTGGAAGAAGCGATTGGAACAAAAGAACTGGTGGTTTGCACCGAAAGCGGCACAGAGGTAAAAAAGAACACCTAGGAAAGTTCCCAGGTGTTCTGCTTTTCTTTGCTGTAAAGATTGATGTACAAAAGACCCTGTTAAATCAGGTAAGGCTTTAAAGATGCCAGAACGTCGTCGATATCTTCTTCTGCATGGATATTCAGGTCAATGGGTTTGGAAAGGTCCAAACTGAAAATACCCATAATGGACTTTGCATCGATTACGTATCTGCCGGATACCAGGTCAAAATCATAATCAAACTTTGTGATATCATTAACAAAAGATTTTACTTTGTCAATGGAGTTTAAGGAAATCTGAACTGTTTTCATGGTAATTACCTCCTTGAATGTTTCATACCTTCTGCTTTCATATTAATGGGTTAGGGGACAAAAGTCAATGATAAAACAATACAAAATTAGAAAGGAATAATATGAAAAGTGTAGCATTACATAACCTGGGTTGCAAAGTAAATGCCTATGAACTGGATGTTATGCAACAAATGTTACAAGAAAAAGGCTATGTTATTGTACCATTTGATGAAGTAGCCGATATATACGTTGTAAATACCTGCACTGTTACTAATATTGCAGACAGGAAAAGCAGGCAGATGCTTCATCAGGCCAAGACCAGAAATCCGCAGGCAGTGGTGGTTGCCGTGGGATGCTATGTGCAGACCGGCGGGGAGGCCGCCCTTCGGGAGGCAGGTGTTGACCTTGCCGTCGGAAACAATAAGAAAAAAGACCTTGCGGCCATATTGGACGACTTTTTGAGGCGGCGGGAAGAGGAAGGCGGCTTTGCGGAAGTTGTCACGGATATAAACGGCATATGTGATTATGAAGAAATGCTGCTAAAGCAGACTTCTGAGCATACCCGCGCCTATGTCAAAATACAGGATGGCTGCAACCAATTCTGTTCTTACTGCATCATCCCTTATGCAAGGGGACGGGTGCGCAGCCGCAGGTGGGAGGATATCTACAAGGAACTGCAAGGACTTGCGAAAGCGGGATACAGGGAGGTAGTCCTGACGGGAATTCATATCAGTTCCTATGGAATTGATTTTGAAGATGGTGCATGGGACAGGAAAGAAAGCGTAACACAGAGAAAACCAGATGGGCAGAGGGGGTACACCGGCAGCCGAAAACTGTTCGATTTACTGGAGAGGATACAGGATATTGACGGAATCAGCCGGATTCGGCTCGGTTCCCTGGAGCCGCGGATTATCACAAGGGAAGCAGCAGCAAGGATGGCGGCCATGCCTAAAATATGTCCCCATTTTCATTTGTCCCTGCAAAGTGGCTGCAATGAAACCTTAAAAAGAATGAATAGACATTATACGACAGGTGAATACTTAAGGTGTGTAGAGTATTTGCGGGATGCTTTTGGACATCCTGCCATCACAACGGATGTCATTGTAGGTTTTCCCGGAGAAACAGACGAAGAATTTGAAGAAACCTTTGCGTTTTTGAAAAAAGTAAATTTTTTTGAAATGCATATCTTTAAGTATTCCAAAAGAAAAGGTACTGCGGCCGCTGCCATGAAAGGGCAGGTTACCGGCTCCATACAGGCCGAAAGAAGCAACAGGCTGCAGGAACTGAAAAGAGAGCAGTCAGGGACATTCCTTGCCGCATACATAGGGAAAGAGGAAGAAGTATTGTTCGAAGATGCAAGGGAGATTGATGGCAAAAGATACATGTTCGGACACACGAGGGAATATGTGCGTGTTGCAAAACTGACAAAAGAAAATCTGTCAAACCATATAGGGGTGGGAAAGATAGCCGGTTTTTTACATGAGGGAGTCCTCTTAATGGAGTAAAATATAAAAGGCAGGTTGAATTTTCCAGTAAAATGGTTTAAGATAATATACAAATGGTAAGGAGTGAGTCACATGCAGGACTTAGGAAATACACAATTTTTCAGGGTGGAAACGGAACCGGAAACCGGTGTGAAAGTGGTATTGTCCACGGTATATGAGGCACTGACGGAAAAAGGATATAATCCGGTAAATCAGATAGTAGGTTATATTATGAGCGGTGACCCTACTTATATTACCAGCCACAAAAATGCCAGAAGCCTGATTATGAAGGTGGAAAGGGATGAACTGGTGGAGGAACTGCTGACAGAATATATCCGAAACAACCGGTGGGGGTAAATACATGAGAATTATGGGGCTGGATTTTGGCTCAAAAACGGTTGGGGTGGCAGTAAGTGATGAACTGTTTCTTACCGCACAGGGGGTGGAAATCATCCGGCGTAAGGAAGAGAACAAGCTGCGTCAGACATTGGCCCGCATTGAGGAGCTGATTGTGGAATACGGAGTAGAGGAAATCGTGCTTGGACTACCCAAAAACATGAATAACACGGAAGGCATCAGGGTAGATTTGACCAGGGAATTTCAGGAAAAGCTTGAGCGCAGGACCGGTCTGCCCGTGGTTTTATGGGATGAACGACTGACAACCGTGTCAGCTGACCGTGCGATGATGGAGGCGGGAATCAGAAGGGAAAATCGCAGGGAATATGTGGACAAGATTGCAGCCTGCTTTATTTTACAGGGATATCTGGACATGCGCCGGATAAAGGAGAAAGGTTAGTGGAAAAGATTTTATTCAGTCCCGAGGGGACAAATGGGGAAACGGTAGAATTTTTCGTGCTGGAACAGACCAGAATCGGAGGCATGAATTATATTCTGGTGACGGATGAAGAAGAAGGGGACGGGGAAGCTTTGATTTTGAAAGACTTATCCCGTGACGGGGAAGAAGAAAGCATATATGCCATCGTGGAGGAAGAGGAGGAACTGCATGCGGTTGCACAGGTATTCCAAAGCATGATGGAGGATGTAACATTAGAATGATTTTATTCCTGTGGCAGCAGCCGTGGGATTAGATAAAATGGCAGAAAGCCATGCAGGATGACCGGCATCCGTGAAGAATGTTCTCCTTGACAAAACGGCCGAAGGGATTGTCATGGAGAGAGAGCACATTTTTTATTGTCTGCCGTTGGATTTACCATGTCAGAAAGCCTGGCTGGCTGTCGGATTGATGGAGGTAATTTGATTGAAGAAAAAAGAGAATATGAATGTTTCCAAACTGAAGGTAATTCCTTTGGGAGGCCTGGAACAGATTGGAATGAACATTACTGCCTTTGAATATGAAGACAGTATTGTTGTGGTAGACTGCGGTCTTTCCTTCCCTGCGGATGACATGCTGGGGATTGACCTTGTAATTCCGGATGTGACGTATCTGGAAGAGAACCTTGACAAAGTGAAAGGCTTTGTCATTACACATGGGCATGAAGACCATATCGGGGCCCTGCCCTATGTACTGCGCAGGGTTAATGTGCCTGTTTATGCGACTAAATTGACCATGGGCATTATTGTAAATAAATTAAAAGAACACAATATGGAGAAAAGCACAAGGAGAAGGATTGTCAAATTCGGACAGTTTATAACCCTTGGAAAGTTCCGGATAGAATTTATTAAAACCAATCACAGTATTGTGGATGCGGCAGCTCTCGCCATCTATTCACCGGCCGGAACGGTGGTACACACCGGTGATTTCAAAGTGGACTATACCCCTGTATTCGGGGATGCCATAGATTTACAGCGTTTTGCGGAAATAGGCAAAAAGGGTGTCCTTGCGCTGATGTGTGATTCTACCAACGCGGAACGTCCCGGTTTTACGCCTTCCGAGAAAACGGTGGGAAGAACTTTTGATACTTTATTTTCAGACCATAAAAATACCCGTATTTTTGTTGCCACGTTTGCTTCCAATGTAGACCGTGTGCAGCAGATTATCAATACGGCATATAAGTTTGGCAGGAAAGTAGTGGTAGAGGGAAGAAGCATGGTCAATATCATTGAAACGGCTTCCAGTCTGGGGTACCTGAATATTCCGGAGAAGACCTTGATTGATGTGGACCAGTTGAAAAATTACCCTGATGAACAGCAGGTTATCATTACCACCGGCAGCCAGGGAGAAAGCATGGCAGCGCTTTCCCGGATGGCTTCCAATATGCACAAAAAGATTACCATCGGTGCAGGAGATACCGTTATCTTTTCCTCCAATCCCATTCCGGGCAATGAGAAAGCGGTAACAAAGGTTATCAATGAACTTTTCCGCAAGGGAGCTGATGTTATATTTCAGGATACCCATGTATCCGGACATGCCTGTCAGGAGGAAATCAAGCTGATTTACACGCTGGTGAAGCCTAAGTATGCGGTTCCCGTACATGGGGAATACAAACACCTCAGGGCGCAGGCAAAGATTGCGGAAGGACTTGGGATTGAAAAAGAAGATATATTTATTCTTTCTTCAGGAGATGTGCTGGAATTGTCTGAGGAAAAGGCATCCGTGACAGGAAGGGTGCCGGTCGGCTCCATACTGGTTGACGGACTTGGCGTCGGTGATGTGGGAAATGTGGTGCTCAGGGATAGACAGCACCTTGCCGAAGATGGTATTCTGATTGTGGTTATGGCTCTTGACAGGGCAGGAGGCGTATTGGTGTCCGGTCCGGATATCGTTTCCAGAGGCTTTGTATATGTCAGGGAATCGGATGAACTGATGGAGGAGGCAAGGCACCTGGTGGATGATGCGCTGGAGGAACTTCTGGACAGGGGAATTACGGACTGGGGCAAGTTAAAGGCGGCCACCAAGGAGGCGCTTTCCGATTATGTCTGGAAAAAGACGAAGCGCAGGCCCATGATACTGCCTGTTATCATGGAAGTATGACACAAATGAAAGGTGGATGGAAATGTCGGAATTGGATGATGCTATTGAAAATCTGAATGCGGCGATAAAGAAAACACAGGAATATCAGGACTATGAGCGGGAAAAGGATAAAGTAGGCCGTATTCCGAAACTCAAGGAACAGATAGACGAATTCAGAATCCGCAATTACGAAATGCAGAACCGAAGCGATGACAAAGAATTATTCCACAAGATGGATGAATTTGAACAAAAGTATGAAAAATTTCGTGAAAACCCACTTGTTGCAGACTTTCTGGCAGCGGAACTGGCTTTCTGCAGGATGATGCAGATGATAAATATCAGGGTGACGGAATCCCTTGATTTTGATTTGACGGTATAGGAGGCATTGACATGAATACCAGACAGATGGTAACGGCCGTCATTGGAACGGTGCTGAAAGTAGTGTTTGCAATAGTGGTAATCGTTTTGGTTTACAAGGCGGCAGTGGTGGCGTATGATTACGGTTACCGTGTTTTTCAGGAGCCACCGGTATCGGAAAGTCCGGGAATGGATGTGGTTGTGGAAATCACGGTGGGAAAAAGCCCCCTTCAGATAGGTCAGATACTGGAAACCAAAGGATTAATCAAAGATGCCAAACTGTTTTATATTCAAAACCTGCTTTCCCGTTATAAGGATAAACTGCAGCCGGGCGTATATACCCTCAACACTTCCATGACCATGGAAGAAATGATGGGAGTCATGGCGGTGGAAAAAGAAGAAACCGGTGAAACAGAAGAATAGAACGGAAAAGAACAATGATAACGAATGAAAGAATGGTTGCCTTTATTAACTCGTTTGATAAAGGCAACACGCCTTTTTTAAATCAGTTGGAACAGGAAGCAAAGGCGGACGATGTGCCCATTATCCGCCCTCAGACGCAGAGCCTGCTTCGTTTTCTGCTGGCGGTAAAGAAGCCGATGCAGATTTTGGAAGTGGGAACCGCAGTGGGATTTTCCGCACTGTTAATGAGTGAATATGCGCCAAAGGACTGCCATATTACCACCATAGAAAAATATGAGAAACGGATTCCCGTAGCGAAGAAAAATTTCAAGGCAGCTGGAAAAGAAGAAAACATTACCCTGCTGGAAGGGGATGCGGCGGATATCCTCAAAACATTGGACGGCTCTTATGACCTGATATTTATGGATGCGGCCAAAGGGCAGTACATTCATTTTCTGCAGGATGTAATGCGGCTTCTTTCTGACGGAGGGCTGCTTATATCGGATAACGTGTTACAGGATGGGGATGTGCTTGAATCCCGTTTTGCGGTTACCAGAAGGAACCGCACGATTCACTCAAGAATGCGGGAATATCTGTATGAACTGACCCATCGGGAAGAACTGGAAACTGTTATTTTACAGGCAGGGGACGGTGTTGCCCTGAGCGTAAAGGTTGGAGGATGAAATGAGAGAAAAACCGGAACTTCTGATTCCCGCAAGCAGCCTGGAGGTGCTCAAAACCGCAGTGTGCTTTGGTGCGGATGCAGTATATATCGGGGGAGAGGCGTTTGGACTTCGGGCAAAGGCCAAAAATTTCTCCATGGAAGAAATGGCGGAGGGCATTGTTTTTGCCCATGCCCATGGGGCAAAAGTTTATGTGACGGCAAACATTCTGGCGCACAATGAAGATTTGGACGGTGCGCGCAGTTATTTTGCGGAACTCGCCGCCATGCAGCCTGAAGCGCCGGATGCGCTGATTATCTCTGACCCCGGCATGTTTATGCTGGCAAAAGAAATTTGTCCCGGCATGGAAATCCATATTTCCACACAGGCAAATAATACAAATTACCAGACATACCGGTTCTGGTGGGAACAGGGGGCAAAACGAGTGGTTTCCGCAAGGGAATTATCCCTGCGCGAAATAGCGGAAATCAGAAAGCAGATTCCAAAGGAGATGGAAATAGAAAGTTTTGTCCATGGGGCTATGTGCATATCTTATTCGGGAAGATGCCTGCTGAGCAGTTATTTTACGGGACGGGATGCCAACAAAGGAGAATGTACGCATCCCTGCCGTTGGAAATATGCCGTTGTGGAGGAGACCAGACCGGACGAATATCTGCCTGTTTATGAAAATGAGCGGGGGACTTTCCTTTTTAATTCCAAAGACTTATGCATGATTGGGCATATTCCCCAGATGGTTGCTTCCGGTATTAACAGTTTTAAAATTGAAGGACGTATGAAGACGGCGCTGTATGTGGCTGTAGCAGCAAGAACATATCGTAAGGCAATTGATGATTATTTTGTTTCGGTACAGAAATACAGAGAAAATCTGGCATGGTACAAGGAAGAGATTGCAAAATGCACATACCGCCAGTTTACTACAGGATTTTATTTTGGAAAACCTGATGAGACCACCCAGATTTATGACAACAATACCTATGTTAATGACTATGTCTATCTGGGAACTGTGGAGGAGGTGGGGCAATGCACGGATGATTTCCCCAAAGCATTTCAGGGGAATACTCTTGCCCGTATTAAACAGCGCAATAAATTTTCGGTGGGTGACAGCATAGAAATCATGAAGCCGGATGGTAATGACAGTTCTGTCATAGTGGAAGGAATGTGGGATGAGGCATTTCAGCCGATGGAAAGCTGTCCCCATCCCGGGCAGACTGTCTGGCTGAAACTATCGGATGTACCGGCAAAATTTGACCTTCTGCGGGTGAAAAAAACGGAATTGAACTGAGTTGCTTTTTTGTGATATAATACATTAGAATGTTTGTTAAGTTACTTAAGGGGAGGGATTGAAATGAATCTGAATATACTTCAAAATGAAGAAAAACAAATGAATTTTATCATGTTCCTTGCGAACACATTCATTCCGGTGGTTGCTTTTACGTTTGTCATGTTATTTTTGGGCGGTACCATGATGGATGCCATTGTATTCCTGATGTCTTTGTTCGGCATCCTGACGAAATTATTTGAAAAGAAATTGGGGAGGATTGCCAAGTATCTTTATGTATCCATCCTGCCTGTTGTCGGTGCAGTGGTAATTGTGTTTGCCAATGACGGAAAATTCGGCGCCATGACGCAGGCGTATTTTCTGATTTTGGTTTTGTCCATTGCTTATTATGATAAATCGGTTGTTCTGGTGAATGCAGTTGTTACCGTAGCGGTCAATGCCATAGCCATGATTATTTTCCCGGATTCCTATCTGCTGATGCATAATCTTCCTGTCTGGATTTTTATCATGCTGGTGTTTATGTTAGGCGTTATGACGGCTTATGTTATTTCGATGAGAACTTATAAACTCTTTGAAACGGTGGAAACAAAAGAAGAAAAAATGGCAGATTTGATTGAAAATGTCAACGATGCCTTTGATAACCTGAAAGAGTCCTCAGCCAATATTTACGGTTCCCTGGATGCGTTTAGCAGTCTGTCACAGAAAATTGCCGATACCACAAAGCGGATTGCATCGGATTCCGATGTTCAGACTCTTGAGGTAACGGGCAGTCTTGCGCTTTTTAACGACCTTGCCGATAAACTCAGCATTTCCGAAGAAAAAGTAAATACCACTGTCGTACATATGAATACTTTGAAGGAAAATAACGATACCGGTATTGCCTCTATCGAGGAATTAACCGAGAAATTTCAGGAAAATATTGAATCCACGGAACATGCATCCAAAGAAATTGAAATATTATCGGAAAAGTCTGCTCTAATCGGTAATATCATTGATACCATTTCCGGAATTGCCGAACAGACAAACCTCCTTGCTTTAAACGCTGCCATAGAAGCAGCACGGGCAGGTGAGGCCGGAAAGGGCTTTGCCGTGGTTGCGGAGGAGATTAAAAAGCTTTCCGAACAGTCTGCAGTTTCCACAAATAAAATTGATGAAATCCTCAAGGAAATCGTCAGCATCGTGCAGAGTACCCGTGATACGATGAACCATAACAGTTCCATTGTATCGGAATCGGCAGGCAGGTTGAATATTACCGTAGACGTATTTAAGACAATGATTGAATCTTCCAAAGAGGTTGTGGGCATCATCGGTGAGTTGAGCCGGGAGTTACAAAACATTTCCGATTTGAAGGAGAACATGCATTCGTCCATGGAAAAACTGGCAGACATCTCAGAAAATGCCGCCGAATCCACAAAGGAAATCAGTACTTCCACGGAAGAGCAGGTTGTTTCCGTTGAAGCGGTAATGGAGGCCATGGAATCTGTGCAGAAGAGTATTGATAATTTGTCAAGGATATTGCAATCTGGCGAGGCTATGTAATGATTTTTCCTGTTTATGAAAAAAATAATTGACTGACAAATTGTGCTATTGTAAAATGTGAACAGTGAATTGCCCAAATATTTGTCTAAATATGTTAAAGTGATAGAAATTGATTTTCAGTCTTGCAATTCTTAAAGAATTGGGATATCTTATAAAAAACGGAGTGAAATTCCGAAATACAGGTATCTTGAACAAGGGTGTTCCAAAAGTTTATTTTGGAGCACTTTTTTACTTCATGGGACAGGGCTTTTTGGCTGCCTGTGCAGAAAGGGAGGAAGATATGAGCGAAGTATTGAATGTGGAAGAGTTGTTTGGCAGCAAAGTATTTACTTTAGGCAAGATGAAAGAGAGACTTCCGAGAAGTGTTTACAAAGAAGTGAAATGTGTAATGGACAAGGGAGGGGAACTGCCCCTGGCAACGGCTGATGTTGTGGCGAAGGCAATGAAAGACTGGGCTGTCGAAAACGGCGCCACCCATTATACGCACTGGTTCCAGCCTTTGACCGGCATTACTGCAGAAAAACACGATGCTTTTGTCACTCATCCGGATGACGAGGGTCATATGTTGATGGAGTTTTCGGGAAAAGAGCTGATTAAGGGGGAACCGGATGCTTCTTCATTTCCTTCCGGAGGCTTAAGGGCCACTTTTGAGGCAAGGGGCTATACGGCATGGGATATGACCTCACCGGCATTTTTGAAGGAAGATGCAACAGGTGTGATTCTCTGTATTCCCACAGCGTTCTGCTCCTACAAAGGGGAGGCGCTTGACAAGAAAACACCGCTGCTTCGTTCCATGGAAGCCATCAGTGCCCAGGCGCTGCGCATTGTGCGTCTTTTCGGAAATAAAGAGGCAACCAAGGTGGCCGCTTCGGTAGGAGCGGAACAGGAATATTTCCTGGTGGACAGGGAAAAGTATTTGCAGCGGACAGACTTGATTTTTGCGGGCCGTACCTTGTTTGGGGCGGCGGCGCCAAAAGGACAGGAACTGGAGGACCATTATTTCGGAACCATCCGGGAGAGAGTCGGCGCTTACATGAAGGACTTGAACATTGAATTGTGGAAGCTGGGCGTGACGGCAAGGACGCAGCACAATGAAGTTGCGCCTGCGCAGCATGAACTGGCGCCTATTTATGAATCGGCAAACATTGCGGTAGACCACAACCAGCTTGTAATGGAAACCATGAAGAAGGTGGCGGGACGCCATGGTCTGGCATGTCTGCTTCATGAAAAGCCTTTTGCGGGCGTGAATGGTTCGGGTAAGCATAATAACTGGTCCCTTGGGACGGATAATGGTGTGAATATGTTAGACCCCGGCGATACGCCCAATGAAAATATACAGTTTCTTTTAGTGCTTGCATGTATTCTGAAGGCTGTGGATACCCATGCAGAGTTGCTCCGCCAGAGCGCATCCGATGTGGGGAATGACCACAGGCTTGGAGCAAATGAAGCGCCGCCCGCCATTATTTCAGTCTTTTTGGGGGAACAATTGGAAGATGTGGTAAAACAGTTGGTTGAAACAGGGGAAGCGGCGCGCTGCCTGGATGGAGGCAAGCTGCAGACAGGGGTCTCCACCCTGCCGGATTTGGATAAGGATGCCACCGACAGAAACAGGACTTCACCGTTTGCCTTTACCGGCAACAAGTTTGAGTTCCGTATGGTCGGTTCCTCAGATTCCATTGCAAGCCCGAACACGGCACTGAATGCCATTGTGGCTGAGGCTTTTTGTGAAGCGGCAGATGAACTGGAAAAGGCTGAGGATTTTGACATTGCCGTCCATGACTTGATAAAGAAATATATGACCGAGCATCAGAGAATTATCTTTAACGGCGATGGTTACTCCGAGGAATGGGTGCACGAAGCCGAAAGGCGGGGATTGCCCAATATCAAATCCATGATTGAGGCAGCGGGAACGCTTACGACGGATAAGACGGTAAAACTTTTTGAGAAATTTGGTATTTTCACAAAGGTGGAACTGGAGTCAAGGGAAGAAATCATATATGAAACTTATGCAAAAACCATTAATATAGAAGCGCTTACCATGGTTGCAATGGCAGGAAGGCAGTACATCCCTGCAGTGATAAAGTACAGTAAGTCTTTAGCGGACAGTGTGATTGCGTTAAAATCCGCGGGTGCAGAGGCTCATGTGCAGGCAGAACTGTTAAATGCCGTATCTGCAAAGCTGGCGGCGTCAAAGGATGCACTTACACGGCTGGAAAAGGCTGTGGCTGAGGCCGGTACGATACACAATGCAAAAGAGCAGGCATTTTTCTATAAAGATACCGTAAGGGCAGTGATGGATGAACTGAGAGCGCCGATTGATGAACTTGAAATGATTGTGGATAAAGAAATGTGGCCGGTTCCTTCCTATGCGGATTTGACTTTTGAAGTATAGGGTATGATGTGAATTGTAATGCCGGATGTACCTTTGGAAAATGATTTCAAAGGCCATCCGGCAAAGATTTTTTAAGATTTTTTTTGAATTGGGTATTGCAAATTGGATATACTTCATGTATAATGCATAAAGTAATCGCATAAAGGGCTATCGCCAAACGGTAAGGCAACGGACTCTGACTCCGTCATTTCAAGGTTCGAATCCTTGTAGCCCTGTTCTGGGAAACTGTGAGAACAGTTTCTTTTTTTGCATGTAAATACAGTGTTTAGAGGTATTCCGAGGTGACAAGATGAAAACCAATGAGTTAGCTTATGGAATATACATGTATTAAAAAAGGCGCTTCCGATTTGGTTTGTGTTTCTGCTTTTTTCAAATGCTTATTCCGGGTTCTGTACCTTCTATAGTGATTGTAATGCTTGCTTTTTGTTTCTCTTTGTGGCGATTGCTTTGTTTGCCGGAAGAAGGAGAAAAGTATAGTTGTTTGTCAAATGCCGGAGATAGAATCATAAGTGCGCAGTAGTTTGACACAAGCTCGGATGCGGGAACACTTGTGGAAATAAAAGAATTGGAGTATAATAAATTTTGTTTAGGAGGAATTGATTATGGATACTATGCCGTTATATACACCGGAAGCCGTGGTAAAGCAGGGAAGAAAACATTTCTCTTCGATAGGGCTTATGTATTTTCTGGGGACGCTTGTGATTTATGCCCTACAGTTGTGTGCAGTGGCAGTTATAAAGAAATTTTTCCCTGATATTCTGAATGACCCTAATATCAGCCTGTTGTGCAATATGGCGTTGATGTATCTGATAAGCATGCCGTTGATGATGCTGATGATTCGGAGTGTGCCGGCTGTGAAAGTTGAAAAGCATTCCATGTCCTTTGGCAAGCTGATGATAGCCATGATAATGTGTTATTCCATTATGTATTGCAGTAATATTATCGGGACATTTATCACTTTTATAATCGGCATGGTAAAGGGTACACCGGTAAACAATGTGATACAGGAGGTTGCCACGTCCATTCATCCGCTGACCAGTTTTTTTGTCATGGTAATCTGTGCGCCGGTTATGGAGGAACTGATTTTTCGTAAACTGTTGGTGGACAGGGCGGTTCGCTACGGGCAGGGTGTGGCGATAGTGCTTTCGGGACTGATGTTTGGATTGTTTCATGGAAATCTTTCCCAGTTTGTTTATGCGTTTACGCTGGGAATGTTTCTTGCTTTCCTATATGTCAGGACAGGTAAGATTCAGTACACCATTGCGTTACATATGGCGGTTAATTTTGTGGGAGGCGTAATAGCCCCCTTGTTACTAAGGCTGATGGACTATGACGCACTTAATGCGGCTATGGCTTCACAGGATGAGAGGGTCATCATGCAGGCCATGGCGGATGTGCTTCCGGGGCTTTTGGTATTTTTCCTGTATCTTTTATTCCTTTTTGGCGTTGTCATTGCAGGAATTGTTCTTTTAATTGTATACAGGAAACGTTTTCGGCTGGCAGGCGGTTCTGTTCTGCCGAAAGGAAAGCGGTTTTCCACGATGATTTTGAATGTGGGCATGATTCTGTTTAGCCTGTTCTGGATTGTAATGATTGTCATGCAGTTGTTGGAATAATGCCTTTGCGGAAGTGGAGAAGATATGTATAGTTTTGAAAGCAGAATCAGATACAGTGAAACGGACAGCGATGGCAGGCTTACTTTGGAGGCGATGCTGGATTATTTTCAGGACTGTTCTACCTTTCACTCAGAAGATTTGGGAGTGGGTCTGCAATATCTGAGGGAAAGAAATCTGGTATGGGTGCTTTCCTCATGGCAGATAGTGGTGGACAGGTATCCCGGTTTGTGTGAGCATGTTACGGTAGGTACTTTCCCGTATGATTTTAAAGGATGTTTTGGGTACCGTAATTTTTTCATGAAGGATACAAAAGGCGGATATGCTGCAAGGGCCAATACGTTGTGGACTCTTTTGGACAGCAGTAGTTTTGGACCGGCACATCCTTCAAAAGAGATGCTGGAGAAGTATGTATTGGAAGAAAAACTGCCGATGCCGTATGCAGGCCGCAAGATTGCAGTTCCCGGTCACGGGGAGCAGAAAGATGAAATAACGGTTATGCCGTGGCATCTGGATGTAAATAACCATGTAAACAACGGGCAGTATGTGAGGATGGCCCTCAGTGTCCTGCCGGAAAAATTTCCGGTGGCGCAGATGCGCGCAGAGTATAAAAAACAGGCATATCTGGGAGATGTGCTGCATCCTTATGCGGCATATGGAAAAGGGGAAAACGGACAGGATATATGGGTGGTTTCCCTGCAGGATGCCAACGGTGCCATTTATGTGAATGTAGAACTTGAAGGTTTTTCCCACTCTTAAAAAGTGGGGAAAGAAGGGTGAAAAATGTTTAAGCTGGGTGAAAAACAGACATTAACGGTAGTGAAAACAGTAGAATTTGGCGTCTACCTGACAGAAGAGGCTGATAAGGAGGAGCGTGTGCTGCTTCCTGCCCGACAGGTTCCCGCCGGCACGGAACTGGGCGATAAAATGGAAGTATTCATATACCGGGATTCCAGGGACCGCATCATTGCCACGGTGAATGAACCGCTTTTGAAAATGGGAGAAGTGACGCGGCTCCGTGTGGCGGATGTAAATAAATACGGTGCGTTTTTGGACTGGGGACTGGAAAAGGATTTGTTTCTCCCCTATAAACAGCAGACTTCCAGAGTGGCGGTCGGTGATAATCCATTGGTTTCCCTTTACATTGATAAGAGCAGCAGGCTGTGCGCCACCATGAATGTATACCCCTATCTCTCAACGGAAAGCCCGTATCAGAAAGATGATAAAGTGACAGGATGCGTCTATGAAACCAGTCCGGAGTTCGGTGCGTTTGTTGCAGTGGATGACAAGTATTCCGCACTGATTCCCAAAAAGGAATTATATGGGGAAGTCAAACCGGGAGACATGATTACCGGCAGGGTGACTGCGGTGAAAGAAGACGGCAAGCTGGATTTGAGTATCCGGGAAAAGGCTTATTTACAGATTGAGGCTGACGCCGCCAAAGTATTGGAAGTCATAGACAGCTTTGACGGAGCGCTTCCCTTTAACGACAAAGCATCCCCGGAGGTAATCCGCCGGGAAATGCAGATGAGCAAAAATGAGTTTAAGCGTGCCGTAGGGCATCTTCTTAAGAATGGACAGATTATTATTAAGGAAAAAGCAATCCTTCGGGTGTGAAGTAGCGTCCGAAAATTTCCCCATCCCGCATGGCGCCGCCGTCAGACATTTGTTCCAACAGGACACGTTCTCACTCGGGTAAAAACGCAGTGGTACATAAGAGGTTATAAAACAACCTCTCATGCCTTGGTACAAGGCATTGTCCAGCGTTTTTACACGGTCCTTTATGGAATCAAATGTCTGACGGCGGCGCCATGCGGGATGGGGAAATTTTCCTAAAATCAAGTTGTAATTTGTTCCGTTATGTGGTATATAATTGTTATAAGGAAGAATTTTGATTTAAGGTCCGAATGGAAAGGAGGCGTCAATATGGATATTGCAGGAGTATCAATGTCTTTGGCCCAGGCGGATTTGACCAGTAAAGTCGGAACGGCTGTACTGAGCAAAACCATGGATACCAACGAGGCTTTGGGAGCAGGTATGGTGCGGATGATAGATGCTGCCGCAATGGAGGTTTCCGTTAACCCTGCTGTGGGAAGTAATTTTGATGTCAGGGTATAAAGAACTGGTAATAACAAAGTGTTATTATATATGGTAAAGTAATAGAAGGCCTTTGTTTCAAGGGCCTTCTTTGCATGAACTTTCAGAGAAAACGGGGGTAAAAATGTTATCCATATTATTTAACTGGTTGTATGTGGCATTTACAGCTTTTTGTCTGGGACAGGCGTTTTGTATTTTTGTGGAAAAACGCTTTGGCTATCAGGTAAGGCGTCTTCACAGTGTGATGGTTGCGGGTCTGGTGGCTGCCACTATCTATGCGCAGGTTTTCAGCCTTTTTTATAGAGTAGGTTTCCTTGCAAATGTACTGTTGCTTCTTTTTTGTTTTTCGGTATTGATAATTTTTCGAAAGAAGGTCTGGCAGGAAGCCTGCCGTTATTTCCGGGAATGTCCGAATGCGGCAAAAGCAGTGATTTTACTTTTGATTCTGGCATGGGCTTATTTTACTTCAAGGGGATATCTGGTATACGATTCCGATTTGTATCATGGGCAGAGTATCCGGTGGATTGAAGAATACGGTGTGGTAAAAGGATTGGGAAACCTGCATGTACGGTTTGCATACAACAGTTCTGTTTTTTCCCTGTCGGCGTTGTACAGTATGAAATTTCTGCTTGGACGTTCCCTTCATGCAATAAGCGGGTTTTTTGCCCTTATCCTCAGCATTTCGACACTTGACATAACGCGGGCGTGGAAAAGAAAGAAAATGCTTTTGTCGGATTATGCAAGGGCGGCTGCAATTTATTATCTTACCATTATCAGTAAGGAAGTGGTCTCACCGTCCTCGGATTATGTAGTGATGTGCATTATCTTTTTTATTGTCATAAAGTGGCTGGAGCAGATGGAAAGAAAAAAAGAGGATTTCAGTGTAGTTCCTTATGCCCTGCTTTGCGTATGCGGCGTGTATGCGGTTACTTTGAAGTTGACGGCAGGATTGATTCTGGTGCTTACCCTGAAACCGGCTGTAATCCTTATAAAAGAAAAACGCTATAAGGAAATTGCAATGTATCTGTGCATGGGCCTTCTGACGGCAGCGCCATGGGTAATCAGAACGGTTCTTATTTCCGGCTGGCTGCTGTATCCGTTTCCGCAGCTTGATTTGTTTGCCGTGGATTGGAAAATCCATGCGGAGAGGGCGGCTGCCGACGCGGCGGAAATCAGGACATGGGGGCGGGCGCTGTATGATGCGGCCCTTGTAGACATGCCTGTTTTTGGGTGGTTTTCAGGCTGGTTTTCGACAACGCTTTCTTTTTCGGAAAAACTGTTGATTCTTGCGGATATTTTCTGTGCATTCATATTCTGCCTGACCGCTGCCTATACTTTCTTGAAAAGAAAGCGTGAAAATCTGGATTACCTTCTGCTTATGTCAGCGATTTTGCTTTCCTATGTGTTCTGGCAGCTCAGTGCGCCCCTGCTCAGGTACGGTTATGCCTATGTCCTGCTTTTGGCGGTGCTTACGGCGGGGCATCTCCTTACAGGGAGGAAATGTTCTGTTTTTATGTATGGCATGCTGCTTATTTACGGCGGATACAAGTTGTTTGTCCTGACGGGATATATCTGTGAGAATGGGCGGGCGCCGGCTTATATCTGGCAGCAGGATTATGGCATTTATGAGTTAAATACATATGAACTGAACGGAGAAACCTTTTATTATCCTGAAACCGGTGACAGGACAGGGTATGCTTCATTCCCTGCCGTGCCTGCAAAGATAGAAGTGGAGTTTCGTGGTGAGGGGATTAAAGATGGTTTTCGTATGTCTCCGTAATTTTATTTGGGAAAAAGTGCATAAAAATTAATAAGTTTCCTGTAGATTTTTTTGTATATTTGTATTAAAATGGATGATAGGTGTATTGTCAAAAGTCGTGCACTAAAATACACATTTGCTGTTTTTGCCAAAAGGAGCGGGGATATGATATCAAATCAGATATTGCAGAACACAATTGAGGGACTCAGGAGTATTGCAAGAGTCGAATTATGTGTGATGGACACGGATGGGAAGGAAGTTGCCTCCACTGCGGAAATGGGCAATTGTTCCAAACAGGCTGCGGAGTTTGCCCTTTCGCCGGCTGATTCCCAGGAGATACAGGGGTATCAGTATTTTAAAATATTTGATGAGCAGCAGATAGAATATATTCTGGTGGCAGGCGGCAGCGGTGAAGATGTATATATGGTGGGCAAGATGGCAGCATTTCAGATACAGAACCTGCTGATTGCATATAAGGAGCGTTTTGACAAGGATAACTTTATCAAAAACCTGCTTCTGGATAACCTTTTGCTTGTGGACATATACAGCAGGGCAAAAAAGCTGCATATCCAGACGGATGTGAGCCGTGTTGTTATGATAGTGGAGTCTGAAAATGGCAAGGACAACAATGCACTGGAGCTCTCAAGAACCCATTTCGGTACGAACAGCAAGGATTTTGTCACAGCCGTGGATGAGAACAATGTGATTGTGGTGAAAGATTTGTCGGAGTCTGACAGCAGCCGGGAAATTGAGAAGAGTGCAAGGACTCTTGTGGATTACCTGCAGAAGGAAGGCGTGAAAAATGTGCACATTGCGTATGGCACGGTGATTCATGAGGTAAAAGAGGTCAGCCGTTCTTATAAAGAAGCAAAGATGGCCCTGGATGTAGGAAAGATTTTCTTTGATGAGAGGAATGTGATTGCCTACAGTGAACTTGGAATCGGGCGGCTGATTTACCAGCTTCCCATTCCGCTTTGTAAGATGTTTATCAGGGAAATTTTCGGAGGAAAGAGTCCGGATGATTTTGATGAAGAGACACTTACCACCATACATAAATTTTTTGAGAACAGCCTGAACGTCTCCGAAACATCCAGACAGCTATTTATTCACCGAAATACACTGGTTTACAGGCTGGATAAGCTGCAGAAAAGTACGGGGCTTGACCTTCGGGTGTTTGAAGATGCCATTACCTTCAAGATTGCCCTTATGGTAGTAAAGTACATGAAGTACATGGAAACTTTTGAATATTGATAAAAGAGGTTGCATATGTCACGAAAAGAGGAAAAGAGAAAACAGCGGGAGAGAATGATAGAGGAAAACGGTCTGATATACCTGGAGGGTGTAAGCAAGGTATATTCCGCAGGTGCGCCTGCATTAAACGGTGTTACCCTGCATATTAACCGGGGAGAGTTTGTCTTTATTGTCGGCGACAGTGGTTCCGGCAAGTCTACTCTGATAAAACTGTTATTGCGCGAATTAACCGCCACCAGCGGCAGGGTATGGGTAATGGGCCATGATGTGGCGAAACTTCCCCACCGCAAGATTCCGAAGTTCAGAAGGAATCTTGGCATTGTGTTTCAGGATTTCAGACTTTTAAAGGACAGGAATGTTTATGATAATGTTGCGTTTGCACAGAGAATCGTGGAAATTCCCACAAAGGAAATCCGCAGAAATGTTCCCAGCATACTGGCCACGGTAGGATTGGCAGGTAAATATAAGGCCAGACCCAAACAGCTTTCGGGAGGGGAGCAGCAAAGGGTTGCCCTTGCAAGGGCATTGATTAACAAGCCTTCCATTCTGCTTGCGGATGAGCCTACGGGTAATCTTGACCCTAAAAATTCATGGGAAATAATGATGCTTCTGGAAGAAATCAATGAAGCCGGCACCACGGTGATAGTGGTTACCCATAACAGGGAAATTGTCAATGCCATGCAGAAAAGAGTCGTTACCATGAAAAAAGGTGTTATTGTCAGCGATGAAGAGGAAGGAGAGTATATTGATGAAGATTAGTACCCTGCTTTATACTCTTAGACAGGGAGTACGGAATATTTTCCGGAACAAATGGTTTTCGTTGGCTTCCATTGCCACGATTTCTGTCTGCCTGTTTCTGTTCGGCATATTTTATGCCATTATTATGAATTTTCAGCATATGGTGAAAACGGCGGAAAAGGGATTGGCCGTTACCGTTTTCTTTAATGAAGGAACCTCCGATTTGCGGATTGCCGAAATCGGGGATTTGATTCGTTTGAGGACGGAAGTTTCCGAAGTAAAGTTTGTGTCTGCGGATGAGGCGTGGGACTGGTTTAAAGGCAAATATCTGGGTGAATACACAGGCGGCTTTCCCACGAACCCCTTGGAAAACTTTGCAAATTATGAAGTGCATTTGAACGAAGCCTCCATGCAGGATGTACTGGTGACATACCTTCAGTCCATACCGGAAGTAAGGATGGTAAAGTATTCCGATGTGACGGCGGCGGCTTTGAGCGGCGTTGATTTGATTATTGCGTATGTTTCCTTGGGCATTATAGTTATTTTGCTTGCGGTATCCGTATTCCTTATCAGCAATACCGTTACCATTGGTATTTCCGTTAGGCAGGAGGAAATCGGAATTATGAAATATATCGGGGCAACGGACTTTTTTGTCAGAGCGCCCTTTGTGATTGAAGGAATGCTGATAGGCGCTATCGGCGTCGGGATTCCGTTAGGTATTATTTATGTGTTGTATAACAGGATAGTGCAATATGCGGCGGCTACTTTTCCCATGCTATCCAATCTGCTCAGTTTTCTATCCGTGGAAGAGATTTTTTCAGTTCTGACGCCGGTTTCCCTGGGAATGGGTATCGGTATCGGTTTTCTTGGAAGTTTTACAACCGTGCGGAAACATTTGCGTGTATAATGGAGAGGGGTGGTGTGTGTGAAGAAAAAGATTACGGGTTGTCTGGCCTTTCTTCTTGTTCTGACATTGTTTGCAGGTATGTATTCTTTGGCTTCTGCAACATCTTTTTCTTCTCTTACCTCGGACAGCATCAGAGAAAAAGAGGAGCAGATTAACAAAGCGGAAGAGGAAAAGAAGGATTTGCAAAATTCTCTTACCAATGTAAAGGAGATTAAGAAACAGCTGGAAGCAGATAAAGCAGATTTGAGAAACTATGTCATACAGCTTGACGCCCAGCTGGAAGAAATACAGGAGAATATCGCCCGTTTAAATGAACAGATAGCACAAAAGGAAGCTGAAATTGAGGAAACGCAGATTCAGCTGGCTGAGGCCAGAGAAACTGAAGCGGCCCAGTATGACGCCATGGTAAAAAGGATTCAGTTCATGTATGAGCAAGGGGAATCCACTTATCTGGATATGATATTCAGCGGGGAAAGCTTCGTTGAAATACTGAATAAGGTTGAGTATATGGAGCAGATTTCCGCATATGATAGAAAGCAGCTGGACGAATTTATGTTGAACCGCCAGTTGATTGAAGCGTGTGAAAGACAGCTTTTGGCAGACAAGGAATTGCTGGATGAAACAAAGGCAGGCGTATTGGCAGAAGAAGCCGCCATGCAGGAACTGATTGCGGCAAAGGAACAGAGGATTAAGGAGTTTGAGGCTGATATCAGCAACAAAGCGCAGGCTATTAAGGAGTATGAGGCGGATATCCAGGAGCAGGATGAAATTATTGAAGCGTTGGAAGCTGCCGTGGCGGAAGAAAAAAAGAAGTTGTTGGCGGCAAGCGGTGTTGTGCTTACCTATGACGGCGGCGTTTTTAAATTTCCTTTGGCTTCATATACCAGAATATCAGATGAATACGGGAACCGTATGCATCCCATACTGAATGTACCACAGTTTCATAATGGCGTGGATTTTGCGGCGCCCACAGGGACAGCTATCTATGCTGCTTATGACGGAGTGGTGGTGGCAGCTTCGTACAGCGGTTCTATGGGGAATTATGTCATGATAGACCATGGTAATAACCTGTATACGATTTATATGCATGCTTCGCAGCTGTATGTGTCCAAGGATGATATTGTCGTCCGTGGGGAAACCATTGCGGCTGTAGGTTCAACAGGCCGCTCCACAGGACCGCACCTGCATTTCAGCGTCCGGCTGAACGGAGAATATACCAGTCCATGGAATTATCTGTCCCAGTGACAACGGAAGGAGAATTAATATAATGGAAGAGAATGAGATTTACGCGGTGGATAACATACATCAATATAACAATCAGGGAGGTCAAAAGCCCAAAAAGGATAAGCATGGAAGTTATTTTTTCTGTGGTCTGATTACCGGTCTGACAGCAGCATTTCTGATTGTCAGCGGTGTCTATCTTACCAATCGGGTGCAGGCTTATTTTGCAGCAAAAAACCAGAGCGGAAGTTTACCGACATCCTCAGAAAATTCCGATGGTAAGAAAGAGGACAGTGTCGCCGGTTCGGCAGTGACGCCCGAAATGATTGAGAAGCTGCAGGTGATTGAGGCTGTCATAGATACCTATTATTATCAGGAGGGTATTGACAGAAGTGATTTGGAAAACGGTGCATATAAGGGAATGGTGGAAGCGCTTGGAGACCCTTATTCCGAATACTATTCTGCTGAAGAATTGAACCAGCTTTATCAGGATTCCGCAGGTGTCTATTATGGGGTCGGCGCGTATGTCAGCCTGGATACTGCGACCACGCTGGCAAAAATCAGTGGCGTAATAGCGGGAACCCCGGCGGAGGAAGCAGGACTGAGGGAAAATGACATCATTTATAAAGTAGACGGCGTCGAAGTCTACGGGTATACTTTGCAGGAAGTGGTAAGCCTCATAAAGGGAGAAGAAGGAACCAGTGTTCATCTGACATTAATCAGGGATGGCGAAGAGATAGAAAAAGACGTGGTGCGGAGAAAAGTGGAATCTCCCACAGTCAATTCCGAAATGTTTGATAATGGGATTGCGTACATCCAGATTACGGAGTTTGACACGGTGACGGTGGACCAGTTTGCGGATGCGCTTGCAGTAGCCAGAGGGTCGGGCATGAAGGGACTGATTCTGGACCTTCGCAGCAATCCCGGCGGAAACCTGAGCGCTGTTGTCGACATTGCCCGTATGCTGCTTCCCGAAGGATTGATTGTCTATACTGAGGACAGGGACGGAAAACGTGTGGAGTATACATGTGACGGAAAACATGAACTGGAAGTGCCGATGGTGGTGCTGGTAAACGGCAATTCGGCCAGTGCTTCCGAGATATTGGCAGGTGCAATCAAGGACTATGGCAAAGGCACGCTGCTTGGCACGACCACTTTTGGCAAAGGTATTGTGCAGCGTCCGGTTGAACTCAGCGACGGCTCTGCCGTAAAACTCACCGTAAGCTCTTATTTTACGCCTAACGGAGTAAACATCCACGGAATTGGCATAGAGCCGGATGAAGTGTGTGAATTTGACGGTGAAAGATATTACAGCGATGAAAAATATGACAACCAGAAAGAAAGGGCTAAAGAACTTCTGGAAAGCATGATTGCACAGTAATGGATAAGTGAAATGTATTTATAAGGTTTTTGATTCGGCGGTGTTTCCATGGTTTGCCGGACTATGGAAACACCGCCTGTTTTCGTATCGTCTGAACTGATAATAACAGTGCGAAAGAAAACAGAACAAGTGTTTGCAAAACAAAAACAGGTATGATATAATAGCCGCAAAAGAAAAACAAGCGACGTATGCAGTCAGGAGGAACAGAAAGTGAATATTGAACTTGTGAGATTAACCGGTGAATATAAAGAGCAGTTATTCGAAATGCTTACTGAATGGAAGGACGATATTATAGCAAATCATACAGACATGTCTCCATGGAAAATATGGGCACATGATTTTCATGATTTTGATAATTACCTGAAAAGTCTTGATACAAAGGAAGGAGCTGAAAATGGCTGGGTTCCTGATACAACTTTGTTTTGTCTTGATAAAGATAGAAATATTTTTGTAGGTGCAGTTAACATACGCCATTATTTAAATGAAGAATTATTGAAAACCGGCGGTCATATAGGCGATGGAATCAGGCCAAGTGAAAGAAGAAAAGGTTATGCAACAGCAATGATTGCTTTGGCATTGGAGGAGTGTAAAAAACTTGGCATTAATAAAGTCCTGATATGCTGCAACAAAGATAACATCGGTTCAGCGAAGTCCATCATCCATAATGGCGGGGTATTGGAGAATGAAGTCGAAGAAGACGGACATATTGAGCAGCGTTATTGGATTCAGTTATAGCGCAGAATGAGTAGAAAGTATAGATTATGCTTCAAAAGCAAAGATAACCAGACGCTTTTTTGCAAGAATACAAAATCAACTTTACCGGGCGGGCAGTTTAAAAGAATTTTACGGCTGTCCAAGAAAGAAATTTTGACACATTCAGGAACTATCTCAGCAAAAATAGCAGAACAGTATGCATTGAGTGATTTTGACCGTATGTTGTTGGAAACAGATGAGAATAATTATGAAGAGTGAAAATGAGGAGCTGGAAGAAAAGCTGCTACTTGTAAAAATTGTTGTTTGAACGAGGTATTTTAGAGTAGAGTGAACTGCTTCGAAAATGGAAATAGTTCACATGGAGAGCATTGGCATGAATCATTTTGAATTAGTATCGCAATACCGGCCCACAGGCGACCAGCCGCAGGCAATCGAAGAATTGGTAAAAGGTTTCAAAGAAGGTAACCAGTTTCAGACCCTTCTCGGTGTCACGGGTTCCGGAAAGACCTTCACGATGGCAAATGTCATCCAGCAGTTAAATAAGCCGACTCTGGTAATAGCGCATAACAAAACACTGGCCGGGCAGTTGTATGGAGAATTTAAAGAGTTTTTTCCCAATAACGCAGTGGAATACTTTGTGTCCTATTATGACTACTACCAGCCGGAAGCCTATGTGCCGTCCACGGACACTTATATAGCAAAGGATTCTGCCGTCAACGAAGAGATAGACAGGCTGCGCCTTTCTGCAACGGCGTCCCTGACGGAAAGACGGGATGTGGTGGTGGTGGCCAGCGTTTCCTGTATATACGGATTGGGCAGTCCCGATGATTATCAGGGGATGGTGGTATCACTCCGCCCCGGTATGACAAAGGACAGGGACAAGGTGCTGCGGGAACTGATTGACATCCAGTATGACCGCAATGACATGGATATACAGAGAGGAACCTTCCGGGTTCGGGGAGATGTGGTGGAAATCTATCCGGCACAGGGTGGGGATTACCTAATCAGGATAGAGTTTTTTGGGGATGAAATCGACAGGATTTGTGAAACGGACCCGCTTACGGGGCAGGTGCATGCCACCTTAAACCATGTGGCAATCTTTCCGGCTTCCCATTATGTGGTGGCTCCCGAAAAGATAAAATCGGCCTGTAATGATATTGAGAAAGAACTGGAGGAACGCATCCGCTTTTTCAAGGGGGAGGACAAGCTGTTAGAGGCCCAGAGGATATCGGAGAGGACCAATTTTGATATAGAAATGCTGCGTGAAACGGGATTTTGTTCCGGGGTTGAAAATTACTCGCGGCATCTGAGCGGTATGAAAGAGGGAGAACCGCCGCACTGCCTGATGGATTATTTCGGGGATGACTACCTGATTATAGTGGATGAGTCCCATATTACGATTCCGCAGATTCGCGGCATGTTTGCAGGGGACCGTTCCCGCAAGACGACGCTTGTGGATTATGGATTCAGGCTCCCATCGGCTTTGGACAACAGGCCGCTCAATTTTGAAGAATTTGAAGAGCATATAGACCAGATGCTGTTTGTGTCGGCGACGCCATCGGATTATGAAAAGGCGCATGAACTGCTCCGCACGGAACAGATTATCCGCCCGACCGGGCTTCTGGACCCTGAAATCAGCGTGCGCCCGGTGGAGGGACAGATTGACGACTTGGTGGGAGAAATCAGAAAAGAAACACAAAATCATAATAAAGTGCTGGTGACCACCCTTACCAAGAGGATGGCGGAAGACTTGACAGACTATATGAATGATGTAGGCATCCGGGTGAAGTATCTGCATTCCGACATCGATACCTTGGAGAGGGCAGAGATTATCCGGGACATGAGGCTGGATATTTTTGACGTGCTGGTAGGCATTAACCTTTTGAGAGAAGGACTGGATATTCCGGAGATTTCGCTGGTGGCGATTCTGGACGCCGACAAGGAAGGATTTCTTCGTTCGGAAACCTCCCTGATACAGACCGTCGGTCGTGCGGCCCGGAATGCGGAAGGGCATGTCATAATGTATGCGGATAACATGACGGATTCCATGCGCGCTGCCATCGAAGAAACCAACAGAAGGCGTGCTATACAGCAGCAGTACAATGAAAAGCACGGCATTACGCCCCAGACCATTAAAAAAGCAGTACGTGAATTGATTAGCATCTCTAAAGTGATTGCACAGGAAGAAGTTAAGTTTGAGAAAGACCCTGAATCCATGAGCCGGAAGGAATTGGAGAAGCTGATTGCCGATGTTCAGAAAAAGATGCAGAAAGCAGCGGCAGACTTGAATTTTGAAGCGGCTGCCAAACTGCGTGACAAGATGGTAGAACTGAAAACCATTCTGCGAGACCATGACGAATAGAGAAGAGGAGACTATTATGGAAGAAATACAGAAAATGCGCCCCAGGGACTGGATTAAAATAAGGGGCGCCAGAGAACATAATTTAAAAAATATTGACGTGGATATCCCGAGAAATGAACTGGTGGTGCTGACAGGGCTTTCCGGTTCCGGTAAGTCTTCCCTTGCCTTTGACACCATCTATGCGGAGGGACAGCGGCGGTATATGGAATCCCTTTCTTCTTATGCAAGACAGTTTTTGGGGCAGATGGAGAAACCGAATGTGGAAAAAATAGAAGGACTGTCCCCTGCTATTTCCATAGACCAGAAATCCACAAACCGCAATCCCCGTTCCACGGTGGGAACGGTAACGGAGATATATGATTATTTCCGTCTGCTGTATGCCAGAATTGGCATTCCCCACTGCCCGTCGTGCGGCCGGGAAATTGCCAGACAGAGCGTGGACCAGATGGTGGACCAGATTATGTCCCTGGACCCCGGTACAAAGATACAGCTTCTGGCGCCTGTCGTGCGTGGACGGAAAGGGGAACATGCCAAAGTTCTGGAGCGTGCAAAACGAAGCGGTTATGTGCGCGTCCGTGTAGACGGCAGCCTGTATGAGCTTTCAGAGGAAATCAAGCTGGACAAAAATATTAAGCACAATATAGAGGTAGTGGTAGACAGACTGGTGGTAAAAGAAGGTATTGAGAGACGTCTTACCGATTCGGTGGAAAATGTACTGGAATTGTCGGAAGGTCTTCTGGAGGTGGATGTCATTGACGGCGATTCGATGAACTTCAGCCAGAGTTTTGCCTGCCCGGATTGCGGCATAAGCATCAGCGAAATTGAGCCGAGGAGCTTTTCCTTCAACAATCCTTTCGGAGCCTGCCCGGACTGTTTCGGGCTGGGGTATAAGATGGAGTTTGACGAAGAACTGATGATACCGGATAAGTCTTTGTCCGTTAATGGGGGAGCTATTGCCGTCACCGGGTGGCAGTCCTGTGCGGATAAGGGCAGTTTTACCAATGCGATTTTACAGGCGCTTTGTAAGGCTTATGACTTTGATTTGGATACCCCTTTTGATGACTATCCCGATAAGGTGAAAAACATTCTGCTCCACGGTACCGGTGGCAGACAGATTGAGGTTTATTATGAAGGACAGCGAGGAAAAGGCGTATATCCCGTTGCTTTCGAAGGGGTTGTGAAAAACGTAGAACGAAGATACCGTGAAACATCCTCCGATATCATGAAGCAGGAATATGAAAGCTTTATGAGGATAACGCCGTGCAGACTTTGCGGCGGGATGCGGTTAAAAAAGGAATCCCTGGCGGTTACTGTGTGCGACAGAAATATTTATGAGATTACTTCCATGTCCGTTGACAGGCTGCAGGATTTTTTACAGGGTATGAAACTGACAAAAACACAGGAATTAATCGGGGAGCGGATTTTGAAGGAAATCAGGGCACGGGTAGGATTTTTGTCAAATGTCGGTTTAAACTACCTGTCTTTATCCCGTGCAACAGGAACTCTTTCCGGCGGGGAGGCGCAGCGCATCCGTCTTGCCACACAGATTGGTTCGGGGCTGGTCGGCGTATGTTATATTCTGGATGAGCCCAGTATCGGACTGCACCAAAGGGACAATGACAAACTTTTAGGCGCCTTAATGAATCTGAAAAATCTGGGCAATACCCTGATTGTGGTGGAGCACGACGAGGACACCATGCTGGCGGCGGATTATATTGTTGATATCGGTCCCGGCGCCGGTTCCCACGGCGGGGAAGTGGTGGCGTGCGGTACGGCAAAGGATATTATGGAAGTGCCGGAGTCGGTGACAGGACAGTATTTGAGCGGCAGGAAAAGGATACCGCTTCCGGCAAAGAGAAAGAAACCCACGGGCAAATTGACCGTGCTTGGGGCACAGGAAAACAATCTGAAAAATATAAATGTGGATTTTCCGCTGGGAGTAATGACGGCAGTAACCGGTGTGTCCGGTTCCGGGAAGAGTTCCCTTGTGAATGAGATTTTGTACAAGCATCTGGCGAAAAGCCTGAACCGCGCCCGCACGATACCCGGCAGGCATAAAGGGATAAAGGGCATGGAACAGCTGGATAAGGTGATTAATATCGACCAGTCGCCAATCGGAAGAACGCCGCGTTCCAATCCCGCCACCTACACGGGTGTCTTTGACCTGATAAGGGATTTGTTTGCTTCCACGGCGGATGCCAAGGCAAAGGGTTATAAAAAGGGCAGGTTTAGTTTTAATGTCAAAGGCGGGCGCTGCGAGGCCTGCGGCGGTGACGGCATCATAAAAATAGAGATGCATTTTCTGCCGGACGTATATGTTCCCTGCGAGGTATGCGGCGGCAAACGGTATAACAGGGAAACCTTGGATGTCAAATATAAAGGGAAGAGCATCTTTGATGTCCTGGACATGACGGTGGAGGAAGCGGTTCCGTTTTTTGAAAATGTACCTTCCATACGCCGTAAAATCGAAACCCTTTATGATGTGGGCCTGTCCTATGTGAAGCTGGGCCAGCCGTCCACGGAACTGTCCGGAGGGGAAGCACAGAGGATAAAACTGGCGACTGAACTGAGCCGGAGAAGTACCGGAAAGACTATATATATTCTGGATGAGCCTACTACGGGACTGCATTTTGCCGATGTGCACAAGCTGATTGAGATATTGCAGAAACTGACGGAAGGCGGCAATACCGTTGTGGTTATCGAGCATAATCTTGATGTAATTAAGACGGCGGACTATATTATTGATATCGGCCCGGAGGGCGGCGACGGCGGCGGGACCGTGATTGCGCGGGGAACTCCTGAGGAAGTGGCCCAAAATTCCGATTCCTATACGGGCAGGTATATAAAAAAGATGCTTGAGAAATGAAAATCGGCCTAAAGTATCCATGGAAAAAAGCCGATACATGTAATGTAAAGCATGGACGCAGGAGAGGAACGAAGGATTCGTTCTCTTTTCTGCGTTTGAATTTTTGAAAATTTTCCGAAACCCCTATGAAAATGCAGAGATTTAGGTTATAATAACCTGGAATGTTTAGAAATCTATGAGAGCATACCATGGAAAGGGGTATAATTTATGCAATATACGGATATCGGGATTGATTTGGGTACAGCTAGTATATTAGTCTACATCAGGGGGAAAGGCGTTGTGTTAAAGGAGCCTTCCGTTGTAGCTTTTGATAGAGATACCAACAAGATTAAGGCAATCGGCGAAGATGCACGCCTGATGCTGGGAAGGACTCCCGGCAATATCGTTGCGGTAAGGCCGCTGCGCCAGGGCGTTATTTCAGACTACACCGTTACCGAAAAAATGATGAAGTATTTTATTCAGAAAGCTCTGGGAAGAAGGACTTTCCGCAAGCCACGCATTGCAGTGTGTGTGCCCAGCGGCGTGACGGAAGTGGAAAAAAAGGCTGTTGAGGATGCAACCTATCAGGCAGGAGCCAGGGAAGTGTCCATTATTGAAGAGCCGATTGCCGCTGCCATAGGCGCCGGTATAGATATTTCAAAACCCTGCGGAAACATGATAGTGGATATCGGCGGCGGTACTTCCGATATTGCCGTGATTTCACTGGGAGGCACGGTGGTTAGCGCTTCCATAAAGATTGCAGGGGATGACTTTGACGAAGCTATCGTTCGTTACATGCGTAAAAAGCATAATCTGTTGATTGGTGAAAGAACAGCAGAAGATTTAAAGATAAAAATCGGTTCCGCTTACAAGCGGGCTGAAGTGGAATATATGGATGTCAGGGGACGTAACCTTGTGACCGGTCTGCCCAAGACGGTCAAGGTTTCTTCTGAAGAAACCGAGGAAGCGCTCAGGGAAACCACCGCACAGATAGTGGAAACCATACACAGTGTTCTGGAAAAGACGCCGCCCGAACTTGCGGCAGACATTGCTGACAGGGGGATTGTACTGACAGGGGGAGGAAGCCTTTTGAGGGGATTGGAAGATTTGATTTCCGCCAAAACAGGCATCAATACGATGACGGCAGAGGACCCCATGACGGCAGTGGCAATCGGAACAGGGAAATATGTAGAATTTTTGGCAGGATATAAGGAAGACTAGGCAGATACATGCGGCTGGGGCTGCAAAGGGAGGTAACATGTTTAAGGGATTGTATACCGCTTATACCGGATTGAAAAATGAGCAGAACAGAATGGATGTCATGACAAACAATCTGGCAAATGCGACAACAGTGGGATTTAAAAAAGAAGGCACCACAAGCCAGAGTTTTGACTCCGTACTGGCCTACAAATTAAAAGATGCTTCCGTCGGACTTTCGAGGGCACAGTATCTTGGAGTAAACAATCCCGGAGTCAAAATCGGGGAAAACTATACGGACTATTCGGAAGGTTCCTTCAGGGTTACGGGAAACACCTTTGATTTAGCGCTTACCGAGGAAGGCTTTTTTGCCATAGAGTTCAAAAACAGGGCGGGGGAAACTTCCACAAAATATACCCGTGCCGGCAATTTTACCTTAAACGAGGATGGCTTTCTGGTGACAAATGACGGAGACTATCTTCTTGATGTGAACAACAGGCGGATACGGCTCGACCCGCTTCACGGTGTAGACATTACAACGGACGGGGTTATCAGTCAGAACGGGAACCGGGTGGCGCAGATACAGGTTGTTGACTTTGAAAATTATGATTACCTGCAGCGCTATGGGGAGACTTATTTCCAGCCGATAGAAGGCGCTGAACTTACCAATTCTTCGGCAGGCATCCGTTCCGGATGTCTGGAAATGGCAAACGTTCAGGTGGTGTCCGAGATGGTAAATTTGATTGCCATCACGAGACAGTATGAGAGCAATCAGAAAATCATTCAGACCTACGACAGGACCATGGATGTAGCGGTCAATAATTTAGGGCAGGTAAGATAGGAGGCTTTTTAGTATGGTACGCAGTTTATGGACAGCAGCAACGGGCATGATTGCACAGCAGACAAATGTGGATAACATTGCCCATAATCTTTCCAATGTAAATACGGTAGGCTACAAAACACAGGTCAATGAATTTAAGTCATTGCTGTATCAGAATCTGCAGACAAGGACGACTACTGCAAACGGAGACCCGAAACCGTCCAATGCACAGGTTGGTCTTGGTGTGCGGAATGCTTCCCTGACGGTGCAGTTCCACAACGGACCCATGCTTGCGAGTGACAGCAATACGGCTTTTGCAATCAGTGGAAAAGGCTTTTTTGCTGTAAGAGGTGATGACGGCAATACATACTATACCAGAAACGGCAGTTTCCAGTGGACGACAGCCGCAAACAGAGGCACCATGTTATCGGACAGTGAAGGACAGCCGGTATTGGATTCTCAAGGCAGAAGCATTATTTTAAACAGCACGTATGATGCAAGCCAGATATCAATTACCGCTGACGGAACGATTTGTTATCCGGATGCCAATAACAACCCGCAGTCTTTGGGCATTACAATCGGCTTGTACCAGTTCACGAACCCGGGAGGGCTTGAAAGACTGGGCGACAGCATGTACCAGCAGACAGCGGCCAGCGGCCAGCCCATCAATGAAGCGACCAGCACAACAGTGGAAAAGAGTTCCGTACTGCAAAACTTTCTGGAAGGCTCCAATGTGCAGGTTGTGGATGAAATGGTCAACATGATTGTGGCACAGAGGGCATATGAGATTAACTCCAAGGCCATTACCGCATCGGATGAGATGCTGCAGCAGGCTAACAATCTCCGCGGTTAACAGGAAAGGTGTGAATAGCTTATGGATATCGGTAATTTGACGAATACGTATGAAGATTTTTATAAGACACAGTCCTCCCAAAGTGCGTCAAAGCTGGAGGGACAGCTTGACACGGATTACTCCAAGGCGACGGATGAGGAACTGATGGATGCCTGTAAGCAGTTTGAGGCTTATTTTCTGGAGCAGGTTTTTAAGGAAATGGTGAAGACCGTTCCGAAATCGGAAGAAGCTTCTTCCTACACGACCGGTCTTATGGATTATTATCAGGACAATATGATACAAGAGATAGCAAGCAGCTCCACAGAACAAAACAGTCTGGGGCTGGCACAGACGCTTTATGAACAAATGAAGCGCAACTACGGCTTATAGAAGCTGAGGGCGGCGTGGTTTAATGTGGCAATTAGGAAAGACTGCTGAAGAAGCAGTCTTTTTGCACGTGTGCTTTCGGTATACGATTGTAAAGGGAATTGCGGATGGAAACGATAAAAGGGTTTGTGGAACGTATCATCTTTCAAAATGAGGAAAATGGCTATACGGTGCTGGAACTTTCCGGGGAAGAAGGGGAAAATGTTCTGGTGGGAATGATGAAAGGAGTAACGCAGGGGGAAAGCATACAGGCTGAGGGCTCTTTTACGGAACATCCTGTGTACGGCAGTCAATTCAAGGTCAGCGCTTTTAAGACAATTATGCCGGAGGATGCCGTAAGCATAGAAAGGTATCTGGCATCGGGCGCCATAAAGGGTGTAGGGGCAGCTCTTGCCGCAAGGATAGTCAAAAGATTCGGAAAGGACACTTTCCGGGTGATTGAAGAGGAGCCGGAACGCCTGACGGAGGTAAAGGGCATAAGTGAGCGTATAGCAAGGGAAATATCCATGCAGATGGAAGAAAAAAAGGACATGCGGGAAGCGTTCCTTTATTTACAGCAGTTCGGCATATCAAACGCATTGGCGATAAAAATATACAATACATACAAGGATAGCCTGTATGGCGTCATGCAGCAGAATCCTTATCAGCTTGCAGAGGATATAGAAGGGATAGGATTTCGGATAGCAGATGAAATTGCGGGGAAAATCGGTATCCATACGGATTCGGATTTTCGTATAAGGAGCGGCATACTGTATGTGTTGCTGCAGGCAGTGCAGGAAGGCCATATGTTTCTGCCGGAAGATGTGCTGCTTTACAGGGCGGAGGAACTGCTTTCGGTGGACAGGGTTTATATTGCACCGCAGATAGGAAACCTCGCAATGGATAAAAAGCTGGTAATTAAAAAGCGGGAGGAAGTAAAAGTATTTGCATCCGCAAATTATTATGCAGAATTAAACTGTGCCGCCATGCTTGCAGGATTGAACATTCCGGTGGGTGAGGAAGGAGGATTGCTGCCATCCGGGGAAGCGGCAATCAGGGACAGGATTGCTGTCATAGCCAAAAAAGAAGGGCTGGAACTGGATGAACTGCAGGAACAGGCGGTGCTGGCATGTGTGAAGAATGGCCTGTTTATCCTGTCGGGAGGACCCGGAACAGGGAAAACTACAACCATCAACACTATAATACGTTATTTTGAATCAGAACAGCTGGATATTTTTCTGGCAGCGCCTACAGGCCGGGCAGCGAAGCGGATGACAGAGGCGACGGGATATGAAGCGCGCACCATCCACCGCATGTTGGAATTAAACGGTGCACTGTCAGAAGATAACAGACGGAATGTGCGGTTTGAGAGGAATGAAGAGAATCCCCTGGAGGCGGACGTCATTATCATTGATGAAATGTCCATGGTGGATATTCATTTGCTGCAGGCGCTTTTGCGTGCGATTATGCCGGGAACAAGACTGATTCTGGTAGGGGATGTGGACCAGCTGCCATCCGTGGGACCGGGACAGGTGCTGCGGGATATCATGTCTGCAGATGTATTTCCTTCCATAGTTCTGAAAAAAATATTCAGACAGGCACAGGAGAGCGATATAGTCGTGAATGCCCATAAAATCAACCGGGGAGAGGAACTGTTGCTTGACAATAAAAGCCGTGATTTTTTCTTTCTGGAAAGAAACGATGTGAATGTCATATATAAACATATGGTACAGCTGATAACAGAGAAGCTTCCCAGATATGTGGGAGCGGATTCCCTGGACATCCAGGTGCTGACGCCCATGCGGAAAGGCAGCCTTGGGGTGGAAACACTGAACCGGATTTTGCAGAAATACATGAACCCTGCTTCTACGGAAAAAAAGGAGCATGTTTTTGGGGAAAATATTTTCCGTGAAGGTGACAAGGTGATGCAGATTAAAAATAATTATGAACTTGAATGGGAGGTAGTGAGCAAATACGGCATTCCTGTGGATAAAGGGCTGGGAATTTTTAACGGTGATATGGGAAGAATCCTGCAAATCAACGAGTTTTCCGGCAATATGGTGGTAGAATATGATGAACACAGGCGCGTGACATACCCGTTTGCCCAGGCGGAGGAACTGGAACTGGCATATGCCATTACCATACACAAATCTCAGGGAAGCGAATATGCAGCAGTGATTATGCCGCTCCTTTCGGGTCCGCGCATGCTGTTTAACAGGAATCTTTTATATACCGGCGTGACAAGGGCAAAGTCCTGTGTCACGATTTTGGGAAGCAGGGAAACGGTTGGGGAAATGGTACAAAATACGGATGTCAACCGCCGGTATACGGCTTTTTCCGATAGAATCCGGGAAGTTGTATTGCATTAAGAAGTAATATAATAAAGAAGGTTGTGCGTGCGGAAAGCAGGCATAAATGAAAAAGGAAAATTTGGTAAAGAATATGATGGAAGGGGCGGTGAATCTGCTGTTTCCTCCCAGATGTCCGGTATGTGACGAACCGGTAAGAATCCGGGAAGGCGACATCTGCCGTTCGTGCAGGGGTAAGTTAATGCCCGTCAGGGAGCCGTATTGCTTTTGCTGCGGCAGGCCGCTTCCGGAAGAAGAAAAAGAATATTGCAGGGACTGCAGTAAAAAGCGGCATCTTTATGTAAGGGGCAGGGCATTATATGAATACGAAAGCGTTGCTGCTTCCATTTATCGCTTTAAATATGGCGGCAGGCGGGAGTATGCCCGTTTTTTCGGAAGGGCAATGGCGGATGGATTGGAAGGTTTTATCAGGGCAGCGGCGCCTGACGGTCTGATTCCCGTGCCTGTATCCGGCAGAAAGCTTTACAGGAGAGGATATAATCAGGCAGGTCTTTTGGCAGAAGAAATCGGGAGGAAGCTGCATATACCGGTTTATGACGGAATAATCCAAAGAGTCAGGGATACGGTGCCTCAGAAATCATTAAATGTGCAGGAAAGGCAAAATAATTTGAAAAGGGCTTTCAAAATTGCGCAAAATGATGTAAAATTAAGTACGATTATAATTGTAGATGATATATACACTACCGGCAGCACAGTGGATGCTGTGACGGAAGTGCTTCTGCAATCAGGAGTGCATAATATTTATTTCATTACACTGGCGGTAAGCGGCCGGGGGTAAGGAGGGTTACTATGAATGTTCGTAATTGCAGGAAATGTGGAAAAGTTTTTAACTATGTATCGGGACCTCGCCTTTGTCCCAGATGCAAGGAAGCGCAGGAAGAGGACTTCCAGAGAGTAAAGGCATACGTCAGGGAAAATTCCGGAGCTACCATTAACGAGGTTGCGGAAGCATGTGAAGTAGAAGTTCCCATGATTCACCAGTGGCTGAGAGAAGAGCGTTTGCAGCTTACGGAGGGTTCCAGCATAACACTGCAGTGTGAAACCTGTGGAGCGGCTATTTTGAGCGGACGTTACTGCGACAAATGCAAACGCGACCTGGCAAACGACTTTAAAGGAGCTTTTGTTTCTAAAAAGGACGAGCCGGCCCCTATGTTAAAGAAAAATAAAGATGGGGATAAAATGCGTTTTCTGAATAAATAGCTATGAAAGGCAGGAAACATGTTAAACGAAGAAAGAATCATACTGATGACAAAGCTGGCATCTTATGAATCCGGTGAAGGGAAGAAGAACGCAGCGGTAGGGAGCTATTTCAGGAGTGATTATATCGGAATGCAGGTTGTAAAGTCGATAATCAGCGCTTCAATAGCGTTTTTTATCCTTTTTGCATTGTATGTCCTATATGATTTTGAAACCTTCATGCTGGAAGTTTACAAGATGGATTTATTTGTTTTTGCCAAAAATATTCTCATCTTATATGGTGTGTTTGTGGTTGGATTTGCGGTTTTGACCTATGTGTTATACACATACAGGTATAACAAGGTGAAAAAAAACCTGAAAAATTATTATCATAATTTAAAAAAACTGGCATCCATGTATGATAAGAATAAGAATTTTTGAAAGGTCCGATTATGAGAAACCTACTGGAAATAAAAGAACTGATTAAGAGATTTTACAGTAAAAATGAAGTGTTTATAGTGCCGGTTTTAAAGTTTCTGCTGGCGCTTGTTGCACTGTTAAGCATTAACGGTCAGTTGGGATACATGACCAGAATCAATAATGCGGCTGTGGTGCTGATAGTTTCGCTGTTATGTTCGTTTCTGCCTACGGGATTTATTATATTTTTTGCCGCGGTATTTGTGCTGCTGCACTGTTATGCACTGGCACTGGAAGCGGCATTGGTGGCATTGTGCCTGTTTATGGTTATGGCATTGTTGTTTTTCAGGTTTTCCCCAAAAGACTCCATCGTGGTGCTGCTGACACCGGTATGCTTTGGACTTAAAATACCGTATGTGATGCCGTTAGCCATGGGGCTTGTCGGCACACCTGCTTCAGCAGTGTCCGTGGGCTGTGGCGCTATAGTGTATTATTTTGTGCATTTTATTTCATCGAATGATGTGGCCATCAATGCGCTTGAATCAGATGAGGCGACGGCAAGGCTCAGACTGGTGATTGATGGTTTGCTGGATGACAAAGCAGTGATGATAACGGTGGCAGCTTTTGCATTTACCGTGATTTTGGTATATTTCATCCGCAGGATGTCTGTAGACCATTCCTGGACGATTGCCATGGTGGCAGGCACTTTTATCAATGTGGTGATACTGCTTTTGGGTGATTTGATGTATGATACCAATGTGTCTGTTCTGGGAGTGCTTTTTGGCTCGCTGGCGGCACTGGCTATCTGTGTGGTACTGCAGTTTTTTGTTTTCAGCGTGGATTACAGCAGAACCGAGAAGGTACAGTTTGAAGATGATGAATATTATTATTATGTGAAAGCCGTGCCCAAAATGGCAGTTGCGGCACCGGAAAAAACAGTGAAAAAAATTAATTCCCAGATGACACGCACTTCGCATGCAAGCAGTACACATCAGCCGGAGAGAAGCGGAACCGGGCAGCGTGTGCAGGGAAGGCAGGCTCCGTCCAGAACAATATCCACCCAGAACGGGAGCAGAGGGAGATACCCTGTAAGGCGTGGTGAAAGTGTGGGAGCGCGCTCGGAAGACTATGAAGAAATTTGAGGTAGATTGATTTCCAATGCAGCAGATTCAGGATTATTTTAACAGCATGATAAGACGGATGCCGGATATGGACTTCTCAAGTGCGATGGAAATACTTATTATTTCCTTCCTTATTTATGAGATTCTTATCTGGATTAAAAATACCAGAGCCTGGGCATTGCTCAAGGGTCTGGTTATTATTCTGATTTTTTGGCTGGTAGCAGCTTATTTTCACATGACGACCATTATCTGGCTTGGAACGAATGTGCTGGGGTTTGCCGTTACGGCATTTATTGTGGTTTTGCAGCCGGAACTCCGCAAGGCATTGGAAGAATTGGGGAATAAAGAGATTATTTCCAGTGTGCTGCCATTCTCCGGGACAAGGCAGAAGGAAAATGTTTTTTCTGGCAAGACAATTAATGAAATTACGAAAGCCTGTGTGGAAATGGGGAAAGTCAGGACGGGAGCCCTTATTGTCATAGAGTGTAAGCAGCCGCTGGGTGATTTTGAGAGAACAGGTATTGATGTGGATGGTATTGTGACCAGCCAGCTCCTTATCAATATATTTGAGCATAATACTCCTCTGCATGACGGGGCGGTTATTGTGAGGGGAAACAGGGTAGCATCCGCAACCTGTTACCTTCCCCTTTCGGATAACCTGAAACTGGATAAAAATCTGGGGACCAGGCATCGTGCGGGACTGGGGATTTCCGAGGTGACGGATGCGGTAACCGTAATTGTATCCGAAGAAACAGGTAAAATCAGTGTGACATATAAGGGGGAACTGCTTCGCAATCTGAGTGGTGATGAACTGAAGGAAAAATTGAAACTGGCACAGCCGGTAGAGGGTGAGGAGACAAAGAAATCACACAAAATCTGGAAAGGAAAGAGCAGGGCAGATAAAATTGAAAAATAAAAAAAAGTTTGGAAAGAAACTGCTGAATAACTGGGCGCTTAAGCTTTTTTCCCTTGTGGCCGCTTTTTTGCTCTGGCTTGTGGTGATGGATATTGAAAACCCGGAGGACAGAAAAACCTTCAACAATATTCCGGTCAGGCTGGTCAATACGGATGTTTTGACAAATGAGAACATGGTTTATGAGGTTCTGGACAAAACGGATATTGTGCGAAGCGTCACGATTATTGCAAAAAAATCCATTCGTGACGAACTCAATGCCGGTGATATCGTAGCCGAGGCGGACTTTTCCAAATTAACAGTGACAAATACAGTGGAAATCAGGTTTTATTCCCTCCGTTACAATGAGGAGATTTCCAGTATTTCCGGCAGCAATGAAATACTGAAACTCAATATAGAAGAAAAGAGAACAAAACGCCTTACCCTTACGGTGGATACCACCGGTGAAGTATTGGAGGGCTATATTGTCAATACAGTTGTGCCTGACCAGAACAGGGTGGAAGTTTCCGGACCGGAATCCGTGGTGTCCAAAATTTCCTCGGCGGTTGTAAAAGTGGATGTATCTGATTCCACCAGTGATATTTCCACATATTCAAACGTAATATTATATGATGTGGACGGAAATGTCATAGCATCCGATAATGTATCCTTAAATGTTGCATCAGTGCGTGTGAAGGTGGAAATTTTAAGAACAAAAACAGTGCCGATACAGTGTGCCGTATCGGGAACACCTGCATCTGGTTATATGTTTACCGGAGAGATAGAGAGTGACCCCGCAAGTATAACGATTGCAGGCACGGAAGAAGCGTTGGCTGATATCCGGGAAATTGTTATTCCTGAGGACGCAATTAATATTACGGGACAGACGGACGACATGCGGGTAAATATCAACGTGGAAGATTATCTGCCGGAAGGGATTCTTCTGGCGGATGGAACATCTCCTGCGAGGATTTCCGTAACAGCTCATATTGAAAGGGAAGCTTCCAGGGATATAACAATTTCCTCGGAACGAATCGGGATTGTGGGTATTCCTGCCGGGTATCAGGCGGAGATAAGTGAGGAAGAACTGCTGTATACCCTCAGCATAAAAGGAATGAAGGAATCCGTGGATGCAGTTGATGAGGAAACACTGTATGGACATGTCAATATTTCCGCATTCATGGAGGAAGGAAATATAGAAGAGTTATCTCCCGGTGTATATGAGATGGAAGTGGATTTTATGCTTTCCGAAAACATTACAATCGTAAGGCCTCTAAAAGTATCAATCAGGATAACGGAGACAACAGAATAGTGTAAATGGAAAGGCATGGTGGAGAATATGGGACGTTTATTTGGAACAGATGGAGTAAGGGGAATTGCAAACGAAGAACTGACGCCGCTCTTGGCAATGCAGCTCGGGCAGGCAGGTGCATATGTACTTACCAAGGAAAAAGAGCATAAGCCGACTTTGATGGTGGGATGTGATACCAGGATTTCAGGGGATATGCTGGCAAATGCTTTGATGGCGGGAGCCTGCTCCGTGGGAGCAAACTGTATTTTTGTCGGAGTGATTCCGACGCCGGCTATTGCATACCTGACCCAGAAATATAAGGTCGATGCCGGCGTTGTCATTTCCGCATCCCACAATCCCGTGGAGTTTAACGGAATTAAGTTTTTTGACGGAAACGGCTATAAGCTGCCGGATGAACTGGAAGACGAAATAGAAGCTATGATTAAAAATAATATGCAGGGAGTGAAATTTCCTACCGGTTCCGGGGTCGGAAAGATTAAATACCGAACGGATGCAAGGGAGGAATATATTAACCATGCAATTCAGTCAGTTGCCGTAGAACTTCGTGGAATAAAAATTGTGGTAGACTGTGCGGAGGGCGCTGCATTTTACACTTCGGTGGAGGCATTGAAGGAGTTGGGGGCAGAGGTCGTTGCCATTCACAACAATCCTGACGGAATCAATATCAATGCTAACTGCGGTTCCACCCACATGGAAGAGTTACAGGCGAGGGTGGTTTTTGAGAAGGCAAACATCGGTCTGGCCTTTGACGGGGATGCAGACAGGCTTCTGGCAGTGGACGAAATGGGAAATATAGTGAACGGTGATCAGGTCATGGCCATCGTAGGCAATTATATGAAACAGAAAGGCACATTAAAGAAGAATACCATTGTTGCTACGATTATGAGTAATCTTGGTTTCTTTCTTATGGCGGAGAACAATGGTATTAAGGCAGAGCAGACGAAGGTTGGAGACCGTTATGTGCTGGAACGGATGAGGGAAATCGGAGCAAGCCTCGGTGGTGAACAGTCAGGGCATGTGATTTTTCTGGATGAAAACACGACGGGAGACGGACTCCTTAGTGCGCTGCACCTGCTTCAGGTTATGGTGGATTCAGGGAAGCCCCTCTCGGAACTTTCGAAAGTAATGGAAATGCTTCCGCAGGCGCTTGCAAATGCAAAGGTAGCAAACCACAAAAAAGACCATTATATGGAATATCCTGAGATTGCCAAGGCAATTGCAAAACTTACGGAGCAATTTTCCGGTGAGGGTCGTGTGTTAATCCGCCCTTCCGGAACGGAACCCCTTGTCAGGGTCATGATAGAGGGTAAGGAAAAAAGTCTGATTCAGGCGGAGGCAGACCGTCTGGCAAGTCTGATACAGGATATTATGTTTTAGAAAAGGCTTGAGATTCTTGTCAAAAAATGCTATAGTAGTACTAGAGGAAATTGGAGGTATAGCAGTATGGTTAGCCAAAAGGTTGTCATCAAGAATCCCACGGGACTTCACTTAAGGCCGGCAGGCATTTTGTGTAAAGAAGCGATGAAGTTTAAGTCCTTGATTACGTTTTCGTTTAGAGACAATACGGCAAACGCAAAAAGTGTTTTGAGTGTACTCGGGGCTTGCGTGAAATGTGGCGATGAAATCGAATTTACCTGTGAAGGTGAAGATGAAGAAACAGCATTGAAGTCTTTGGTGGAAGCGATTGAAAGCGGTCTTGGTGAATAAGTGATACATATACAATGATAACTACAGCCCATCCTTTGGATGGGCTGATTTAATGATTAAAGAAAAAGAAGGAAGTGGATGACTGCGTAAAGCTTGTCGTTGAATAAGGAATGTAAAAGGGCAGAGCCGGATTTTCCGGTTCTGCCCTTTGTATTTATTGATGCCCCCGGTCTTACTTATAAATCGGTTCGCGTCCTGATTGTGCAATACCGATATAGGTATGACCTGTATTGATTTCAATTTCATTGCCTGCCATATCATAATATCTGGTAGGGGAATAGTCATCTTTTTTTGTCCAAGTAATCTTGATGCCCCGGCCCTGTGTAAAGTACCAGCCGCTGCGGCCGGAATCATTGACCTGGAAAATCAGGTATTTGTTGTCCTGACGGTATTCCCAGTAGGTATCCTGAATGATGACATTGGAAAATGCAAGCTGTTCTCCGGTCAGTTCATCCACCTGAGGTTCACCGTATAAGTATTTCAAGTAGGTACCGCTTTCTTCATCATATTTGAAAGAAGATTTGGTGGTAGTGAAAATCTTGGATAAGTCTATTTCCGTGGCGGTAAAGGAGCCGGATGCGTCTTCCAATGTATTGAACTCTGTCATCGGTGCAAAGTTAAAATGTTCAGGCTCCCAATAACTGCTCCTGTGTTCCGTCTGATATCCCAGCTTATCAATCGCTTTTACCAGGCTGGGACCATCTGTAAAACCATTGTGAATCGTAGGAGAAGAGCCTTTGGGATAGCGGTAAAAAGCTTCGCTTCCGGTTGCGGGAGCAACCACATCCCCGCCGCCGATGCTGCATCCGGAGAGATTGTTTACATCGCTGCGCTTCACTACATCAACCAGATAGAAAGGGCCGCCCCAATGTACAAGGAAGGAATCCCACTCCATGCTCCAGTATGCATAATAGTCACGACAGCTTCTGATATTACCTATGAGTTCCAAATCCTGCCAGTCTTCCAAAATACCCATCTGACGGGACATTTCGCCTTCTTCCATACATTCATACAAAACACCTGCAAGCCCGATGCCGTATTGGGGTTGTGAGCCCCTGTCGGTGGGGTACATGACAGCGATGGGACGGGAGTCTGCAACATCCTGATAAATCCATTCGTTGGTAAGTGCGCTGTGTACCATGCCTTCTTCGGGAGGAGTGTCGCTTAAAACTTCATCCGGTACGTCAACGGGGTCAATTGTTGACGGCACTGTAACTGTAGGTTCGATGGACACGGCAATATCATCGGGACGCTTTGGCGTATCATCGTCTTTTCCACAGCCGTTCATAACCAATAAGGCAGAGACGGCTATGAGTGTAACTAATATATTTTTTTTCATAAAATATCCTCTCTTTCGTTATCAATGCTACAGGAAACATTATAGCACATTACACATAATAATTGCAATGATAATACCCAGAATTGCCCCCATCAAGACTTGAAGGGGAGTATGTCCCACAAATTCTTTGAGTTTATCTTCTGCCGGCATATCACTGCCCATATCGGCGAAAACTTCAAGCATTTCGTTCAAAACCTTAGCCTGGATGCCGGTCTCACGCCGTACGCCCATGGCATCGTACATGACAATAATTGCCAATACCAGGGAAATGGAAAATTCAAAACTGGAAGGGCCATAAATATAACATGCCGCTGCACAAAGTGCACAGACGGTCGCAGAATGCGAACTGGGCATTCCACCGCTTCCAATCAGTCTTTCCGCAACAAACTTTCTTGTAAAGAGCAGATGAATAAATGTCTTTAGGATTTGTGCCACACACCATCCGGCAATGGCGCACAGCAAAATTTTATTTTGCAATAACTGGGTTAAAAAATCCATAGGGCACCTCACGATTGACTATCCAAGTATATCACCACTTTTTCCGATATGCAAGCGGGGTCAGGTTTTCGTAGCGTTTAAATACTTTAATAAAATAAGAAGCATTTTGAAATCCGCATGTAAGTGCAATGTTTTCCACACTTTCGTTGGAAAAACGAAGCAGGGATTTTGCGTGGGACAGCCGTTTGGTGTTAAGGTCGTTGGTAATGGTAGAACCAAACAGCCGCTGGTATTCCCTTAACAGGTGGTACTTACTGATAAAAAAGTGTTCGGATAACCCGTCCAATGTCAGTTTTTCCGCGTGGTGCTGCTCTATATATTGGCGGACATTCAAAAGCTTTTCGGGAACCGGTGCGGAAGCAGGGTAAAAGGCATCGGCAAAAATCTGTGTAATCAAATCGGTAAGATATTTGTGGGAAAACAAATCAGAAAAAGCCTCTTTTTGCTGTTGCAGCCTGTAAAGTGTTTTTATCAGTTCCGTATAGGGTGACAATTCGGGCGGGGTATAAACAACAGGGCCTTCCCGTTCTTTATATAACCGGTAAAAGCTCTTTGCCTGAAAACCGTTAAAGTGAACCCACATCAGTGACCATGGTGAATCCTCGCTGCTTTCGTGGGAGTATGGCTCCACACAGTTCAGCCATACACAGTCGCCGGCCTGCATGGAATAGGAAACTCCCTGAAAGGTAATGGTGCCGCAGCCATCAAGGACAAGAAAAAAAAGATAAGAATCCAAGTTTTTTCTTTGGCTGATATGAGGTTCCAGGCTTTTCAAGGTTCCTATCTCCTGGATGTATAAATATTGGGATTTGGTATAGGATGAAGGTGTAACTAAAATTCTATCCGAGGCAGCTTTGGACATGAAAGTCTCCTTTGACAATTTTAGGAATAAAAGCAATATTTTACAATTCTTTAGCAATAAAATGGATTGATACTGCTATTATACAATAGTATACTCACATTTAAAAGAGGAAAAATATTATAATTTTGGCAAAAGAAAGGAAAATAAGTATATGAAGCAAACAGCACTGATAACAGGAATCACAGGACAGGATGGCTCTTACCTGGCAGAGTTTCTGCTGGAACAGGGTTATGAGGTCCATGGTCTAATCCGCAGGCACAGCACGGAAAACCTGGACAGGCTTGAAGGAATCCTGAAATCTTCTTATAATAAAATTAAGTTCTTTCTGCATTATGCGGATTTGACGGATTCCAGCAATTTAAGCCGGCTGGTTTCGGAAATAAAACCTACGGAAGTATATAACCTTGCGGCACAGTCCCATGTGGGAATTTCCTTTGAGGTGCCTGAATATACGGCCGAGGTTACGGGTATTGGTACTTTAAAGCTTCTGGAGGCGCTTCGCATTTACGGAGGAAGCTGCAGATTTTATCAGGCATCCACCTCCGAACTGTTCGGCGGTCTTCCGGAAACGGCGCCGCAGAACGAAAATACACCGTTTTATCCCAAGAGTCCATACGGCGCCGCAAAGTTATATTCTTACTGGATAACGGTAAATTACAGGGAATCGTATCAGATGTTTGCCTGCAACGGCATACTTTTTAACCACGAATCTCCCAGAAGGGGGGAGAATTTTGTCACCAGAAAAATTACGCTGGCAATTGCCAATATCGTAGCGGGCAGACAGGAAAAGCTTTCCCTCGGTAACATGAATGCAAAAAGGGACTGGGGATTTGCAGGGGATTATGTAAAAGGTATGTGGAAGATGCTGCAACAGGAAAAAGCAGGGGATTATGTGCTTGCTACAGGGGAAACGCATACCGTAAGGGAATTTGTGGTAGAGGCATTTGCCAATCTGGGAATAGACCTTCGTTTTGAAGGGACAGGGGTTCATGAAAAAGGTTATGACTCAAAAACAGGAAAACTGTATGTGGATGTAAATCCGGAATTTTACCGCCCGGCGGAAGTGGAATTTTTGTGGGGAGATGCCACAAAAGCGGAAAAGGAACTGGGTTGGAAACGGGAAACGGATTTTAAGGCACTGGTTGCCATGATGATGGATGCCGATATGAAACTGATTGCCGGGATGGACTGTCAGGAGTACAGAACCCGTAAGTAAGGAAAGAGGAAGGATAATGGATAAAACAGATAAAATCTATGTGGCAGGACACAGGGGACTGGTGGGAAGCGCCATTGTAAGGAACCTTAAGGCAAAAGGATATGCCAATATTATAGGCAGGACCCACAGGGAACTGGACTTGACGAATCAGGCGGCAGTAAAAGACTTTTTTGAAAAAGAACGTCCCGATGTGGTGGTTCTTGCGGCGGCTAAGGTGGGGGGCATCAATGCCAACAATACGGCGCCGGCAGATTTCGCGTATGAAAATATGCAGATACAGTGCAATGTCATAAAATGTGCGCATGATTACAAGGTAAAAAAACTTTTGTTTTTGGGAAGTACGTGCATCTACCCCAGAATGGCTCCGCAGCCGATTCCCGAGGATGCGCTGCTGACCGGACCTCTGGAGGAAACAAATGAAGCATATGCCATTGCGAAAATTGCGGGATTGGAGATGTGCAAGTTTTTTAAGAGGCAGTACGGAGATGATTTTATCAGCTGCATGCCTACCAACCTGTATGGCCCCGAAGATAATTATGATTTGGCCGGCTCCCATGTGATGCCTGCCATGATACGGAAGTTTCATGAAGCAAAGCAGAAGGGAAGCGCTTTTGTGGAACTTTGGGGAACGGGCGCTCCCCTGAGGGAATTTTTGTATGTGGACGATATGGCGGATGCCTGTGTATTTTTACTGGAACAATATGACGGCGAGCAGCATGTCAATATCGGTACCGGTGAAGAGGTCTCCATTAGGGAACTTGCGGAAACTGTGCGTATGGTAGTGGGATACGAAGGTGAAATCCGTTGGAACAGCAGTATGCCGGACGGTACACCCAGAAAACTGACGGATATTACAAAATTGCACGGGTTAGGCTGGTACCATAAGGTAGGCCTGAAAGAAGGGGTAGCGCTGGCATACCGGTGGTTTTGTGAAAATGTAAAACAGGCAAGGCTCTAGCGAGGTATAAATATGAAAATATACGGAGTTATTATGGCAGGAGGCGGAGGGACACGCTTCTGGCCTCTCAGCCGCAGGGAACTGCCCAAGCAGTTTTTAAACCTGACAGGCAGGGAACTGTTAATTAATGAAACCTTTGACCGCCTGGGACAGGCAGTTCCCAAAGAGAATATTTTTGTTGTGACGAATGCCCTTTATGCGGAAAAAACGTTGGATATGATGCAGGGGAGGGTGGAAAAGAGCCATGTGCTGGCGGAACCGGCAGCGCGCAATACGGCGGCCTGCATCGGTTATGCCGCTATGGAAATCCTGAAAAAGCATGGGGACGGAGTGATGTGCATTATGCCGTCAGACCATTATATCATAAGGGAAGAAGAGTATGCGGATACCATAAGGCGCGGCGCAATGCTGGCAGCAGACAAAGATTGTCTGGTTACCATCGGCATTAAACCGGAATATCCTGCAACCGGTTACGGGTACATCAAGAACACAAAGTTGAAAACGGAAGACGGAAAGATACCGGAATATTACATGGTGGAAGAATTTGTGGAAAAACCGGTGAAAGAAGTTGCGGAAGCATACCTTGCGGAAGGACATTATGCGTGGAACAGCGGTATGTTTATCTGGAAGGCTTCCGTTATTCTTTCTTATTTCAAACGGCTGCTTCCGGATATATATGAATGTCTGGAGGAAATCGGGAATGCAATGGGAAGTGACAGGGAGCATAAGGTGCTGGATGAGGTTTATCCCAAAATTCCTAAAATATCCATTGATTACGGCATAATGGAACGGGCGGACCGTGTACTGATGTTAGAGGGTACATTTGGATGGAATGATATTGGAAGTCTGGACGCCATGGAGGTGCTTCATGCCAAGGATGAAAAGGATAATATTCAGGTTGGAAACTGCATTTTATTGGACACAGAGGGATTAATCTGTTATGCTAATGATAAAATGATTGCGGCTGCATTTGTAAAAGATTTGATGGTTGTGGAGTCAAAGGATGTGATTCTGGTCTGCCCCAGACAAAAAGCCCAGGAAGTGAAACAAATTGTGGAAACTCTGGAAGAAATGGGGAAATCGGAATATTTGTAAAGCTTTCACAACAAGGGATGGAAAGGAAAAAATGAAACTGTTAAGCGTAATTGTCCCCTGCTTTAATGAAGAAGAAAATGTTCCATATTTTTATGAGGAATTCAAAAAAAACGAAGGATTTTTGCAGGAGAAGGAAATTGATTGGGAAATCCTGTATGTGGATGACGGTTCTAAGGATAACACAGCGCAGGAGGCAAAAAAACTGCACAATCAGGATGACAGAGTGCATTTGCTTTCTTTTTCCCGCAATTTCGGAAAGGAAGCGGCAATGTATGCGGGGCTGCATAAATCCAAAGGGGATTATGTGGTGATTATGGATGCGGATTTGCAGGACCCCCCTTCCCTTCTTCCGGAAATGTTCCAATATATAGAACAGGGTTACGATTCTGTGGCAACCCGCAGGGTGAGCAGAAAAGGAGAACCGCCGGTACGTTCTTTTTTTGCCAGAATGTTTTACCGGCTTATGAAACGGATTTCCAAGACGGAGATGATGGACGGGGCAAGAGATTACCGGCTGATGACAAGGCAGATGGTGAATGCCATTCTGGAGATGAAAGAGTATAACCGTTTTACCAAAGGCATTTTTGGGTGGGTCGGTTTTCGTACCAAGTGGATTGAATTTGAGAATGTGGAGAGGATAAAGGGAGAGACAAAGTGGAATTTTTGGAAACTTCTGGTGTATTCATTAGACGGTATCACGGCTTTTTCCACTGCTCCGCTTTCGTTTGCTGCCGTGCTGGGTGTTCTTTTCTGTATTCTGGCAATCATCCTGATTATATTTATTGTAATACGGACTCTTTTATTTGGTGACCCCGTATCAGGATGGCCGTCCATGGTATGCATTATCTCGATGATAAGCGGTGTGCAGCTTTTTTGTCTTGGGATTGTCGGTCAATATCTTGCGAAAACTTATATGGAGGTAAAAAGGCGTCCGATTTATTTACTGAAAGAAGAAGTTTAAGGGAATAACAGGAGTCTTCTCCATTCTATCACGCGATGACTTTTGGGGGAAACTCCTTTCCAAAACAGTATATGATATGCTAGGATACTGTTGCAATCGCAGTAACAGGCAAAAATCGACATATGAAAGGGGAATTGGATGGATATTACTACAATTAAAGATACTGATTTGGAAAGATACATTACAGATGTGATGCTGGAAATCGGAGTTCCTGCACATCTGAAAGGTTATTATTATCTTCGCAATGCCATTATGATGACCGGCAGGGACATCGAAGTGGTAACCAGTGTCACAAAATTAATGTATCCTGTGATTGCAAGGCATTTTAAGACAACTGACCAAAAGGTTGAACGTGCCATAAGAAACGCAATTGAAGTTTCCTGGGAGAGGGGAAATACCCAGACTTTTGAAAAACTGTTCGGATACTCCATACAAGATGGAAGAACGAGGCCGACAAACAGTGAATACATTGCAAGAATTGCAGATAAAGTTCGTTTGGACATTAAGTCCATGTGAAGGGAAATAGTGGGAATATCCAGCTTTTGAAGTGGGGAACATAGTAGAAACTTGTCAGTTTTTGCGATTGCAGTGATACAGCAGGAAAATTTCTTCCTGCTGTTTTGCTGTTTACTATAGATTTTACACGCCGGCTGCCGGAGCATACATATGCTTCCAACAGGGGGACGTTCTCACTCCGGTAAAAACACAGCGGTACTAGGATGCCAAAGAACGACATCCAAGTACCGGTGTTTTTACAGGCCCCCTTTATGGAAGAAATGTATGCTCCGGCAGCCGGCGTGTAAAATCTATTAGGTTGTACTAAGGAAGAAATTATGGTAAAATTGGGGAGAATTGGGAAGAATGTGTGTGGAGGCGTTTATGCAGAAAACCATTCCTGACAAAATAATTGAAGGAAGCATGATTGCAGTGGGAATTGCAGAGGCCGCCCATCTGGCAGCGCTTTTTTTGAAACAGCCCTTCCATATCTGTGCGACGGTCATGGCAGTGCTGTATTTGTGCGCGGTTCTTTTTGCCGTACTATGGTTTTTGATAAAGAGAAAAAAACATGGAAAGCAACAGGGGGAAAACAGGTTCCTGAAGTTAATGAAGGTGTACCCGTACCTGTATTTTTTTATCGGTCTGTTTATTGTACTGCAGATAATCTGGTTTTTCTGGATGCATATTCCCTATCTGAAAGCGGACATTACAGGGGAAATTGTGCAGACCATGCTGGCATCGGACGGTATTTACACCGTAAATCCCATGACAGGAATGTCATATAAGGAGGGCATGCCGCTCAGACTGCAGATTCTGGCGCTGCCCACGTTTTTTGCCGCAATTTGTCGATGGACAGGTATTCCGGTGCATCTTCTGGTATACAGCATGATACCTTCGGTTACTTTGCTGCTCAGTTACTTTGTATACAGCAGATGGGCGGCTTATCTGTTTCCGCAGGAAGGAAAAAAGCAGGCTATGTTTATGCTGTTTACGGTTATGGTGTATCAGTTTGGCTGTTATGCGGTGGCAATGGACAGCTTTCTGCTCTTTTTTAAAGGATACGGAGGGGCTGCATACCGGGCAGGGGTAATCCTGCCATATGCGCTGCTGTGTTGTTTGCAGGGCAGGTGGAAAAGTGTGGTTTTATGTCTGCTTGCCGAAGCATGTGTGGTGTGGACCCTTTACGGGTTTGGTTATACGATGGTGATTGTCATAGTGGTTTTGGGAATGAAACTGGCAGCATCCCTGTTTGAAAGGAGGAAAAAAGCTTGATAGAACTTTTGGACTCTGTGGGTAAGGGACTTGGCAGTTTTGTAAAGGACGGGCAGTACCTGATGCTGTTTATGACCGCCCTGCTTTTGCTTTGGCTTACTGAAAGTCAAAAGAAAAAAGATTTCCGGATGTTTTCGCTGGTCATGCTTTTTCTTTTGCTTTGTCCTTTTACGGCAAAAGCGCTGGCATTTTACCAGACCGGATTTTATGGCTTTGAAGACATGTGGGAACTTCTGCCGGTAACAGCCGTGCTTTCGTATGGGCTTGTGGCGGCGTTTTTTAAGATGCAGGAGGCAATGGCGTGGCAGTATGGGCGATGGAAAGCGGCGGCTTCTAAGAAAAAGTCGGTTTTTCGTGAAATACTGGCAGGTGCGATTTTGACAGCCCTCTTGTTTTTGTGCGGCACATTGTCACCGGGCAAGACGATGACGGAAGGATACCGCGGAAGCTCTTTTCTGCCGGACGGTGTAGGCGAGGCGCTGGGACAGCTGCAAATACAGGAAGACGTCCCTGTCTTTCTGGTGGCTCCCGATGAAATTGTTGCCTGGGCAAGGATATACAGCGGCAATATTCTGCTCCCGTATGGCCGGGATTTGACTGAGCCGGAATTGTCGGCTTTTACTTATGATATGTACGGGGCAGATTTGCAGGAACTGCATGACTGGGTAAACGGCAGCCTTCCGGTACCGGATGAGTCTGACACAGCCCGGATGCAGTCTCAAATCCTGTTAAGCGGTTGCGCTTCCAATGGATATGATTATCTTATATTTTCATGGGAAAGAATGCAGGAAGAAGCTTTGCGGGAGACTCTGGAAAACCAGAAAGAATATGTCCTTTCTGCACAGACGGATAAATATGTTATTTATAAGTTACGGCATGGTTAGCGTGAGAAGAACTTCTAACTGCCTTTGGCAGTTTTCGCTCGCAGCAAAGGCTGCTTCGCGAAGAAGTTCTATGTCTCACGCTTGAGAAATGCCTGAAATGCGGCATTTCTCATCGAAACTTTAGTTTCGTGGGATTATGAGCCGCCATGGAGTGACGGCATAGAGGTTAGCGTGAGAAGTACTATGTCTGCGTAGCAGATATTTTTCACGCTTTGTATTTGGACAGTATCGCAAGCGTTGCTTGCGATATGTATGGGGATTAATATGGAAGAAAAGGTTAGCATTATTGTGCCGGTTTATAATGTAGAGAAATATATAGCGGAAACCGTGGCATGTGTAAAAGTACAGACGTATACAAACTGGGAACTTTTGCTTATTGAGGATGGTTCCACGGATAACACACGGCAGAAGCTTTTTCAGATGCAGGAGGAAAGCCCGGATGAACGTATCAGGGTTATCCCACAGGAAAACAGCGGCGCCGCAAAAGCAAGAAACAGGGGAATTGAAGAAGCATTGGGCCGCTATATTGTGTTTCTGGATGCAGATGATATATGGGAAAAGGAAAAGCTGGCAAAGCAGATTGCTTTTATGGAAGAAAAACAGGCGGCATTTTCTTTTACCGGTTATGAATTTGCAGATGAAAGCGGGAAGGGTACGGGAAAGGTAGTCAGGGTGCCGGACACCATCTGCTATAAACAGGCATTGAAAAACACAACCATCTTTACTTCCACGGTCATGTTTGACACGGCAAGGATTGCAAAGGACAAACTGAAAATGCCGTATATAAAAAGTGAGGACACTGCGCTTTGGTTTCGGGTATTGCGGGAAGGTTTTTCAGCGTATGGACTGAACGAAAACCTGGTGCGTTACAGAAGACCGCCGGTTTCCCTTTCTTCCAATAAGCTGGAGGCATTGAGGCGTATCTGGAATTTATACAGAAAAGCGGAGGGCCTGTCTGTACCGTACAGTATGTACAATTTCTGTTTCTGGGCAGTTAATGCCGTAAAAAGGCGGTTGTAGCCTTTGGAAACTCATGTTATACTAAAAGGATGGAAATATGTGCCTGTTCCGTAAGTGGGACAGGAGAGAAAAGTCATCCAAAGAGGGACGTAAATTGAGAAAGCTGGAATCTTTTAAAAGACTGGTAATGTTATGCATGTCCGGCGTCTGCCTTGCAGGTCAGGCTTTGCTCTATGCCTGGTTCTGGTACAACGACTATTACCAAAGAATAAAAGGATATTTGAAATTCTGGGAGAAGGGGCATTGGCTGGTAATCGCCATCTATGTCATCCTGCTGTTTTTTTTCTCCAACATGTATGGTGGTATGCGGATTGGCTACCTGAAAAATGTGGAGGTTATCTTTTCCCAGCTGATTGCCACCATTCTGGTGAATGTCATCACTTATGCACAGATTTCCCTGATGGTGAGGATGCCTTATCCACCGCCATCCTATCTCTGCATGGTTTTGCTGCAGGCATTATGGGTGATAATCTGGATAAACATATCCAGCCTGATATACCGGAATGTGTTTCCGCCGAGAAAGCTTTTGCTGGTACATGGCGAACGCCCCATTGATGACATTCTTGTCAAGTTTAGCAGCCGGAAGGATAAGTTTGAAGTCAGTAAGTGCATCAATATCAGCGCGGGAGTGGAGGCCGTCAAAAAAGAAGCCATTGAACGATATGACGCGGTGGTTTTGTGGGATATTTCCATAGCGGACAGAAATAAAATCTTGAAATTTTGCTATGGGCGTTCCATCCGCATTTATGTTATGCCCAAAATTCCCGATGTTATCCTAAAGGGTGCTGAAGAACTGCATTTGTTTGACACACCGCTTTTTCTGACAAGGGAATATGTGTTGACAATTGAACAACGTTTTATCAAGAGATGCATAGATTTATTCTGTGCCCTTCTTCTGTTTATCATTGCTACCCCGTTTATGCTTTTGACGGCGATTGCCGTTAAGCTGTATGACGGCGGGCCTGTGCTGTATAAGCAGGTGCGCTGTACGACGAATGGCAGGCAGTTTCGTATACTGAAGTTCCGCAGTATGCGCATGGACGCGGAGGAAGACGGTGTGGCAAGGCTTGCTTCCAAAAAGGACTCCCGCATTACGCCTGTGGGTAAGTTTATCAGGAAGGTAAGGCTGGACGAGCTTCCCCAGCTCTTCAACATCATTAAGGGTGATATGTCTTTTATCGGTCCGAGGCCGGAGCGGCCGGAAATAATTGCGCAGTATCTGGAGGTAATGCCGGAATTTGTGTACCGCATGAAGGTAAAAGCGGGACTTGCCGGCTATGCACAGGTATACGGCAAATACAATACCACGCCGTATGACAAGTTAAAGCTGGATTTGGCTTATATAGAAAATTATTCGGTATGGCTGGATTTAAAACTAATGCTCCTTACGCTGAAAGTGCTTTTATGGCCGGACAGTACGGAAGGGGTGGAGGCAGACCAGATTACCGCAATGAAAAAAGAACAAGAAGAAAAGAATCAATCGGGAAAGCCGGATGAACAGGAAGGGCAGTAGCCATGTGGGAATGCAATTATGCGAATGAGCCGGTGGATATTAAGTTAGTCTGGCTTCTTTTTCTGAAAAAAATATGGATTTTCTTTGCCGCAGTCTTTGCGGGCGCTCTGTTTATCGGAGGTGGATATTTTGTAAGGCATATCGTATTTGCGCCCGAGGATACATTCAGGGCAGTGGGGGAAGCGTATGTGGATTATGTCTGGGAGGATGCTTATGGCATCTCCAGGCATTATTTGAATGAATCCGTGTGGGCAACCCTGGTAAAGACTGATTTGGTCGTGGATAATGTGATGGAACGTCTGGAGGAACAGGGTATACAGACGGATAGGGAATATATCAGGGAAAGTATGGAAGCCTCCCTGGTTTCCGATTCCAGAATTGTAACCACGACGGTAACCACAAACGATGCGGCGCTTTCCATAGCCGCAGGTCTTGCCCTGCAGGAGGCGCTTCTTGATTTTGGCGAGGCGCAGGAAGGCATTGAGGGAATTCGGATTCTCACCGCTCCCGAAAGAGCAAAAAAAGTAGTGTTGGATTCCAAAACAATGCGCATGTCTGTGTTGGGTGCAATATTAGGCGGTCTGGTTTCCGCAGGCGCTCTGCTTCTGTGGATTACGTTGGATGATTCCGTTTATATTCCTTCCACGTTTGAACGGCGTTACCATATTCCCATGCTGGGTACGCTTTCCTCAAAAGAATTTCCCGAAAACTTAAAATACCTCTGCCGCGGCTGCAAAAACATAGCAGTGGCCTCCGTAGAGGAAGATGTTTCGGCAGTGGCGGTGACGGAAAGCATAAAAGAAAAACTGGAGAGCGGGGAGAACGCAGAGCAGGCGGATATGGAAAACATTCCGGTTGCGGCAGCCTTTGGCTGCGTATTGGAAAAGCCGGGAAATGCTGCTCCCCTGCGTGATTCTGACGGCATAATCCTCATCATACCCGCCGGCAGACGAAACGGAAAAAAAATAGAAAGAACCCTGGATTTCCTAAAAATCCAGAACTGCAACATCATCGCCGCCATTCTGTGGAAGGAAGACAAAAGCCTTTTAAAACTATATTACAAGTAGCATTCGAGTATCTTTTGCCATTCCCGAATTGTGCACAATGACCCTTGCAAAGAACCCCTCAATGCCACATCATGAAATGAGGTGCCAAAAAATTTGAAAGTACAAGTACTTGTCTCCGCCATGAACACAGACCCGCACGCGCTTGCAGAAAAAATGAATCTTTCTTCCGACGCCATCATCATCAACCAGTGTGATAAAAAAGACTACAAGGAGTTTACCCACAGGGGCAGGACCGTAAAATGCTTCAGTTATGCGGAAAGAGGCGTGGGCAAAAGCAGGAACCATGCCTTGGGGGAAGCTGATTCGGACATCTGCCTGTTTTCCGACGAAGACATTGTCTATGAAGACGGCTATGAAGACAGCATTGCGGCAGAGTTTGCGCGAAACCCCAAGGCGGATATGATTGTCTTTAACATTACTGTGGATGAGGCGAGGCGCACTTATCACATTGACGAGCGGAAAAGGGTACGTTTTTATAACTGCGGACGTTACGGCGCTGTCAGTTTTGCCCTTCGCAGGGACAGGCTTCAGGAATCAGGTGTCCGTTTTTCCGAGTTGTTCGGGGGCGGTGCAAAATACAGCAATGGGGAAGACAGCCTGTTTATCAAAGAATTTATGAAAAAAGGATACCGGGTCTATACGGCGCCGGTAACAATCGGCAGGGAAGAGGCGGGGGATTCCAGTTGGTTTTCGGGATATCATGAAAAATTTTTCTTTGACAGGGGCGTGCTGTATGCTTTTTTATACGGAAGGCTGGCAACCCTTATGGCGCTCCGGTTTTTGCTGGCCCATAAACGGGTTATGTGCCGGGAAGTCCCGTTGAAAGAAGCCGTCAGCCTTATGAAGAAGGGCATTGCAGAGGGTAAGGTCCTGTGCCGCCCGCAGCGGCAAGACGTGAAAGGAATGAAATGAGTTTATATATAGGATTGACTGTGGTAACGATTGCCCTGGCATATTTTATCAACAGCACGATTGTGGTACAACCGAATAGGGTATCCAGACAGCAGCTTGTCAACCGCATTCTGCTTGCCGGTATTTTCTTGCTTCTGACATCCGTGTCGGCATTTCGCATTGATGTGGGAAATGACTATGGGGAATATCTCGAAATTTTTCAGGCAGTGCATGAGGGACGGCATGTTTCCACGGAACCGGGCTTTAATCTGGTGGTAAAGGCAGTGCAGTTCTTTTTTGGCGCCGGAAAGGCTTCGTCACTGATAATTTTTGCTGTTTTTTCTTTTGCCACAGTGTATTTTTTGCTGCGTGCGGTTTATGAGCAGAGCAAATGGTTTGCGTACTCCTTTTTTCTGTTGATGGTGCAGGGATATTATTTTAACAGCATGACGACGGTGCGTTATTATTTTGTATTGTCGGTGGCATTGTATGCCATGAAATATGTGAAAGAAAAAAAATGGTGTTCCTTTGTGCTGTGGATTGTGTTTGCCGCCTTTTTTCATAAATCCGTGTTGTTTGTGATTCCCGTCTATTTTCTTGCACAGGTTAACTGGAAAAAAAGACATATCTTTCTGGCGTCCGGCGTCTGTGTCACTTTTATGTTGTTTCAGGAACAGTACCGGCGCATAATCTTTTATTTTTATCCTTTTTATGAAAATTCCCAGTTTGACAACGGACAGACCTCTCTCATCAATATTGCAAAATGTGCGGGGGTACTGGTATTGTCACTGTTATACTATAAGCAGGCGGTCAGGGACAGCAAAGAAAATAAATTTTACTTTTTCCTGAATCTGGGCTCCTTGATTTTATATGTGTTCTGCTCCTTTATACCCGAAATTTCCAGAGTGGGATTTTACTTAAATGTCAGCAATATTTTTCTGATTCCCGCAATCATAAGGGCGATTCCCGAAAGAAGGCAGAAACTGTTTTTCGGAACCGTCATTGCTGTCGTTTTTTGTCTTTATTTCGCGATGTATTTGCGCGGCGCCTATCAGGAAGGAATCCGGCTTTTGCCATACAGGAGTTTTCTGTTAGAGTAGGAATGGAGGAAACAATGGATAAGTGTAAATTTTCCGTTATTGTGGTGTGCCTGAATCCGGGAGAAAAACTGCTCCGGACGGTAGGCAGCATACTGCGGCAGGATTTTGATGATTATGAAATTGTGGTAAAGGATGGGGGAAGTACGGACGGTTCTCTGCAAAAACTCCCGGCAGGAGAAAATAAAATAAGGGTGGTGGTCAAAGAAGATACAGGTATCTATGACGCCATGAATCAGGCTGTAGGGGAAACGAAGGGAGAATATGTCCTTTTTTTGAATTGCGGGGATACTTTTCCGGAATCCGGTGTGTTGCAAAAGGCTGCGGACTTTATAGAAGAAAATGGCGGTCGCGGCATTTATTACGGGGATACTTTTTGCGAAAAGACCGGAGTGCGTGTGGCGTCTCCACGCCAGATTACGGCTTTTGCGTGTTACCGGAATATTCCCTGCCACCAGTCCTGCTTTTATCAAAGGGAGCTTTTTGGGGATAAAAAATATGAACCGGCTTACAGGGTGCGGGCGGATTATGAGCATTTTTTATGGTGCTTTTTCCGCGCAGGGGTAAAGCCTGCCTGCATGGACATGGTGGTGGCAAACTATGAAGGAGGCGGATACTCCGAAAGCAGGGAAAATAAGAAACGGGATAAGGAAGAGCACAGGCTGATTACCAAAAAATACCTTTCAGGCAAACAGCGGTTCTTGTATGGGCTTTTTATGGTGGTTACACTGCGGCCCCTCAGAAGTTTTCTGGCAGAGCAGACGGCGTTTTCCGGCATATACAATAAACTGAAAGGCAAGGTGTACCGATGAAGGTTTTATGGCTGTGTAATACCATGCTTCCCCGGATAGCGGAGGCGCTTGGCGAAAAGGCGGGAAATAAAGAGGGATGGCTGACGGGGTTGTCAGAGCAACTGCTGACACATGCGTCTGACAATAATATCAAGTTGGGTGTCTGTTTTCCGATTTTAAAAAATGACGCAAGTGCCAGAGGAGAAACGGGAGGTTTATCCTATTATGGCTTTTGGGAGGATACGGCAAACCCCGAGCGTTATGATGGGGGACTGGAAGAGCGTCTGACGAAGATTCTGGAGGAATTTAAGCCTGACATTGTGCATGTGTTCGGCGCAGAGTATCCCCATACCCTTGCCATGACAAGATGCATAAAGGAAAAAGACCGTCTGTTAATCGGGATTCAGGGAATATGTTCCCGGATTGCAAAGGCGTATATGGCGGATTTGCCCGAAAAAGTACAAAAACGGTGTCTGCTCCGGGATTTTTTAAAGAGGGACAATATTGTAAGGCAGCAGCAGAAATTTGCGGCCAGGGGGCAGCATGAAACGGAAGCGCTGCAAAACGTGCTGCACATTACCGGCAGGACAAAATGGGACAGGGAATTTGCGGAGGAAGTTAACCCGGAGGCTACTTATCATTTTATGAACGAAACGCTCAGACCGGAGTTCTACGGTCCGGCGTGGGACATGGATGGCTGTGAAAAATACAGCATCTTTGTCAGTCAGGGGAATTATCCGATAAAGGGCCTGCACTATCTGCTGCGCGCCATGCCGGATATCCTTGCCGCATATCCACAGGCTAAAGTATACGTGGCGGGGGATGTCATCACCCGGTATAAAACGTTAAAAGAGAAATTAAAAATCGGTTCCTACGGAAAGTATTGTCTTGACCTTATCAGGGAAAATAACCTCTCTGATAGAGTCATTTTTCTGGGAAAGCTTAACAGTGGGGAAATGTGCGGACAGTACCTGAAAAGCCATGTATTTGTGTCTTCGCACGCACTGGAAAATTCCCCTAACTCTGTCGGGGAGGCCATGCTTCTGGGGATGCCAGTCGTGAGCTCCGACGCAGGGGGGGTATCCAGCATGATTACGGATAAAAAAGAAGGACTTTTATATCCCTGCCATGACGTCAAAAAGCTTGGGGAGGCAGTCTGTACCATGTTCGGGAATGACGGGAGGGCCGTGCAATACGGAAAGCAGGCAAAAGAGCGTGCCTGTATTACCCATGACCCTCAGGCAAATTACAAAAGGCTGCTGGAAATCTACAATGAGATGACGGAGGGCTTGCAGGCATGAAGGTAACCTTTGTTTCCAATTACATCAACCACCATCAGATTCCCTTTTGTGAAGCAATGTACGGGAGGCTGAAGGAGGACTTTTGTTTTGTGCAGACCGAGCCCATGGAAGAGGAGCGTATCCGCATGGGCTGGAAAGTGGATTTGGAAATGCCGTACCTGCGTCTTTTTTATGAAGAAGAGGAAGCGTGCAGAAGATTGATTGCGGACAGCGATGCGGTGCTTTTTGGCGGCGTGGAGGAGGAAAGCTATATTGCGGGACGTCTGAAAGCGGGCAAGCTTGTGGTGCGGCTTAGCGAGCGTATTTATAAGAGTGGGCAGTGGAAGGCCATATCACCCAGGGGGCTGTGCAAAAAATATAAAGACCATATCAGATACCGAAAAAAAAATGTTTATCTTTTGTGTTGCGGCGGGTATGTGGCGAGTGATTTCCATCTTATCGGGGCGTATCCGGACAAGATGTTTCAGTGGGGGTATTTCCCCAAAATGAAAGAGTATGACATGGACGCGCTGATGGAGAAAAAAAGGGACCGAAGAAAGCGGGAGGGGAAAGTATCCCTGCTGTGGGCAGGCCGTTTTCTGGCATTGAAGCACCCGGAGTATGCCATAAAGGCGGCAGCAAAAATGAAAGAGGAAGGTCTTGCATTTTCCCTCACCATGGTGGGCGGAGGAGAACTGGAAGGGCATCTGAAGGGTCTGGTAAGGGAAAAAGGTCTTGAGGATGCAGTCCGCTTTACCGGTTTTTTGACGCCGGACAAGGTTCGCGCCTGTATGGAGGAGGCGGATATCTTTTTGTTTACCAGCGACTATAATGAAGGCTGGGGAGCGGTAATCAATGAAGCGATGAACAGCGGATGCGCGGTGGTTGCAGGGTGTGATGCCGGGGCAGTGCCGTTTCTGATAACGCCTGGACAAAACGGGCTTATCTATCCCCATAACGGTTGGGAAATCTTTTATGACAGTCTGGCGGGGCTTGTCCAAAATCCCGATGAAACGGAGAGGATGGGCAGGGAAGCGTACCGCACTGTTTCGCAGGAGTGGAATGCGCAGACTGCGGCAGGAAGGCTGGTAAATCTGCTGGAGGAACTTTTGGCGGGAAGGATAACCTTTGCGGACAGCGGCGTTTTGAGCAAAGCGCCCGTGATTGCGCCGGGCAGGATGTACCGCTTTCTTATGAAGGCAGGGAGGAAAGAACATGGTGAGTAATACGAAACAGCCGTTTATCAGTGTTATCATACCTGTATACAATATTATGGAATATCTGCCCCGGTGCGTGGATTCTGTTTGCAGGCAGACATATGAAAATCTGGAAGTCCTGCTTGTGGATGACGGCTCCACGGACGGCACCGGCGCGCTCTGCGAGGAACTTGCCAAAAAAGATGAAAGAATCCGGGTGTTCCACAAGGAAAACGGCGGCTCTTCTTCTGCGCGCAATCTGGGGATTGCCCATGCCAAAGGAAGCTTTTTCGGGTTTGTGGACAGCGACGACTATATAGAGCCGGATATGTATGAGCGGCTTGTGCAGGCGATTTCCGAAAAGGACTGCCTGATTGCGCAGGTGGGACGGGATGAACTTGACGAGAACGGAAAGAAGCTGCCGGATGTCTGCAATCCGCCGAAGGAAATGTATGTATACAGCGCCGAAGAATTTCTGCGGGAACTGCTGCTCCATAAGGGGGACTGCTCTTTCTGCACAAAGCTGGTTTGCCGCAGCCTGTTTGCCGGACAGCGGTTTCCGGAAGGGGTTTTAAACGAGGATTTTCATCTTCTGGTGCAGATGCTTCGTGCGTCGGGCGGTATCGTAAGCCTTCCGGGTTACGGCTACCATGTCTTTTACCGGGTGGGCAGCAATACGAGAAAAGCGGATAAGGAGGATTTTCCGCGGGTATACGCAGACTGTGTGGACAATGCGGATATGGTGTCCAAAATAGTGGAGGAAAGTTATCCGGGATTAAAAAAGGAAGCGTTGCGTTTTGGGATTTTTCAGAGGCTGGAATATCTTCTCCACATACCGGTAAGCCGGATGAACCGGCAGAATGGGCAGTACGGACAGTGCGTGTCTTTTTTGCGGAAGCATTTTTGGGGAGGGATGATTTCCCCTTATCTGAGTGCGAAAAATAAAAGAAACCTGATTGCGTTTGTCATTGCGCCAAAGGGCAGCAGGCAGCTTCACGGCAAGTACTTTGCAAGGAGGTTTTTATGAATTTGAGTATCATAGTGCCTGTTTATAACATGGCGTCGGAAAACAAACTGGAATACTGTATGGAATCACTGTTTTGCCAGTCGATGGAGGATTATGAAATCATTGCGGTGGACGACGCTTCCACGGATGATTCCCTTGCAATCTTAAAAAAAATGGAGGCACGGCATCCGGGGAAACTTACCGTAATCGCCTCGAAAGAAAACCATCGTCAGGGAGGGGCAAGGAACATAGGCATCCGCGCAGCCAAAGGCACATACATCGGCATGATGGACAGCGACGACTGGGCGGCGCCGGATATGTACGAAAAGCTGTGGAAAAAAGCTGTGGAAACCGGCGCGGATGTGGTAGGCTGCGACTACAGTCTGGTACATAGCCATACCATGGAGCCGGGACAGCGCGTATTTGTCAATACAAAAGAACAGACCGGGGTACTGGATGAGGAAAAGAAAAAACTGCTGGTTCTGCAGTCCGGCAGCATGGTGGTAAAAATATACCGGCGGGATATCATCGTGGACAACGGCCTGTGGTTTCCCGAGGATATCTTTTATGAAGATAACTGTATGTCCCCCCTCTGGCTTTTGCACTGCACGCGCTTTGAAAGGGTGGACGAGCCCCTTTATTACTATTACCAGCACGAAGCGTCCACGGTTCACCATATTTCCCTGCAAAAGTGCAGGGACCGCATGAGCGCCATGAACCTGCTCATTGAAAAAAGCAAGGCCTGTGGTCTATATGAGCCTTACTTTGCCGAACTGGAATTTAAGTATGCCGAGTTGTATCTGATAAACACGCTATTCACTTATCTGGTAGGAGACGGAAAGAAAAAATATGCGCTGGTAAGGCAGTTGAAAAAAAGCATCAGGACGCTGTTTCCCGATTTTCAAAAAAACCGGTATTATATTACCCGCATAGGAAAAGAAGAGCAAAAGCTGGCCGCTCTTTTAATGAAATCGGAAGTATTGTTTTTTATGTATTATTATGCATTGCGTTACTATAGAAAAATAAGAAAGGTTCAAAAGATTAAATGAAAAAAATAAGCAGTATTGCAACGCGTTACTATATCATTGCAGGTCTTCTTGCGGTTTTCATCGGCTTTCTTCCCTGTATGCTTCTGGGAAAAGGGGGCGTATACATGTTTTGGGAGCAGCTGGACGGCGGTATTTTTCCCTACATTTTACACGCCAGGCATTTTTTTGACGGCAGCGCCGTATACCCGGAACTGATGAACGGAATTGCAAAGGAAGGGATGCAGTTAAATGCCCCTCTTTTGGTGTTGCTGTTTTGTATTCTGCCGCCCATGCAGGCGTTTCTCCTGAGCAGTATCCTGATTGCCGCCGTTGGTTTTTTGGGAATGTTTGCCTGCGTAAGCCGGATAACGGACAATCAGGTAATTGCGTGGATTGCGGGATGCATTTTTGCCTACACGCCCTTCTATATGGTATATGGGATTTCCGTCATGGGGGTTCCGCTGCTGCTCTATGCTTTTTGGGGATTGTATAAGAGGGAGCATGTCGTGCGCAATATGATGTTGATTGCTTTTTTCGGATTTATGTCCTCTCTGGTGCTGGTGGGTTATGCCTGCCTCTGCATTATGGGCATAGCCTTTCTGGTTTTGTTTTTCAGAAAGAGGAAAGGAAAGAAAAAGGAAATGTACTGGTTTGCGGCGGGGCTTGTTTTACTGACCGGAATTTACCTGCTTTGCAACCTGTCACTGCTTTCACAGCTTTTTGTAGGCGGCGGTACGGCATTTGTAAGTCATAGGGAGGAAATTGTGATGAGTGCCGTCCCGATGGCGGATACTTTTAAGGAATTATTGACAGACGGCTCCATGCATGCAAAAGGGCTGCAAAGATATATGCTGCTTCCCATCGGTATAGCGGTTTTGTGCGGCGTTTTGTTTTATAAAAAGCTGGCAGAAAAGGAAAAGGGTGTATTTTGGATTCTGCTGACGGTTCTGGCGATAAACCTGATGCTGGCCTTGCTTAGCGCTGTTTACAAATCGGCTCCGGTCATTGAAATCAGAAACCGTGCAGGCGGCATAATCAAATATACGCAGTTTGACAGGGGATATTTTATGATGCCGACGTTCTGGTATATAGCGTTTGGCGCAGCCATATATCTGTTGTGGGTTTTGCTGGCAAGGTGGAAGCGTCCCGCCGCTTTTCTTGTCACGGGCTGTTTTGTGGCAGTAACAGGCGCCTATGTCTTGTGGAACAGTTCCTTCAAATCTAATGTGCGGCAGATGATAAACCCTGCCACCTCCACCTCCATGACATGGGAAAAATTTTACGATGAAGAATTGTTTGCGTCCATAGATGCCTATATCGGCAGGCCGAAGGAGGAGTACCGTGTTGTGAGCCTTGGCATTGACCCGGCGGCGGCATTGTATAACGGTTTTTACTGTCTGGATGGATATTCCAACAATTATGATGTAAACTATAAACATCAATTTCGTAAAATTATGGAAAAAGAAATAGAGAAGAGTGAATCTTTGAAGACTTATTTTGATAACTGGGGTAACCGGTGTTATCTGTTTTCCGCACAGCTTGGAGTAAATTACTACATAGGCAAGAACAACGGCCTTGTGCTGGAGAATTTTTCCATAGACATAAAACAGGCGAAAAAAATGGGATGCGAATATATATTTTCCGGTCTGGAAATATCGGATGCCGACAACATCGGTCTGGAGTTTCAGGACTGTTTTGAATCTGAAAAAGGATTTTACCGGGTCTGGCTATACCGTTTGATGTGATTTTTATGTATTGCCGGACCATTACCGATACAAGGCGGAAAACAGAAAGGAGCCGGGAGTGAAGGAAAGAATCTACGTCTGCCACACCTATTATCATGTGTACGTGACTTTTTTAAAAGAACTGAATCTGCCAAAGGAAAAAAGAGGACAGGCCACCCTGGTGCTGAGCAGCATGTCCATTGATTTCGAGCAATTAAAAGACAGGGTGGAAGCTTCAGGACTTTTTGAAGAAATCATTGAGTTTGAGGAAAAGGGGGAGGATTTTTTCCCCGAGCTTGCCAAATACCGCAGGGAAAAAGGCAATATTATCCTGAACATGCTGGCAAGAATCCGATTTACCAGACGTTTTAGCAGGCTGGAAGCGCCGTACGTGCCGGTAGATTTTAAAGAATATAAGGACGTATATGTATTCTGTGATTCCGACCCCATCGGGTACTACCTGAATCAGAAAAAAATTTATTACCATGCGCTGGAGGACGGGCTGAACTGCCTGAAAAATTTTGATGCGGCAAGGTACGATAACAGGGGACACTTTGGGTTAAAGGCCTTTATGTCCTCAAAACTGAACCTGATTTTTGTGCAGAACGGTTACGGGAAGTACTGTTTGGACATGGAGGTCAATGATATTTCGGCGATTGCCCACCCCTGTCCCAAATACGTGGAGGTGCCGCGCCAAAGCTTGGTGGATGCCCTGTCACAGGAGGACAAGGACTTGATTCTTCGGGCCTTTGTCCGGAATATTGACAGATTGAGGGAGCAGCTTGCGGAAGGCGGCGGGAACAATAAAATATTGATTTTGACGGAGCCCTTGTGTACACTTAAGGTCAGGGAGCGGATTTTTAAAGATATCATTGCCATATATGAAAAAGAGGGCAGCATATTTATCAAGCCCCATCCGAGGGATATGCTGGATTATCGAAAGCTGTTTGCGGACTATCCTGTGTTTGACGCCACAGTTCCCATGGAAATGCTGAATTTTTTCCCCGGTGTGCGTTTTAAAAAGGCGGTCTCGGTGCTGACGGAGATGAAGGCAATCCGGTTTGCGGACGAAGTGGTTCGTCTGGGAGCGGATTTTATGGACAAGTATGAGGAGGCTTCCATTCACAGGCAGAATGAGCAGATATAACAGAAAGGAATAGGCAGATGAGGGCCATTTTAAAGAAGATTGGGGTTTTACTGGACGGGAAACAGAAAAGGTTTATGGTGCTGCTGGTGTTTATGATGTTAATCGGCGCGATTTTAGAGGTGGCGAGCATCGGGATTATCGTACCTGTCATCACGGTGGTGATGGAAGAAAACGCCATAGAAAAAGAGGGACTGGTACGGACCTTGTATGAACTGTTCCATATGCAGTCAAAGCAGCAGTTTATCATAGTGATTATGCTGATGCTGGTGGCGCTGTTTGTGGTGAAGAATATTTATATCTACATACAGCAGAAGGTGATGCTTAAATTTGTGTACGGCAACCAGTTTAGGACCTCGGAGCGCATGATGAAAAACTATCTGCGAAAAGGCTATGAGTTTTACTTAAACTCCGATACCGCCATGATACAGCGGAACATTACCTCCGATGTAAACAATATGTATGCATTGATTTTGGCGGTTTTACAGCTTGTTTCCGAGGGCATTGTTTTTATCTGCCTGCTGTGTGTGCTGATGGTATCCGATTTTGTGATGACGGTTTTTATCGGTTTTGTGCTGCTTTTGCTTTTGCTTGTAATCAAAGTGTGGCTGAAGCCGATTATGCGCAAGGCGGGGGAGGACAACCAGAATTTTTACAGTGGTCTGTTCAAGTGGATTTCCCAGACGGTACAGGGCATCAAGGAGGTAAAGATTGCGGGAAAGGAGCAGTATTTTGTAAACGAATATATCAAATGCGGAAAGGGGTATGTGGATGCAGTGCAGAAGTATTCCCTGTATAACCAGATACCCAGGCTTCTGATTGAATCGGTGAGCATTGCCTGCATGATTCTTTATATGCTGTTTCTGGTGCTTCGGGGGACGGACACCACAAGCATGATGACTACCATCGGCGCCTTTGCGGCGGCGGCAGTGCGTCTGATTCCCTGTGCAAACCGCATCAACAACCAGTTAAACACGATTGCCTACTGCGAGCCTTTCTTTATGGGCGTCAGCGACAACCTGCAGGATGAAATAGACGGAAAAAACACGGACATGTCCTTTGCGGATGAGGCAAAAGAGGCGCTTCCCATTACAAAGAGCATCCGCCTCCAGGATATTACTTATGCCTATCCGAACACGGACGTATTGATTTTTGACCATGCGGACATGGAGGTGCCGGTGGGCGCGGCAGTCGGCATCGTGGGCGCTTCGGGTGCAGGAAAGACAACAGTGGTGGATATTCTGCTGGGGCTTCTTGCGGTAAAAACGGGCACGATTTATGCGGATGATGTGGACATCAAAACCCATTACCGGGCATGGCTGAAAAACATCGGCTATATTCCCCAGATGATTTTCATGCTGGACGACACCATTCGCCGGAACGTGGCATTTGGCGTTGCGGGTGAAAACATAGATGAAGACAGGGTCTGGGAGGTGTTAAAGGAAGCGCAGATGGATGAGTTTGTGAGAAACCTTCCCGAAGGGCTGGATACGGGCATCGGGGAACGGGGCATCCGGTTATCCGGCGGACAGAGGCAGCGTATCGGCATCGCCCGTGCGCTTTACAATGACCCCGAGGTGTTGATACTGGATGAGGCCACTTCGGCATTGGATAACGATACGGAGGCGGCAATCATGGATTCCATCAACAGGCTTCACGGGAAAAAAACGTTGATAATTATTGCACATAGGCTGCAAACCATTGAAAAATGCGATATGATTTACCGCATAGAGGACGGAAAGGCAAAGAAGGAGCGCGCATGAAAGCATTGGCAGTCATTACCGCAAGAGGCGGCAGCAAAAGAATACCCAGAAAAAATATAAAGGAGTTTTGCGGAAAACCGATACTGGCATATTCCATAGAGGCGGCGCTTGGCGCAGGAGTATTTGACGAGGTCATGGTTTCCACGGAAGATGCGGAGATTGCAAAAATAGCAGAAGCGCATGGCGCAAAGGTTCCCTTTTTCAGAAGCAGCGAGTCCGCCAATGACTATGCAACCACCGCCGATGTGCTGATGGAGGTGTTGGAACGGTATAAGGATATCGGCATGGAATTTGACTATGTATGCTGTATCTATCCCACGGCGCCTTTCGTGTCGGCAGAAAAGCTGAAACGGGCAATGACGCTTTTGGCAGGACAGGAAGCGGACAGCCTCCTTCCGGTGGTAAGGTTTGGGTTTCCCCCGCAGAGAAGCGTTGTGATAGAGGATGGTTTTTTACAGTTTAAATGGCCTGAGCATATGCTTACCCGCTCTCAGGATTTGGAGCCTTTTTATCACGACGCAGGGCAGTTTTACTGTGTGAGGACAAAGAGTTTTCTGGAGCAGAAAAGGCTGGTGATGGAAAAGACGGTGCCGATGGAACTGCCGGAGTCCGAGGTACAGGACATTGATACCGAGGAGGACTGGAAGGTTGCGGAGGCTAAGTACAGGGCGGTAAAAAAGGAGACAACGGTATGAGTCGTATAAAAATAAAAGACAGGTGGATAGGGGAGGGGCAGCCGGCTTATATTATCGCGGAAATGTCCGGCAATCATGCCGGCAGCATAGAGCGGGCGAAGGAGATTATCCGTGTGGCAAAGGAGTGCGGGGCGGACTGTATCAAGATACAGACGTACACGCCGGACACGATTACGATAGACTGCCATAACCGGTATTTTCAGGTGGAAGACGGGACGTGGGAGGGGGAGAACTTATACTCCCTGTACGGGAAAGCGTATACCCCCTGGGAGTGGCAGAAGGAACTGAAGGAGGAAGCGGACAGGCTCGGCATCGATTTTTTCTCGGCGCCTTTTGATAAGACGGCGGTGGACTTTCTGGAAGGAATCGGGGTGGAGTTTTATAAGATAGCGTCTTTTGAACTGGTTGACCTGCCTTTGCTCCGCTATACGGCGCAGACAGGAAAGCCCATCATTCTTTCCACAGGTATGTCCAACCTTGCGGAAATAGAAGAGGCGGTGGAAACCATTCGTAGCACGGGAAACCACAATTTTGCGCTGCTGCGCTGCGCAAGCGCATATCCGGCGGTCACGGATGAAATGTGCCTTGCCACCATGCAGGACATGGAAAAACGGTTTGATGTCCCGGTGGGACTGTCGGACCACTCCATGGGCAGCACTGCCGTTGTCACAGCAGTTGCTTTAGGCGCTTCCGTCATAGAAAAGCATATCTGTCTTGGCAGGGACATAGAAAACCCGGATTCTTCTTTTTCCATGGAGCCTAAGGAGTTTGCTGCCATGGTGCGTGACGTCAGACAGGCCGAAAAGGCGATTGGCCGTGTGCATTACGGGATGACGGAACAGGAAAAGACGAACATCGTTTTCCGTAAGTCCCTTTTTGTTGTGGAGAATATGAAAAAGGGGGATGTTTTTACGGAAGAAAATATCCGGGTTATCCGTCCGGGCTACGGGTTGCATTCCAGGGAGTATGACAATGTCCTGGGAAAGAAATGCCTTACGGATATAGAGAGGGGAACGCCGCTTGAGGCGGGGATGGTCGCGGATTACCTGACTTTGGTTCCGGCCCGGAAAGAGGACGCGGAGCTTTTGTTTGCATGGGCTAACGAGGAGGAAACCAGAAGGCAGTCTTTTTCCACGGAGAAAATTCCGTGGGAGGTACACGAGGAATGGGTACAAAACAGCCTTTGCAGGGAGGACAGAAAACTTTATCTGTGCTTTCATAAGGAGGTTCCCGTGGGAATGCTGCGGCTGGACTTGTCCGGCACAGAGGCAGAAATCAGCTACAGCATTGACAAAAAGGAAAGACACCGCGGGTATGGACGGGAGATTATCCGCGCCGGAGAGAGGCTGGTTCTGGAAAAGTTTCCTGACGTTAAAATACTGCGCGCAAAAGTCAAGCAGGAAAATGAGGCTTCATGGAGAATATTTGAGGAATTGGGGTATGAAAAGGCTAAAAAGGATAATGTTTTCTGTTATGCCAAAAGACTGCCGTAAATAAGAAAAAGGGCAGAATGGATGCCGAAAGCAGGGTGAGAAAGAATGATTTGGATTAGGGCTGACGCAGGTAAGGAAATCGGAACGGGACATGTCATGCGCTGCCTGTCCATTGCGCTGGCATTGCAGGAGCGCGGGCAGGAGGTTTGCTTTGTACTGGCGGATGATGAGGCGGCAGGATTGCTTGTGGCAAGAGGGCTGGCATATACGGTGCTGCACACTGATTATCGCAGGATGGAGGAGGAGCTTACAATCCTGCTTCCCATGCTGGAAGAAAAAAGACCGGATTTGCTTTTGACGGACAGTTATTTTGTGACGCCGTATTATCTGGAGCAGGTTGGAAAATATACGAAGACTGCTTATGTGGATGATACATTTTCATTTCCGTATCCTGTGGATGTGGTAATCAATTACAATATATATGGGGAACAGCTTCCTTACAAGGAAAAGGCGCTGCCGCGAAACAGGGAATTTTTGCTGGGATGCGATTATGTGCCTTTGCGGGAAGAATTTAGGGATGTTTCATATTCGGTTAGGGAGAAGGCGGAAAAAGTACTGATTACCACCGGCGGCAGCGATAAGTACAATCTGGCAGGACAGATACTGAAATATGCGCTGGCGGATGTCTGTGCAGGGAAACTGGAATACCATGTAATCAGCGGCGCGTTCAATGTAAACCATGAAGAACTGCAAAAAATGGCGGATAAGCATCCCAATGTGTATCTTTACCGGAATGTGGGCAACATGGCGGAACTGATGGAAAAATGTGATATTGCCGTTACGGCCGGGGGCTCCACCATGTATGAACTCTGTGCCGTGGGTGTGCCGGTTATCTGCTTTTCTTTTGTGGACAATCAGGAAAAAACAGTGGAAGCTTTTAGGGAAAAGGAACTGGTATGTTATGGGGGGGATTATTTGAAAGAGGGAAAGCAGATGCCGGTCCGTATCGTGGAGGCTATCCGGCATCTGAAAGAATCCTGTCTGCGGCAAATGTACAGCCGGCGTGAAAAGATGCTTGTTGACGGCGCGGGAGCGGAAAGGATAGCAGAGAAACTGATAAATATGTCGGAAACCGGGAAATCCACTTCTTTGTAAAGAAATTAGACATGTTACAATTCCTATGGTATAATTTGGTTGAATTTTTATTCTAACGGTAAAGCGAGGGTTCATTATGGAAAAACTGGCTTTTTTTGGCGGCACTCCCGTCAGGGATACAAAAATATATTACGGACACCAGTACATTGATGATGCGGATGTGGCAGCAGTTGCAGGCATGCTGAAGGATGATGCGCTGACATGCGGGCCAAAGATAGCGGAGCTGGAAAAGTGTCTGTGTGAAATTACCGGGGCAAAGTATGCGGTGGCAGTAAACAGCGGCACGGCGGCCCTTCATATAGCGTGTCAGGCGGCAGGCGTGTCAGAAGGCGACGAGGTGATTACCACGCCGATTACCTTCGCAGCGTCAGCCAATTGCGCCCTGTACTGCGGGGCAAAGCCGGTTTTTGCCGACATTAATGAAAGAACCTACAATATTGACCCGGCGAGTGTGTCGGAAAAAATGACGGAGAAGACGAAGGCCGTTGTGGCGGTGGATTACACGGGACAGGCAGTGGAACTTGACCCGCTGATGAAACTTTGCAGAGAAAAGGGTGCGGTACTGATAGAGGACGCGGCACATTCCATCGGCACCAAATATGCGGGTCGCCCCATAGGCTCCATAGCGGACATGACTACTTTCAGTTTTCATCCCGTCAAGACGGTAACGGGCGGGGAAGGCGGCGCGGTTCTTACCAATGAGGAAGCGTATTACAAAAAGCTGTTGCTTTACAGGACACACGGTATTACAAAGGATGTTTCCTTTATGGAAAAGAAGCCGGAGGGTCCGTGGTACTATGAACAGGTGGCGCTTGGCATGAATTACCGTATTACGGACATACAGGCCGCCCTGATTTTGAGTCAGCTTGACAAGCTGGACAGGTTCAGCGAAAGAAGGAAACAGATTGTCGCACGCTATAACGAGGCGTTTTCCAAAATGCATGAACTTGCGGTACAGGAGGAAATACCGGAGTCGGATACCACAAGACATTTGTATATCCTTCGTATCAAACCGGAAATGCTGACAATTGACAGGAGAGCATTTTTTGATTATATGGCGGCGGAAAATATCTGCTGCAATGTGCATTATATTCCTGTGTATTATCATCCCTATTATGAAAAGCTGGGGTACGGAAAAGGTATCTGTCCGAAAGCGGAAAAACTTTATGAGGAGATGATGAGCCTGCCGTTGTATTATGCCATGACGGATGAGGACGTGGAGAATGTTATCAGCGCGGTTAAAAAGATAGTGGCAAACTGCAGAAAGTAAACAGAGAATGATGCAGGGTTAAAAATGATAAAAAATATAATAAAGAAATTAAAACAAGAAGAAAACTGCATATGGGCATTGGGACTGGCGGTTTTTCTGTGCGCGGGAATCAGCATTTTTTTTGATTACTATTATGCGATAAATGATGACTTGGTGATGAAAGATATTCTGTCGGGCGCCTACACCGGAGTACCCGAGGGCAGGAATATCCAGATGCTTTTTCCGTTAGGCTGGCTGATTAGCATATTGTACCGTGTGGCGAGAAACCTTCCCTGGTATGGTATATTTCTGTGTGTATGCCATTTTGGATGTATTTTTCTTTTCACGAAACGCCTGCTGTCTTTTTTTCACAAAACATGGACAAAGGCTGTGGCAGTCGTGCTTGAGACGGGACTGATTGTGACATTATTGCTGTATGAACTGGTTTTCGTACAATATACGGTAACCAGTGCGATTCTTGCTTCGACGGCGGCATTCCTGTTTTACACTGCGGATTCATCGGGGACGGTAAAAGATTTTTTTTGCCGTAACATAGGGAGTATCGTTCTTGCAGTGGTGGCATTCCAGATGCGTACGGAAATGCTGCTCTTACTGCTGCCGCTTATCTGTGTAACGGGACTGTGCCGATGGGCTTGTGAAAAGCCTTTTTTTACAAAGGAAAATGCGGCAAAGTACTTTTCTGTATTAGGGGGGATTTTAGCCGGAATGCTCTTGAGCCAGGGGGTTCATATGGCAGCACATGCAGGGGAAGACTGGCAGCAGTTCAATCATTTTTTTGACAGCCGGACGCAGTTGTATGATTTTCTGTGGAAGTGGCATCCCGGATATGAGGGGAATGAAGCGTTTTATGACAGTATCGGCATGACGGCAAACAGTCAGATGCTGATAGAAAATTATAATTTTGGACTGGATGAGACAATCGACGCAGGTATATTGGACAAGATTAATGAAAATGCCAATGAGCGCCGAAAGGAGCAGGTTTCAATTGCAGAAACCCTGAAGCAGGCATTTGCTAACTATGTATACAGAACTTTACACAGAGCGGATTTTCCATGGAATTTGTTTGTGATTATCTTATATATTATGGTTTTTGCCTATACCATGGGAAACAGGCATCTGCGGTTTATCTGGGAACTTGCATGTCTGGCAGTCGTACGCACGGGGCTTTGGATGTTTGTCTTTTACAGGGGACGGGTTCTGGAGCGGATTACCCATCCCTTATATTTGATGGAGTTTACTATTCTGATTGCTTTTCTCTTGGTGGAATGCAAAAACACAGGAAAGGTTTTTTCTTACCTGAAGGCAGGAATCACGGGAGTTCTTCTGGCGTTGTGCCTTTTTCTTATACAGGGAAGCGTGGAGAAAAGCATGGAGGAATATGTCAGAAAGGAGTCTGTGTACAAAGAGTGGGAAGCTTTACAGGCATATTTAAATGACAATGGGGACTGCTTTTATTTTATGGATGTATACTCATGGTCAAAATATACGGATAAAATGTTTGTCAATGTTGACAATTCGATACAAAATTATGACATTATGGGAGGGTGGATTTCCAAAAGTCCCTTGACAGAAGAGAAATACCGCTATTATGGAATGGCGACTATGGAACAGGCTCTTTTGGAAGCCCCCAATGTATATATCATCAATAAGGGTGAAGATTGGAACTGGCTTACAGGTTACTATGCAGATAAGGGCATAACGGTATCCATGTTAAAGATTGACAGCATCTTGACGGATGATGTGGAATTTTTGGGAGTTTATAAGGTTACAAAAGAATAGGGTCAGAATTAACAGCGAAAGGAGAAAGTGAATGGGACAGCTCATTAGTTTTGTAATTCCCTGTTATAGGTCATCGCAGACTATAAAAGGTGTAGTGGAAGAGTTAACGGGTGCCATGACGGATATTGCAGGATATGAGTATGAGGTAATTTTGGTAAACGACTGCTCGCCGGACGAAACATATTCGGTTATCAGGCAGTTATGTGAGGAAAATCCCAGAATAAAAGGCATCAATCTTGCAAGGAATTTCGGACAGCATGCGGCATTGATGGCAGGATTCCGTTATGTGAAGGGAGACATTGTCGTGTGTCTCGACGATGATGGGCAGACGCCGGCAAATGAGGCGGGAAAATTGATTGCCGGGCTGGAGGCAGGAGCGGATGTGGTCTATGCCAAATATGAACACAAGCAGCACTCGTGGTTCCGTAATTTCGGAAGCAAACTCAATGAACTGATGACAAGGGTTATGCTGGGAAAACCCAAAAAGCTTTATGTATCCAGTTATTTCGCGGCAAGGCGTTTTGTGATAGAAGAAGTAGTCCGGTATGAAAATGCGTATCCTTATGTGATTGGCCTGGTACTGCGCACAACGAAAAACATTACCAATGTGACGGTGACGCACCGGGAGCGGGAAATCGGGACTTCCGGCTATACGCTGGGTAAATTGATAAGCCTGTGGGTGAACGGGTTTACCTCCTTTTCCGTAAAGCCCCTTAGAATTGCAACCATAATCGGCGCCTTTTGTGCTCTGCTTGGTTTTGCCTATGCCATATACACGGTAATAAAAAAATTTGTCAATCCGCTGGTGCCGTTAGGTTTCAGTTCCCTGATGTCGGCAGTTATGTTTATCGGCGGAATGCTGATGCTGATGCTGGGGTTAATCGGGGAATATATTGGCAGGATTTATGTCTGCATGAACCATTCACCGCAGTATGTGGTGAAGGAAACCTTAAATGTGAAGGCGGATAAGGACTGACAGTTATGCGGAGGTATAGGAATGCGGCATTTTTTGGAAAAACATGAGAAAATCATTACAATACTATTTGTTGCAGCTTTGGCAGTCATTCCTGTTTCGCTTGCCTTTAATAACAGTGTATGGCTTGATGAAGCTTACGGCCTTTGGTGGTCAAGGATGCCGTTTGGAGAAATGATGAGGAGGATGATAGGAGACGTACATCCGCCGCTCTACTATCTGATGCTGCGTTTGGTTCTGATGTTGACGGGGCATAGCCTGTTGGCGGCAAAGTTGCTTTCCGTATTGCCCGTCATATTGATTCTTGTTCTGGGCGCTACCTTTGTGAGAAAGCAGTTTGGAAGAAAAGCGATGGTTTTCTTTGATTTGTTTATCCTGTTTTCTCCCATGATGTTGAAAAAGACGGTTGAAGTCAGAATGTATACATGGGCATTTTATTTTGTCCTGCTGGCTGCTGTGCAGATGTTCTATCTGCTTCGGGCGGATTTGCGGCGCAAAAACTGGGTGCTGTTTACGGTATTCAGTCTGATGGCGGCTTATACCCATTATTTTGCATTGATGACGATGTTTTTTCTGTATGCCGCCCTGCTGTTGTTTTTTTTATTTACCCGCAGTTGGAAAAAGGTTGGGGGATGGGGGATTTGCTCGGTTGCTACGGTGATTGGATACCTTCCCTGGCTGCCGTCGGCCCTTCATCAGGTCAGTATGGGAGGCGCCAGCTGGATAACCATGCCATCATCGAGATTGGGACTGATAAGAGACCTTTTTAGGACAAGCATACCATATTCGGAACATATCTATCTTGTTTTTCTGATACTTGTTTTTGTGGCTGTCCTGTTTCTGCTTTGGAAAAAAAGGGATGCAAAAACCTACTGGGCGCTTTCCTGTATGTCTGTAATATGGTTTGTACTGATTTTCGGACTGGTTTACGGAACGCTCGGCTATCCGATATTAATTTCAAGGTATCTGATGATTCCGCTGTGTCTGACAATTCTGGGCATGAGCGCCATGTGTAAATATGTAAACAAGTGGCTGCTTATATTTCCCTGTGTGCTTTTCCTTGTTACGGGACTTAGCGTATATCCGAAAGTATGGCGGGAAGAATATGTAACATTGACAGACGAGACCCTTAAATTTGCCGAAGAGCATATTGGTGAAAATGCCATTGTTATATCAGACGCGTCAAGCCTTGACACAGTGATTCCCTATTATTTTCCCGACAGGCTGGAGAAAAGGCCGGATATCTATGGAGGGGATTATAAAGAAATCTGGTATCTGGATGTCTATCATTCGGTAGATACAAAAAAGCTGGAAGAGGAAGGCATCCAATTTATCAATTACGGGCAGTATGGATTTGACAATGTGAATTTTGAGATATATTATCTATATCAGGCGCCATAGAAAAAGCTGGCAGTCTTTGGCAGAAGACAGAGGAGAATGAAATGAAGGAACTGGAATATCCCTTTGACGGGGAATATATTCTGAAAAAGGCAAAAAGCATAAAAAAGGCGCTTCTCACAGATGGCAGCAAACGGATTGTAAAAAAGATTGCTGTTCTGGGAGGAAGCACGACCCACGATATTGTGAAGATACTGGAGTTGTTTTTACTCCACTACGGAATGGAACCCGTTTTTTATGAGTCGGAATACGCCCGGTACTGGCAGGACGCCATGTTTGAAAATGAGGAGTTGGAGCAGTTTGGGCCGGATGTGGTCTATATCCATACAAGCAGCCGTAATATTTTAGAATATCCGACATTGGCTGATTCTGAAGAAGAGATAGACGCGCTTCTTTTAAAGAATTTTGAACATTTTCAGGTGATGTGGGACAAGTTGCGGGAAACGTACCGCTGCCCCATTATCCAGAATAATTTTGAACCGCCCTTTTACAGGCTGCTGGGCAATAAAGAAGCTTCCGATTTACATGGCAGAATTTCCTTTTTAAACCGGTTGAACGAATTGTTTTACCGGTATGCCAGGGAGAACAGGAACTTTTATATCAATGACTTAAACTATCTTGCTTCCTGTTACGGACTGGACAAATGGGGAGACCCTTTTTACTGGCATATGTATAAATATGCTTTATGCCTGCCTGCAATTCCGTCCTTAAGTTTCAATATAGCCAATATCATCAAGTCAATCTATGGAAAAAACAAAAAGGCGCTGGTCCTGGATTTGGACAATACGCTGTGGGGCGGTATTGTAGGGGATGACGGCGTAGAGAACCTTGAAATCGGACAGGAGACTTCCATGGGACAGGTGTATGCAGAGTTTCAGGCATATGTGAAACAGCAGAAGGATATCGGCGTGATGCTGAATGTCAGTTCCAAAAATGAGGAGGAAAATGCCCTGGCGGGGCTGAATCATCCGGATGGAGTTTTGAAACCGGAAGACTTTGTGTTAATCAAGGCAAATTGGGAGCCCAAGAGCCGGAATGTGGCGGAAATAGCTTCCGGGTTGAATATTATGCAGGACAGTCTTGTTTTTGTGGATGACAATCCGGCAGAGAGGGAAATTATCCGTACGCAGCTTGACGGCGTGGCTGTGCCGGAAATAGGAAGTCCCGAGCAGTATATCCGTATTTTGGACCGTTCCGGTTTCTTTGAGGTGACAAACCTTTCCGAGGATGACAAAAAGCGCAGTGACATGTATAAGGCCAATCTGGAAAGACAGAAGGAGCAGGCGCAGTTCGGGGACTATCGGGAATATTTAAAGTCACTTGAAATGGTGGGAACCATAAAGGCGTTTGAGCCGATGTATATGGCAAGGATTGCACAGCTTACCAATAAGAGCAACCAGTTTAATTTGACGACCAGAAGATATACGCAGGCAGAAATTGAGAAGACGGCGGCAGATGACAGGTATATTACCCTGTACGGCAGGCTGGCGGATAAGTTCGGAGATAACGGCGTGGTATCCGTGGTGATTGCAAAGAAGGATGGGGACGTCCTGCATGTGGAGCTTTGGCTGATGAGCTGCAGGGTATTAAAGCGCGACATGGAGTTTGCCATGATGGACACGCTGGTCTCGGAAGCAAAAAAGGCAGGCTGCAAAGAAATCAAAGGGTATTACTACCCCACGGCGAAGAACAAAATGGTAGAGAAGTTTTATGAATGGCAGGGTTTTGTGCAAGAGAAACAGGATGACCGGGGTAATACGGTGTGGAGCTGTCAGGTGAAGGACTATATAGATAAAAATTATGTGATAAAGGTGGTTAAGGTATGACAAGAGAAGAATTATTTGAACGGTTAAACAATGTGTTCCGGGAGGTTTTTGACGACGATGAAATCACGGTGAACGATGAGACTACTTCCGCTGATATAGAGGATTGGGATTCTCTGGAGCATATCAATCTGGTATCCGCAGTGGAGCAGGAATTTGGCATTAAGTTTACCATGGGCCAGGTTGTGACCATGAAAAATGTGGGAGAGATGGCAGACATCATTTTAGCGGGCAATCAATGATACACTGTAGCAAAAATGCTTCGGAATGGAGAAAAAGATGAATATTACATCGTTTGCCTTTCTTTGCTTTTATGCCGTGGTTCTGTTTTTGTATTATCTGATTCCAAAGAAGGCGCAGTGGATGCTTTTGCTGGCGGCAAGCATCCTTTATTTCCTGACGGCAGGAGAACTTTGGCTGATTGCATATCCGGCGGTGTCTGTAACGGCAGTGTTTATCGGGGCGTTGTGCATTGAAAAGACGAAAGAACCTGTGAAACGAAAAAGGGTTCTTTCTTTTGTTGTCCTTTTCTGCCTTGTACTGCTGATTGTGTTAAAATATAGTAATTTTGGGGCGTATACATACAACGGACTTGCAGCGCGCATTCCTTTTTTGCCGGGCAGTCTGCCTGAACTGCATTTTCTGGTGCCTTTGGGGATTTCTTTTTATACGCTTGCCCTGTTGGGGTATTTGTTTGATGTCTATTATGAAATCGGAAGGGCGCAGCACAACTTTTTAAAATTTGCCCTGTTCGGATTTTATTTTCCGGTGGTTATTTCCGGTCCCATCCTGCGTTACCGGGATGTGGAAGGGCAGTTGTATGAAGGGCATAAGCTGGATTATAAACAGGTCACTTACGGATTGCAGAGGATACTTTGGGGATTTTTCAAAAAACTGGTGATTGCGGAGAGGATGGCAGTAATTGTCAATACGGTTTACGGCGATTATGCGTCATATCCCGGCGCTTACATTTTTATAGCTACAGTCTGCTTTGCTTTTCAATTGTATGCTGATTTTTCCGGCGGAATAGACATTGTAATCGGTATTTCGGAAACCTTTGGCATCAGGATAGCGGAAAACTTTTCCACACCTTTTTTTTCGCGCTCGATTCAGGAGTTTTGGCGGAGATGGCACATTACGCTTGGAGTCTGGATGAAGGATTACCTTTTTTTCCCCTTGCAGCGCACCCGCAGGTTTTCGGATATGCAGGCGGCATTAAAGAAACGTTTCGGCAAAAAGGCCGGTAAGAAAATGGCTGCCTATGGGGCAATGTTTGTATTGTGGTTTGCGGTTGGCATGTGGCATGGCGGGTCATGGAAGCTTATTGTCGGTTCCGGCATTCTGCATTGGAGTTATATCGTTCTTGGAGAAATCGGGCAGCCCTTGTGGAATAAGCTGTATGCGGTGTTTAAGGTAAAAAAGGACGGCAGGGTTTTTGGTATTTTTCAGCAGGTGAGGACTTTTCTTTTGGTCTGCGGAGGCTTTCTCTTTTTCCGCTCTGCCTGTTTTTTCACGGCATGCGATATGTACCGGAAAATGTTTACCACTTGGAATCCCCAGGTGTTTTGGAACGGAGCTTTGCTTCAGCTTGGTCTTGACCCGGTAGAATTTGTTATAGCAGTGGTATCCCTGCTTCTTCTGCTTGCTGTTTCCGTTTTACAGCAGAAAGGTTCCGTAAGGGACAGACTGGCGGGGAAAAACATTGCAGTACGTTGGATAGTACTGTATGCTTTGTTATTCTATGTGATATTATTAGGGTATTACGGACCGGGATACAGTGCGGCAGAATTTATTTATCAAGGATTTTAGGAGGATAGCCATGAATAAAAGACAGGCGCTGAAAGCCGTTGCATTTGTGCTGATATTTCTTTTTCTGCTTCGCTCCGTTACTTACATGCTGCGTACAAACGGTACAATTAAAGAGATTTTTGTGGGATTTTATGCCGAGCCCAAAGACACGATAGATGTGATAATGATAGGTTCAAGCCCCGTATATCCTTACTATATTGCGCCAAAGATTTGGGGAGAGCATGGAATCACCTGTTATCCGCTGTCAACAAACCAGCAGCGGCCGCGGGCGGCGGTCTATCTGGTGGAGGAGGCATTAAAAACCCAGTCCCCCGGATTGTTTATCTTTGAACTGCGCCAGTATGCCTATGAAGAAAGCATGATGACGGAAAATATGGCGTATACGCGGGGCGTTACGGATAACCTGAAGTATTCCTTAAACAGGATAAACCTGATTAATGACATGGTGCCGGAAGTGTCGGAAAGATACACCTATTATTTTGATATTTTTAAGTATCATTCCAACTGGAAAACCATCATTCTTCCGGACCAGTATACCTCTTTTTTATATGAACGAAAGCATCCCCTGAAGGGTTTTGAACTCAACACGGATGTAGTTGCAGGGGAAGGCAAAGATTACAGCCGCCTTGCGGGGACCATGCAGATTCCGGCGGAACAGGAGGAAATGCTCTGCCGGCTGTTAGAGTATTTAAAGGAAAACGATTTGAATGCCCTTTTTTTGGTATCTCCCATGAAAATGGATGAAGAAATGCAGAAAAAGTATAATTATATGGAAGAAATTATTGTACAATACGGGTATCGGTACTTAAACCTCAATGATTATTATGAAGAGCTTGGCCTGGATTTTGCAACGGATTTTTATGACGGAGGAGGCCATACCAATATACTGGGGGCTCAAAAGTGTACGGAGTTTCTGGGACATTATCTTGCGGAGTACTACAATTTTGAGGACAAGAGAGGGGATGAAAAGTACGATTCCTGGCAGACTGCCTATGAATACTGGCAGGAATGCTGTAAGGAGGGAATGGAAATTGTGGAAGGAAATATAGAGGGCGCCCAAAAGGATGAGGAGGGGAAAGAGTGAACCATTATAGTTTTGAAGACATTGCAGTCGGCATGGAAGAAGCCTTTTGTGTGGAGGTAACTTTCCAAATGGTGGAAAAGTTCAGGCAGATAACGGGAGATGTCAATCCTTTGCATACGGATGAAGAATTTGCCAGAAACAAAGGTTATAAGGACTGTGTTGCGTACGGTATGCTGACGGCTTCCTTTTTATCTACCCTTGCAGGCGTTTATATACCGGGAGAGAAAAGCCTGATTCACAGCGTGGAAACAAAGTTTGTGAAACCGGTTTTTGTGGGGGATGTGTTGACGGTACGGGGAACGGTGAAGGAAAAAAATGAAACATTTTCCGTAATTACGCTCAAGGTAGTGATTACGAATCAGGAAGACGAGAAAGTGTTAAGGGGAAGTATGCAGATAGGAGTGTTACCGGATGGAAAATAAAGTATATTTGATTACAGGCGCGTCCTCGGATGTGGGTTTGGCTTTTATCAGGAGTCTGGAAGAAAAGAGTCTGAAAAACAAAGAAAAGGCGGTGGTGCTTGCACATTACTCCTCACATGAGGAGGCGCTGCGTTCCATGGCTGCGCAATCGGAGGCACTGTCCATTTTGCCCATGCAGGCGGATTTATCGCAGCCGGAAGGCGTGAAGGGGCTTCTGGAACAGGCGATGGGGCATTGTGAATGTCCGGATTACATCATTCATCTACCTGCCCCGCGGTTGAAGTATACACGTGTCAGACAGTTTGACTGGGAAGACGCTTTGCGGGAAATCAAGGTTCAGGCGCTTTCCCTGGGAGAAATCGGGAAGGCATTTTTCGGAAAAATGGCAAAAAGAGGAAGGGGTAAGGTAGTGGTGATGCTGTCTTCCTGTACCATCGGCATGCCTCCCAGATTCATGTCCCGTTACACTATGGCAAAATATGCTTTACTTGGTCTGATGAAAAGCATGGCAGTGGAATATGCCGGAAAGGGCATCAATATCAACGGCATTTCCCCAAATATGATGGAAACCAAATTTTTGGAGGACATTGACGAAAAAATTGTGGAAATGAACAGGGAATCCAGCATATTGAAACGGAATGTCAAGCTGGAAGAAGTGGTGCCGGCCATTCACTTTTTGCTTTCGGAAGGAAGCGGCTATATGAACGGCGTCAATCTGAATATAACGGGCGGTGACAGATAACCGCCCGTTTTTGTTTTTACGGTTTAGATAAGTCCCAACAGTTTTCTTAATTTTTTAAATTTCCTTGGTCTGTTGTCATATTTGTATTGGATGTACGCGCTGCATTCGGGGAGTTTATTTTCAAAGGCTATTTCGTCATCCATCCATTCGTTGGTTTCACTAAGGGAAGTAAACAGAATCGGCAGAATCCGTTCCACCTGATGCGCTTCGGAGGGAAAGCCCGGATTCATGCCATAATTCATGAGTTTATTTAAATTGCGGTAAAATTCCCTGCTGTGGCTAAGTACCTGTTCCCTTCTGATGATGTAACAGGCGCCGGGAGAAAACATGAAGTACTGGGGAATCATTGGTTTCTTATAGATAAACCGCAACAAATCGTCCACATCATTAAAATACTTTTTGGGATGGTTAGGGGATTCGACATACCAGGATGTGTTTTTTTCCACATATACGTTTTCCATGGCCAGAAAAGTGTTTCCGGCTTCGTTCTTTTGGTTTTCTCCGTCAAATTTTGCAAATTTATCCCAATACTGTTTTTCGTCATACAGAAAAGTAAAGGACTTATTATCCATGACCTGTCTGAAAAACTCCATGGAGCAGTGACGTCCAATCATGTTTCCTTTCAACAGGCAGATAACTTCGGGAAGATTGTCATAGTATTCATCAAAAAAGGAAAAATAAGTAGTGATATTGTGACCTGTATTTGCTACATCCTTCACAGAGAGATTCCTGTCATGCAGTTTCTGTTTTGTGTCCGTGTCCGTGGAGCAGTCGTAAATCAGGTAATCGCTGCAAAGCGCGAGCAGCTCGTCGGGTACGGTGTTAAAATTGTGTATCAGAAAGAAATTTGACGATTTTTCCATTTAGTTTCTCCTTGTTTTTTTCTTATCCCTATTATAAACAATGCATGGGAGAATAGTCAAATGTTGTGTCTTAAGGAATCTTAAAAGACAATTTGTTGTAAAGAAATGTCAACTGTGCTATACTAATCCAAGATATGGAAAAGTGGCATGACAGAAATTTGGAAAGGAAGCGGGAGGAAACAAGTGCAGGTGGATATATCACTTAAACGGGCTGTACAATCCATGGTGGTTTTTTTTATGATTGTGGCAATTGCCCTTGTATGGCCATTAAAGCTGATTAGACCGTGGCAGTCCGTAGGCGTGACAGACCCGCTTTCGGACAGGCTTGTGCAGAATGAAGGCACCGTTATGCAGGAGTTTGTTCCCGAACAGTATGGGCTTACCTATATCAGTTTTTATATTTACAATGAAGATTTGACGGGCATGGAGGAGGGCCGCCTTGTTTTTCGTCTGTTTGATGAAAAGATGAATAAACTGGAGGAAAGGTCCTTTTTGTTAAAGGAACTTTCCGTGCCGGGCGACTGCCGTATCAGGATAGGCAGTGAACTGGAGATAGGGAAAAAATATTATTTTACCATAGAAAATCCGGGGGCGGAACTGGTGCTCTCGATGGCAGATGAAGGAAATGTGGATGTCTGTTACGAATATAAGGCTCTCTTTACAAAAATGCAATATCTGTTGATTGCAGCCATTGTGTTTGCAGTGGGAGGAGCGCTTATTTTTCTTGCAGGGTGGCTTTTCAGGAAGTCAGAAGTGAAAGTGCGGCTGGATTTTGGCATTCGTCTGGGAACCGGTATTCTGGCGGCAGGCGCAGCGCTTTGGGCGGCATGGAATGTTTTTCCGTTAAAGAGGTTTACTTCCAATCCTTTTGATATCGTATTTTATGAAGCAGGCATTTTCCTGTTTCTGGGATTTTCACTCTATGGGCTTTTATTCAGGCGAAAAGAGCAGCCGGACGTTTGGATACGGCGCAAGGATGTTCTGGACAGGCTTCCGGGTCTGCTTTCTTCCGTTGCTTTCGCGGGTGTGGTACTGGGAGGAGTCCGTTATCTGAACGCTCTCAATATGTACCAGCAGAAGCTGGGTGTCAATATGGCCCTTGCCAGTTTTGCTGCCGCCATTATATTCGGGTATAAGAAAAAGGACCTGTTTCACTGGTCAACTCCTGTCTATGTTGTTTTGGCTGCCTGTTATTATGCCTGGGTTTGTTCACAGAACGGCGGACAGTCGGAGAACAGCATTATTATCAGAGGAATTGCCCGGTATGGCATTTTATGGGGATTTATTGCGCTCAATACCTTAAGGGCGCTGTTTCAAAAGGGAAAGAAAAGGGTATCCTTAATTTATACGGCAGCGTTGTTTCTGCTGATTGCGGAACTGGTCAGAAGCGGGTATAAACGTCAATGGCCGGTGGATGTTCTGGTTCTGGGAGGCATTTTTGCTTTACAGGTCATTTGCAGGGAGAAGGATTCCAAGTATCTGCATGAGTTTTCCAACGGTGTGTTCCTGCATTTTATCGGGAGCAGTATCTATGCGCTGCTTTACCGTCCTTTCCATTATTTTCGATATACGAGGTATCCGGGTATTTTCCACACGGTTACCATAACGGCAGTGTATCTTGTCTTTGTGCTGGTGCTGGCACTCATACGCCTTCTTTCCGTATACCGGGAAAAGGGGTGTATCAAAGAGACATGGAAAGAGATATGGATAGTGGGGCTGGCGACGGCATTTCTGCTTCTGACTGCGTCAAGAACCGGATTGCTGGCAGCGCTCATTCTTTGTCCGCTACTGTATATTGTTACATCCGTAATGGAATTTAAGGATGGTTTTTGGGGCAGCATAAAAAGATTTCTTTTGTTTATGTGCCTGACAATATGTTTCTTTCCCATGGTTTTTGCGGCGTGCAGGATAGTGCCGGCAGTAGTGGGAAAACCGTTTGTGTATGAAATAGAGTTGTTTGAGGATACGATACTTCCGGGAGAAGAGTGGGATTCGCGAAGATATATCACCTTGGAACGATATCTGGAAATTGCTGTTAACAGGGTAAGCACGAAGAATGTTTCGTCCATCCGCAATGAAGCGGAAGAGGCACAAAATGATTTACCGGCGGTTTCTGAAACGGAGAATCCCACGCCGGTGGATTACAGTAATGGCAGACTGGACATCTATAAGCTTTACCTTGACCAGCTGGACTGGAAAGGGCACGAAGCCGTCGGTATCATGGACAAAAACGGAAAAGCAATTGACCATGCCCATAATGTATTTATACAGGTGGCATACGATTTTGGAATCGGAGCGGGCATTGCCTTTCTCGTATTTTTTGTTTTTGCCGGTATTAGGAGTATCTATTATTTTCTGTGCCACAAAGGGGAAGAAACGGCCCTGATTCCGTTTGGGGTACTGGGGGTCTTTGGTATCTGCGGGCTGGTTGAGTGGGTATATCTTCCGTATATTCCCACGGGTTTTGCATTTTATCTGGTATTGATACTGATGATTCCCGCAGAAGCAAAAAAACGAAGGCAAAAGGAACAGGAATAGAGAGGACGATATGAAGAGGACGGTAAATACAGCATTATTGTATAGAAAAATATTCCTCATAATTTATGATATACTTGCAATAACGGCATCTTCCGTGCTGGCATTGCTGATTCGCTATGAGTTTGTTTATTCGGAAATTGAGAGGGAATACCTGCAGTCGGTTTATTCTTTTCTGCCGATTACGGTTTTGATTATGCTTGTCGTATTTTCGCTGCTGAAACTTTATGACAGTTTATGGGCATTTGCAGGTGCAAATGAAATGCAGAATATTGTGGCGGCCAGCGGCGTTACGGCAGTGGTAAACGGAATCGGGCTGATGATAGCCGGAAAAAGGGTACCCCGCAGTTATTATTTCCTTTTTGTGTTTCTGCTGATTGCTTTTACCTTTATCAGCCGGTTCAGCTACCGCTTTTTCAGGGGATTGAAGCAGAGGCAGAGAAACCGGGAGAAAAGCATCAATATCATGATTATCGGAGCCGGTGAGGCAGCCAACCTGATAATTAAGGATATTATCAGCAGCAAGTATACGCATATGGCCATACGCTGCATCATTGATGATGATACAAATAAAAGAGGAAAGTATATACAGGGCATCAAGGTAATCGGCGGCAGGGAAAAGATAAGGGAGGCAGCGGACACCTATTCCATAGACGAAATATTTATCGCAATGCCTTCCGTGCCGAAATCCGTTATCAGCAGCATTATCGAAATCTGTAAAAACACAAACTGTAAACTGCGGACGCTTCCCGGCATGTATCAGCTGGTAAACGGGGAAGTGAATGTAAGTCAGCTGAAAGATGTGGAAGTGGAAGATTTGCTGGGCAGGGACCCCATTGTGGTGAATCTGGAGTCCATTGTGGGATATGTGAAGGACAGGTGTGTGCTTGTCACCGGCGGGGGAGGTTCAATCGGCAGTGAGCTCTGCCGCCAGATTGCCGGACACAAGCCCGCAAAACTGATTATTGTCGATATATATGAAAATAACGCTTATGACATTCAGCAGGAACTGAAGCAGAAGTTTCCTGAATTGGAACTGGTGGTGTTAATAGCTTCCGTGCGAAACACCAACCGGATAAATACTATTTTTGACAAGTACAAGCCCGATATTGTTTATCATGCGGCGGCACACAAGCATGTACCGCTTATGGAAGACAGCCCCAATGAGGCGATTAAAAACAATGTTATGGGGACATGGAAGACAGCGCAGGCAGCAGCATTTTACGGTGCGAAAAAGTTTGTGCTGATTTCCACCGATAAGGCAGTCAATCCCACCAATATCATGGGGGCGTCAAAGCGCATCTGTGAAATGATTATCCAGATTTTTAACAAGCATTATGATACGGAGTTTGTAGCGGTGCGGTTTGGCAATGTGCTTGGCAGCAACGGAAGCGTCATTCCGCTGTTCAAACGTCAGATTGAGCTGGGGGGACCTGTTACGGTAACCCATCCGGATATTATCCGTTACTTTATGACCATACCGGAAGCGGTTTCCCTTGTACTGCAGGCAGGTGCATATGCAAAGGGAGGGGAAATCTTTGTGCTGGATATGGGAGCGCCGGTGCGGATACTGGATTTGGCGAAGAACCTGATTCGTCTTTCCGGTTACAAGGTGGATGAGGATATTAAAATCGAGTTCACAGGTCTCAGACCCGGGGAAAAGCTTTATGAAGAACTGCTGATGGACGAAGAAGGATTGCAGGACACAGAGAATAAACTGATTCATATCGGCAAGCCGATAGAGATAGATGAGGAACAGTTTTATAAGCAGTTGAAATTGCTTGAGGAAATTTCCCGAAATGAAAATGAGGACATCAGGAAAGTAATTAAGGAAATTGTCCCGACTTATTGTGAATGGAAGAGTGAACTGACGGATGAAGGGAAAAATTGACATTTACCTGCGAAGGTTTAAAAGATATATAAAATACGGAATACAGTATTATTTTTATGAGAAACCGAAGGGTCTGGATTTCACAATGCGTGATATGCATCTGACGGAGGAATCCAAAGGCGTTTTGCACGGTTACAGTAAGACAAACGAGAAGCATCTGGCAGAGATATTCCGGTATCTTAATATACAGGAATGTGACAGCCTGCTGGATGTGGGGTGCGGCAAAGGAGTGGTACTGAAGGAAGCGGCAAAACAGCCGTTTTGTAAAATTACCGGAATTGACATAGATTCCGGATTGATAGAAACTGCCAACCGAAATTTCCGGATTTTACATTTGTCTGACAGGATAAAGTGTGTGGAGACAGATGCCCTTTGCTATCCGGGATACGGGGAATACAATACTTTTTTCTTTTTTAACCCTTTTGGGGAAGAGGTAATGCGGGCGGTAATTGATAAAATCATTATGGAACATGCAGGGAAAAAACAGGTACGAATTATTTATCATAACCCTGTTTACAGAAAGGCCGTAGAGGATACGGGTAAATTTGAAAGTGTGAAAGAAATGCATGATACCATGAAAGACTACAGAACCGTTATTTATGTTTCAAACTGGTAATCATACAGGAAGGAAGGAAAGCTGTGAGCAAAAAGCGTATTTTTTTATCCAGTCCCACCATGCATGGCGAGGAACAAAAGTATATTAAGGAAGCCTTTGATACCAACTGGGTGGCGCCTTTGGGACCGAATGTAAATGCATTGGAGGAGGAACTGGCAGCATATGTGGGGATTGGTCATGCTTCCGCGCTCAGTGCGGGAACAGCAGCCATTCATCTGGCCCTGCGCATTCTGGGAGTCAAGGAAGGTGATGTGGTGTTTGTACCTTCGCTGACGTTCAGCGCAACCTGCAATCCCGTTATGTATGAAAAGGCTGTGCCGGTTTTTATTGATTCTGAAGAAGACACATGGAATATGAGTCCTGCTGCGTTGGAGAAGGCGTTTGAAAAGTATCCTTCCCCTAAGGCGGTCATTGCGGTACATTTATACGGCACGCCGGCAAAGCTGGATGAAATTACGGATATTTGTAATGCGCACCATGTACCGTTGATTGAAGATGCCGCAGAATCTTTGGGCAGCACTTATAAGGGGAAGCATACAGGCACCTTTGGGAAGGTTGGCATTTATTCTTTTAACGGCAATAAGATTATTACCACATCCGGCGGCGGTATGCTGGTTTCCGAAGACGGGGAGATAACAAAACAGGCAACTTTTCTTGCAACACAGGCAAGGGATGCCGCCAGGCATTATCAGCATTCCCAGGTTGGATTCAATTACCGTATGAGCAATATTACCGCCGGCATCGGAAGGGGACAGCTGCTCCATCTGGATGAGCATATAGCATTGAAAAAGAAGATTTACCGGGAGTATGAAGCCGCTTTTCGCGACGTTCGGCAGATACGGATGAATCCCTTAAATGCAGAAGGCGATGCCAATAACTGGCTTTCATGCATCACGATTGAGCCGGGATGTCCGGTTACCCCGGATATGATTTTTGAAGCGCTGGATAAAGAAAATATTGAATCCAGGCCTATCTGGAAACCGTTACACTTACAGCCTGTATTTGCTTCCTGTGATTTTATAAAGGAAAATGAGGAAAAGAGTGTGGCGGAGGATATTTTCTACAGGGGCTTATGCCTGCCAAGCGATATCAAGAATACAAAAGAGGATATGGACTTAATTATCAAAACAATAAAAGGTTTATTTTAAAGAAGCGGGAGTTTTCGACTATGTACCGGAAATTTTTGAAAAGGTGGCTGGATGTCATAATTGCTTTTACGGCGCTTGTGCTTCTCTCCCCCGTTTTGCTTGTCACGGCGGTTTTGGTCAGGATAAAGCTTGGCTCGCCTGTGATTTTCAAACAGGAAAGGCCGGGGTATCAGGGAAAGATATTCAGACTTTATAAGTTCCGTTCCATGACGGATAAACGGGGAGAAGACGGCAAACTGCTGCCGGATGAGGTGCGCCTTACGACATTCGGCAAAAAGCTTCGTGCAACAAGCCTGGATGAACTGCCGGAGCTCTGGAATATTTTAAAAGGCGACATGAGCCTGATTGGCCCCAGACCGTTATTGGTAAAGTATCTTCCCCTTTACAATGCGTTTCAAAGGCAGCGGCACGATGTCAGGCCGGGGCTTACGGGATGGGCGCAGGTCAACGGGAGAAATGCCATCAGCTGGGAAGAGCGTTTTGAACTGGATGTTTACTATGTAAAGCATATCTCTTTGTGGCTGGATATCAAAATTATCATGCGCAGTATTATGGTGGTATTCAGTCATAAAGACATAAACAGCGGTACGGATGCCACAATGGAAGCTTTTCAGGGAACGAAGGAACAGCCCGAAAGCGGAATGGAGAATGGATGAATGTATTATTTTGCAGTGTCGGCAGAAGATGTGAATTGTTAAAGGATTTCAGAAAATCTCTGGGTGATAAAGTCAGGCTGGTGGTAACGGACAACAGTCCCTATGCGCCTGCGCTGGCTTTTGCTGATGTGAGCTATCAGGTTCCTTTGATTCATGACAAGTCCTATATTCCCATTCTTCTTGAAATCTGCAGGAGGGAAAAAATAGACGCCATGCTTACGCTGATTGACCCGGAAATAGCAATCCTCGCAGAAAACAGGGAAGCGTTTGAAGCGCTTGGCGTGGAGGTGCTTGTGCCTTATGCGGAAACGGCTAAGCTGTGTTTTGACAAATATGAGATGTTTTGTTATCTGAAGGAAAAAGGGATACCGACAGTGACAACCTACGGCAGTTTTGGGGCATTTGAGGAGGCGTATGACAGGGGGGGAATTTCCTTTCCGGTGTTTGTAAAGCCGAGGACGGGCAGCGGCAGCGTGGGTGCAAGAAGGATTGAAACAATGGAAATGCTTAAGGAAGTAACGGCGGCGGATTCCACGCTCATTATCCAGGAGCTGATGACGGGAGTGGACATGGATGCGGATATCTATGTGGATACCATCAGCCACAAGCCGGTAGCCGTTTTTTCCAAAAAGAAGCTTTCCACCACGATTGGCGGCGCAAATAAAACCATTTCTTTTAAGGATGCGGATTTGTTTGATTTTGTGAAGAAGGCAGTATCCGTATTCAGGTTTCACGGACCGCTGGATATGGACTTGTTTTATAAAGATGGACAATATTATCTGTCAGAGGTCAATCCGCGCTTTGGTGGCGCATATCTCCATGCGTACGGCGCAGGCGTGGATTTTCCCCAATTAATTTACAGAAACGTAAATAAACGGGAAAATGAAGAAAATCTGGGCAATTATGCGGAAGATGTTGTAATGATGATGTATGACAGCGTAGTGATTAAAGGTTTGAAAGACATACAGGATGAGATGAATACAGAGTATGAAAATTGTAATACTGACTAATTACGCCAATGGACTTTACTTATTCAGAAGAGAACTGATAGAACAATTTCATAAGAGGGGCCATACTGTGCTTGTTTCCGTGCCCCCGGATGAACAATGTAAAAAAATCGAACAACTGGGTTGTCAAGTCATCCCCACCATGTTGGAGAGGAGGAGTATTAATCCCATAAAAGATTTTAAGTTGTTCTGTTTTTACATGGGTCTGCTAAAAAGGGAGAAGCCTGATGCGGTCCTGACTTATACCATAAAGCCTAATCTTTACGGCGGACTGGGATGCAGGCTGAGAAGGGTGCCGTATCTGTGCAATATCACGGGACTGGGAACGGCAATCGAAAGCGGAACATGGCTGAGCAGGATTTTACTGATTTTTTACAAGGCGGCCGTTGCAAAAGCGAAGAGGGTTTTCTTTCAAAATGAGAGCAACCGGCAGTTTATGCAGGAGCATGGAATTGCGAAAAAAAACAGTATGCTGCTTCCGGGTTCCGGGGTAAACCTAAAGCAGCATACATTTGAAACATATCCTTCGGAGGAGGACGGAATACGGATTTTGACCGTTATCCGGATTATGAGGGAGAAAGGAATCGAAGAGTATCTGGAGATGGTAAGCAGGCTTGCCCCCATTCAAAAAAATGTTTTGTTTTTTCTGGCGGGAGAATACGAGGAGGAAGAACGGGAGAAATACGAGCCGATTATCCATAGACTGGAAGAAGAAAAGGTGCTAAAATATCTGGGACATGTAAATAACGTGCATGAAGTCATGGCAGGCTGCCATGCCATATTGCATCCGTCGTATCATGAAGGACTTTCCAATGTTTTGCTGGAAGGAGCTGCCTGTGGCCGTCCCCTGCTTGCAAGTGATGTACCCGGATGCAGGGAAACCATGCAGCCGGATGTCAGCGGCATGTTGTTTGCGCCATGCCGTGTGGATGCCATGACTGAAGTGACGGAAAGATTTCTTCTGCTTGGCGCTAAAGAGCGGGAAAGAATGGGCATGACAGGAAGAAAATGGGTGGAAGCGCATTTTGACAGAGAAATGGTGCTTGCCGCATATGAAGAAGAATTGCAGAAAATAACAGAAGCGGGAATAGGAGGTACAAAATGAGCCTGTATGAAAAAATCGTAAACAAAGAAGAAAAGTTATCCTTAGTGGGACTGGGATATGTGGGAATGCCCATTGCGGTGGCGTTTGCTAATAAAATAAATGTAATAGGATTTGATTTAAACGAACAGAAGATTGCATTGTATAAAAACGGCATAGACCCCACCAATGAAGTGGGGAATGACGTGATTAGGGAAACCACAGTGGAGTTTACGGCAGATGCGGCCAGACTGCGGGAGGCAAAGTTTCATATTGTGGCGGTTCCGACCCCTGTAAATGATGACCATACGCCGGATTTGACTCCGGTAGAGGGTGCAAGCCGGATTTTGGGCAGGAATTTGACAAAGGGTTCCATCGTGGTGTTTGAGTCCACCGTATATCCCGGTGTCACAGAGGACATCTGCGTGCCTATACTGGAACAGGAGTCCGGTTTGAAATGCGGCGTTGATTTCAAAATCGGGTATTCCCCGGAAAGAATCAATCCCGGAGATAAAGTACATCGTCTGGAGACCATTACCAAAATTGTTTCCGGTATGGATGAGGAGACCCTGGAAGAGATTGCAAAGATATATGAGCTGGTGGTGGAGGCAGGTGTTTACCGGGCAGAGTCCATCAAGGTTGCAGAGGCGGCCAAGGTAATTGAAAACAGCCAGCGGGATATTAATATTGCTTTTATGAATGAACTTTCCATAATTTTTAACAGAATGGGGATAGACACCAAAGCCGTACTGGAAGCCGCGGGCACCAAATGGAATTTCCTGAAATTTTATCCCGGTCTGGTGGGCGGCCATTGCATTGGCGTGGACCCGTATTATTTAACCTATAAGGCAGAACAGCTTGGGTATCATTCCCAGATTATTCTGTCCGGGCGCAGGATAAATGATGACATGGGCAGATACGTGGCAGAGAGCCTCGTGAAAAACCTGATTAAGGCAGATATTGCAGTTAGAAATGCGAGGGTTGCCATATTAGGCTTTACTTTCAAGGAGAATTGCCCGGATACCAGAAACACCAAGGTAATCGATATCTACAAGGAATTAAAGGAATACGGCATTACGCCGATAGTGGTGGATGGCGCAGCAGATGCGCAGGAAGCAGAGCATCTGTACGGGATTACTTTCAGCCGTTTAGAGGAAGTTAAGGATATGGATGCCGTCGTTATCGCCGTGGCGCATGATGCTTTTCTGAAACTGGACAAAAAAGTTGTTGATGCTTTCTTTAACCGTGCCAATAAGCAGAAGGTCCTGATGGATATCAAAGGCTTGTTTGACAGAAAGACATATCAGGAGGATTACTTGTATTGGAGACTGTAAGACATGGCAAGATAAAATCCCTGCTTATTCTTGCGGTACTGATTGCCGTGTTTGCGGGCATATTTGCTGTTTACGGGCCGTGGATGTGCAGCGATTCCGAACAGTATATCAATATGCATATTCACAGGGAACCTTTGTATCCTCTGTTTCTGTGGGTGCTGCGGCTGCTGTTTGGTGAGGGATTTCTAACGGCAATGGGAATATTGCAGGGCGTTCTGGCGGCAGTGGGCATATGGGCGTTTGCGGAATATGTATCAAAAAAATTCACCCTGCATTTCTGGGAAGAGCTGGTTATACTGGTTTTGCTCTTTTTCCCTTATGCGGTTACCCGTTTTTTTTCCCAGACCAGGCTGTTTATTCCCAATTCGGTCATGAGTGAAGGACTCAGTATGCCTTTTTTCCTTCTGTTTCTCATCCAATGCTTTGAAATGTTTACGCAGGAGAAAAAGCGGGAATTTTTAAAGGCGGCGGGAGTATCTTTGCTGCTGGCATTTTTACTTGCTCTGGCAAGGAGTCAGATGATGTCCCTTTTACTGGTATGGCTGGTCGTGTTTGGGGTAAAAATATTATATACGAAAGCATGGCGCAAAAAGATATTGCGGCTTGCAGCGGCGGCGGGAATCGTGCTGCTGGTTTTTGCACTGAGGGGCTTTTGCGTGAAAACCTATAACCTGGCTTTTAACGGTCGTTTTATAAACAATACCAACGGTACGGTCCATATGCTGACCAATATTCTTTATGCAGCGGATGGGGAAGACGGTGAAAACATTCAGGACGAAGAGGCCAAAGCTTTTTTTAATCAGATGTATCATCTGACTGAAATGAATCAGGCAAATTACAAATTTGCCGGAGACACCCTTACGGAAAAGCTGAATCATTTGGAGGAATGGCACAATACCATTAACTTTGAGATGATAGAGGCTGTGTTGCGGGTAAGTTACAGGGAGAATGTGACAGAGGATTATATAGAGCAGGATTTGTTGTCGGATGAAACGGCAGGAAAGATAATTGCCGGCATTCTTCCGGGTTGTTTTCCCAAGTGGTTTGCAAATTATATGATGATGGTAGGCTTTGGACTGATACGCAGCATTGCCGTGGCACATCCGCTCATCAACTGGATTGCCATTGCTTTTTACCTGTTTGCGGCGGCGGTTGCTGTTATTTCCGTAAGGCAGCGCTTAAAGTGCGGAAAAAAAATAGGGGCGGAAGTGTGGTTTCTTCTGTTGGTATTGCTGACAATCTTTGCAAATGCGTTTACGGTGGCCATGGTCATCATGCCCATATCGCGATATATGATTTATGGTTTTGCACCATTTTATACTGCAGGCTTTGTGCTGCTTATAAGTCTTTACAGGGTATGGCAGGAAAAAAGGATTGAGAAAGGACAAAAAACATGGGCTATAAAAATTTGAAGTTTGAGAAAGAAAGTGTTTTTCTGGTAACGGGAGGGGCCGGTTTTATTGGTTCCAACCTGTGTGAGGCCATTGTGGAAATGGGCTACACGGTAAGATGCCTGGACAATCTCTCTACGGGCAGTTATGATAATATTTCGCATCTGGAGGGCAATGAAAAATTTACCTTTATCAAAGGGGATATCCGGAACATGGATACCTGTATGGAGGCATGCAAGGGCGTGGATTATGTGCTCAACCAGGCGGCCTGGGGCAGTGTGCCGAGAAGTATTGAAATGCCGCTCTTATATGAAGAAATCAATATCCGCGGTACACTCAACATGATGGAAGCGGCAAGACAGAGTCATGTAAAGAAGTTTGTCTATGCTTCCAGTTCTTCTGTTTACGGAGACCATCCCGTTCTCCCCAAAAAGGAAGGGGCGGAAGGAAATGTGCTTTCTCCCTATGCGCTTACCAAAAAGGTGGATGAGGAGTACGGCAGGCTATATAAGAAGCTGTACAACTTTGATACCTATGGGCTTCGCTATTTCAATGTATTCGGCAGAAGACAGAATCCGGAGGGGATGTATGCGGCAGTTATTCCAAAGTTCATCAAACTGTTGTTAAATGACGAAGCGCCGACTATCAACGGTGACGGCAGGCAGTCCCGTGACTTCACTTATATTGACAATGTCATCGAGGCCAATTTAAAGGCCTGCCTTGCTTCCGGTGAAGCAGGCGGGGAAGCCTTCAATATCGGATACGGCGGCAGGGAGTTTTTGATTGATTTGTATTACTCGCTCTGTGAAGCTCTGGGCAAGAAGATTGAGCCTAAATTCGGACCGCCCCGTGTCGGCGATGTACGGGATTCCAATGCAGATATCGGAAAGGCGAGGGAACTTTTAGGATACAATCCGGAATATGACTTCAAGACAGGCATAGGACTGGCTATCGACTGGTATAAAGCAAATCTTTAGAGGAAAGGGATGCCGCCATGAAATATAAAGTAGTGGTCTTTGGGGTAAAAGATACCACGGAAAAAATTGTGGAATTTATCCAAAACAGCATTTGCGGGGTGGACCTGGTAATTACCATCAGCAAAGAAGTGCTGCATAAAAATCAGGTATCCGGTTTTAAGGGACTTTCTTCCCTGACAAAAGACTATGGCATTCCGGTAAGGGAAGTGGAAAGTTATGCGCTGAAGGATGAAGAAACGCTTGCTTTCTTTAAGGAGAATGAGTTTGATATCGGTATATCAATGGGCTGGCAGCGGCTGATACCTGCCGAAGTGCTTGCCCGTTTTGCATATGGGGTGTACGGTTTCCACGGTAATTGTGCCTATCTCCCCTACGGAAGGGGACGTTCCCCGTTAAACTGGTCCATCATAAACGGGGATACCCGGTTCATCCTGAACCTGTTCCGGTATGATGAAAAAGCCGACAGTCCCAACATATTTGCAAATGAGATGTGCGCCATTACGCCGCATGATACCGTGCGGAGTATGCAGTATAAAAACATTATCTGTTCCAGAAACCTGATTCGGAAGCTGCTTGCGGCTTACAGTGAGGGCATTGTTCCCATCCATACAGGTTCAAAGGACTTTGATTCCTGGTACGAAAAGCGTACGGCGGCGGATGGTAAAATAGATTTTCATGGAAAGACCCGTGATATTTACAATCTGATAAGGGGCGTTACGGCGCCTTTTCCCGGCGCTTTTGCGTTTGCGGGGAATGAAAAGGTGACGATATGGGATGCGGTTCCCTTTGATGAGATGCTTGACTTTTCGGATTACCGGCCGGGGGAGGTCATAGAGGTGTTTGACGGCAACCCCATAGTGAGAACCGTGGACGGCTCCCTGTTAATACGCAGTTATGAAGCAGATGTGGAAGTGGCGCCGGGAATGTTACTGGTGTGAAGGTTTATCTGGGATGTTTAATGTGCAGAAATGGGGATTAATATGAAAATAGTTGTTCGCATGGATGATATTACGCCGGATATGGATTGGGAAAGATTTCTGGCATTTAAGGATATTCTGGATGAGCATGGTATCAGGCCGTTAATCGGCGTGGTGCCGGACAATAGGGATGAAAATCTGCACAGGGCAAAGGCTGCGGGGGATTTCTGGGAATATGTAAAGGAATTACAGGACGAAGGCTGGTGCATAGCCCTGCATGGTTTCCAGCACATTTACACCACCAAAAAAGGGGGTCTTTTTCCTTTGAACCGGTTTTCGGAGTTTGCGGGAGTCCCATATGAAAAACAGAAAGAAATGCTGGAAAAAGGAACCGGGATTCTTGCCCGGTACGGTATCAGGACGGATATATTCATGGCGCCCGGACATTCCTATGACAAGAATACGTTAAAGGCTCTGAAGGCTTTAGGATACGGACGCATTACGGACGGTTTCGGCAGGAAGCCATATGAATGGCAGGGAATGATATTTTACCCCATTTCTTTTATGATGAGCAGAAGCCTGAAAAAGAAAAAGGGAATAACAACAATGGTTGTCCACGTAAATGAAGTGGATGAGGAGGGAATGGCAAGGTACCGGAAGCTCTTTCGTGAGCATGAAGGAGATTTTGTTTCCTATGATACATACTTTCAGGAAAAAACCGTAAAGAGAGGTTTTTGGGGACAGTGTAAGGAGCGTTTTCTGGCGGGCTGTAAACGAAGGCTGGTGAAGCTGCGATATGGAGGGTGACATGAAAGAACCTATCAGAATACTCCACGTATTGGGAGGGCTTAATCTGGGTGGTGCGGAAAGCCGGATTATGGATTTGTACCGTCATATTGACAGAAAAAAAATACAGTTTGATTTTTTGGTGCATTCCTCTGCGGAGGAACATTTTGAGAAAGAAATCAGGGACCTGGGGGGGAATGTTTACCGCATTCCCCGTTTTAAGGTGTATAACTGGTTTGCATATAAAAGGGCTTTGAAACGCTTTTTTTCCGTGCACCATGAATTTCGGGCGGTACACGGGCATATGACAAGCACGGCTTCCATTTATCTGCCGATGGCAAAGAAGGCGGGCGTGCTGGTTGCGATTGCCCATGCAAGGAGCGCCGGGGTTTCGGGCGGGATAAAGGGTATTCTTACAAGAATTATCAGATTTCCTTTAAAATACAGGGCGGATTACTGTCTGGGCTGTTCCGGGGCGGCATGTGAATCCGTCTACGGAAAAAAATGGGCGAGGGAAGGAAAAACAGAAGTCATTCCCAACGCCATTGATGCCTCAAAATATGTGTATGACGTTTCACAGCGGGATACCATGAGGAAAAAACTGGATTTGGAAGATAAACTGGTAATCGGACATGTGGGCAGTTTCCGCACGCCGAAAAACCATGTGTTTCTGCTAAAGATATTTTGTGAGATATATAAAAAAAGAAAGGACGCGGTTCTGCTGCTCTTGGGCGAAGGAGAGCTGATGGGTGCGGTAAAAAAACAGGCGGCAGAACTGGGAATTTCGGAGGCTGTTTTTTTCCTCGGCAATCAGGCACAGGCAGGCCCGTTTTATCAGGCTTTTGATTTTCTGGTATTTCCGTCTTTGTACGAGGGATTGCCGGGCACGGTTGTGGAGGCGCAGACTGCCGGACTCAGATGCCTTGTTTCCGATACGGTTACCAAAGAGGTAAAGGTTACGGATTTGGTAGAGTTTTACAGTCTGGAAAAGACGGCGGCAGAATGGGCGGACTATGTTTTGGGGCATTGCGGCTATGAGCGCGCCGGCAGGCTTGCAGAGGTAAAAGAGGCAGGATTTGACATAGCGTCCCAGATGGAAAGGTACGAAAAAATTTACAGGAAAAACCTGCTGCTTATGGTTCCGCTGCTCCATCAGGGCGGATTTGAACGGATTTGCGCGTTGACGGCGCATCTGTTAAAAGACGTGTGCAATGTCAGGATTGCGGTTTTTACCTCAAAGGATATGTTTTATGACGTGACAGGCATAGAAGTATCAGACTTAAACCTTCCAAGCAGGCCGGGCATTTTAGGTAAAATCCTGAATGTGCTTTTGAGGAGAAAAAAAGCAAAGCGGTTAAAAAGAGAAAAGAATATCCATATCACATACAGCTTTGGCCCTTCGGCCAATCTGGTAAACGCATTGTCGAAGGGAAAGGACGAAGTCTGGATAGGCATCAGGGGATATGGGGCATTGGAGGATAAACATGCCATGAACCTGACCTGCAAAAGAGCGGATAAAGTAATCTGCTGCGCACAGGTGATGGCGGATGATGTAAAACTGCTGTATCATCCCGTACGGGTGGAGTGCCTTTACAACCCATGTGACACCAAAGCAATACGGGAACTGACGGAAAGAGAGCCGGATAAAGCGCATGAAGCTTTTCTGAAAGGAAACGGACCGATTATTGCGTCCATGAGCAGGGAGGATGATGTAAAAGGCTTCTGGCACCTGCTCAAGGGCTTTGCACTGGTAAAAAAGGAGATTCCCGATGCGAAGCTTATGATAATCGGCGAAGGGGAATTTACACAATACAAAAAGCTTGCGGCAGATTTGGGAATTGCAGGAAGCGTATTGTTCACCGGCGTGCAGAAAAATCCGTTTTGTTATTTAAGCAGGGCGTCCCTGTATATTATGACGTCGATTACGGAAGGATTTCCCAATTCCCTGATAGAAGCCATGGCAGCGGGAGTGCCGGCTATGTCGGTGAACTGCAAAACAGGGCCTGCTGAGATTTTCATGGAGGATTACAGGGAGGCGGCGGACGAGCATCGGGTCTATTATGGAAAGTACGGCATTCTGCTTCCGGTTTTAAATCCCGAAAAGAATCTGGATGCTTCGGCAGTGGAGGAAGAAGAGCGCATTATGGCAGAGGAAGCCGTAAAAGTACTGACAGATGCAAAGCTTTTGGAAAAGGGCAGGGAACATGCATTGGAAAGAAGCAGGGACTTTTCGGTAGAGCGGTATAAAAAGCAGATAGAAATGCTTATGTAAAAAGGAAATGAAAAAATGGAAGCTTTTAAGGAAAAAATCTCAATCATTGTGGCCGTTTACAACATAGAGCAGTATCTGGGGCGGTGTGTGGATTCTCTTTTGAACCAGACTTACCGCAATCTGGAAATCATTCTTGTGGATGATGGTTCCACAGATGAAAGCGGCGTTTTGTGTGATAAGTATGCGGAAAGGGACAGCCGGGTGAAGGTGATTCACAAGGAAAACGGTGGGCTTTCCGATGCCAGAAATACCGGAGCAGCGGCGGCAGAAGGGGAATATATTGCCTATGTGGACGGGGATGACTGGGTTGAGAAGGAAATGTACGGTGTGATGCTTGAGGCCATAAAGGACTATCAGGCGGAGGTTGCAGTATGCAGGTACAAATGCATCTACCCTGACAGGGTGGTGGATGAATCTACGGATAAAATTACGGTTTTTGAGGGCAGGGAAGCGCTTAAGGTTTACATTGAGGAGGACGAGCGTTTCCAAATTCAGAATGCCGCATGGAATAAGCTGTACCGCCGGGAGTTTGCGGAGGGCCTGCAGTTTCCCAAGGGCAAGTTATATGAAGACATTGTATATACCGCAAAGCTTTTCGGCAGGGCAGAGAAAACCGTCTATCTGGACAAGGCTTATTATAACTATGTTTTGGAGCGTGAGGGGAGCATCATGGCGGCAGGCGTCAATGAAAGGATACTGACGGACCAGATGCCGGCTTATTTTGAGCGTTCCCGTTACCTTCGGGAGCTTGGGGAGCCGGATTTGGCAGACTGCCATGATTTTTTTGTGTATAAGAGGATGCTGCTTACTTATACGGCGTTTGCAAGGAGTAAGTGCCGCACAAAAGAAGAACGCGGCAAAAGGAAACAGAATTTGAAAAAACTGGAGAAGCTGATTCGGGGACAGGAGAATTTTGACGCCGCCTATCACAGCTTGTCGGCAAATGCCAACGAAGAAAAGAAAATGAAGATATTTTTATGCTCTCCCATCCTGTACCGCATCGCAATGGCGCTGAATGACAGGTATGTGATTCCATGCAAGGAAAGAAAACTCTTAAAGGAGAAGGTGGAGCATCTGCATGTGGTGCAGCTGACAGGAGGGCTGGGTAACCAGATGTTTCAGTACGCTTTTTACCGGAAGCTTTTATTTTTGGGAAAGATGGCAAAAATAGAGGATGAATCGGGTTATCAGGCTGCGGGGACAAGACAAAAGCATCTCCATAAAGCATTTGGCATCACTTATGAGCGGCCTACGGCAGCGGAAATGCGGATTTTGACGGACTCTTCCATGAAATTGGTAAGCCGTATCCGCAGGAAGCTTTTCGGGAGGAAAAAGAAGTCCTATATAGAAAAGCAGTTTAACTTCAACCCGGAGGCCTTTTCGCAGGAGTGCGCCTATTATGAAGGGTGCTGGCAGTCGGAAAAATATTTTAAGGATGTGGAAAGCGAACTGCGCAAGGCGTTTAACTTCCGCTGTGAAATACCCGGAGAAAGCAGAAAAGTACTGGAAAGAATCGATGCCTGCAATGCCGTCAGCATCCATATCCGCAGGGGGGATTATCTGGCAAAGGAGCAGCGGGAAGTTTACGGCGGCATCTGTACGCCGCAGTACTATGAGAGGGCTGTTGCCCTGATACGGGAAAGGGTGAAAGACGCAAAATTTTTTGTCTTTACCAATGATGCGGACTGGGCAAGGGAGCATATGGCGGGCAATGATTTTGAAATTGTGGACTGCAACGGTGAGGACGCCGGTTATCTGGATATGCTGCTGATGAGCCGGTGCAGGCATCATATTATTGCCAATTCCAGCTTTAGCTGGTGGGGGGCATGGCTGAACCCCCGTCATGATAAAATAGTGATTGCCCCGGCGAAGTGGCTGAACGGCAGGGACTGCAGTGACATCTACGCGGAGGGAATGCTTGCTATTTCCGGCGATATTTAGTAAAATAAGCATAATGCGATGGAAAAGGCTGGGAGAAAATATTGAATAAGAACATTCTGAAAAAATTATCCTATATAATGAACAAAAAGCAGCAGAAGCGGGTATGGGGACTCGGTGTCCTGATTCTGATAGGAGGCCTGCTTGAAACACTGGGTGTGTCCATGGTGTTTCCGCTGATAAATGCCATTCTGGACATGGAAGGCATGAAACAGAATAAATATGTAAAGATGATTTGCGAAACGCTGCACATTGAAAACATGAACAGCTTTGTGCTGCTGCTTCTTGTTGCAGTGATTTTTATATTTGTGGTAAAAAACGCTTACCTGTTGTTTCTGGCATATGTGCAGGCCAGGTTTGTAAACTACAACCAGCACAGGGCGGGTAGTTATATGCTGGAGGAGTATTTAAACCGTCCTTATGAGTTTTACTTGAATGCGGACATTCCGACTATTTTCCGTATTCTTGACAGCGATATTCCCCGGGCATTTCAGCTTTTGTTATCTTTAATTAAGCTGGCAACGGAAGTGGTGGTGGCAGTATGCCTGTTTACCGTGATGCTGGTTTTTGATTTTAAAATGACGCTGAGCATGATGGTGCTGATGATAGTGATGTCTATTGTCATAGTAAAGGTTTTAGAGCCCAGATTAAACAGGCTGGGAAAAGAAAATCAGGAAGTACAGAGTGTTGCCGGCCGCTGGAGGACCAAGGCGGTTTACGGCATTAAAGATGTGAAGGTGTTGGGCAGGGAGCACTTTTTTGCTTCTTTTTATGAGAAACATACAAAACGGGGGACAGATTTAACGGTAAAATACGCTGTCTTAAACAATCTTCCCCGGACGATTATAGAAACCACCTGCATTATCGGCGTATTGTCCTACCTTGCTTTATATATAGCGGCCGGATGGGACATAAAGAACCTGCTGACTACCATAACAGTGTTTGCAACAGCGGTAATTCGTCTCATGCCCAGCATGAACCGCATCAACACATATCTCACCGATATTGCTTTTTATGAGCCTTCTTTGGACTATGTATATCATCATGTGGATTTTTCCAATTATAAAAAGAACGGCCGTTTTGTACGGATTCCCCCCGAGAATGAGGAGCCGGTTGTGATTGACAATGATATTGTCCTGAAAGATATTACGTATGCCTATCCCAATACCGAGAAAAAAATATTGGACCATGCCGATATGGTGGTGCCCTACGGAAAGTCCGTGGGTGTGGTGGGACCCTCCGGTGCGGGAAAGTCCACAGCCATTGATATATTTTTGGGACTGTTGCGCCCTCAGGAAGGGAGCATTTTATGCGGCGATAGAAATGTGTTTGATAATTATCCGTCATGGCTGTCCAATATTGGCTATATCCCCCAGTCCATTTACCTTTCCGATGATTCCATCAGGGACAATATAGCGTTTGGGGTGGCAAAGGAAGAGATTGACGACAAGCGGATATGGCAGGTGCTGGAGGATGCACAGATGAAAAAATTTGTGGAAGCGCTTCCGGACGGACTGGATACTTCCATCGGCGACAGGGGTGTGCGTATTTCCGGCGGGGAAAGACAGCGTCTGGGCATTGCCAGGGCGTTGTACCACAATCCCGATATTCTGGTGTTTGACGAGGCGACCTCAGCTCTGGACAATGCCACGGAAAAAGCGGTTATGGAGGCAGTCAACAGTTTCCACGGCAAAAAGACAATGGTGATTATTGCACACAGGCTGAATACGATTGAACAGTGTGATGTGATTTACCGGGTAGAAAACGGCAAGATTATGGACCAGAAAAAGGATTAGTGTACCTACACACCGGGAAGGACGCGGCATGATAGGAACAGAGCTGTTAAAGGGGCAGGGATTCGGAAACCAGTTGTTTTGTTATGTAGCGACGCGGTGTCTGGCCCAAAAAAACGGATATGACTTCAGTATATTGGGCAGGCAGATTCTGGGTAACGACAGGTATAGCCAAAAGGGCTTGTATTTTATGGATTTGGATATGGGAGAGCCTTCTGAAAAGGAGGATTATGAGAGCCGGTATCAGGAAAATGAGGACAGGCTGTTTCTCCCCAATTCCATTCATGATTTAACACATGGCGCATATGTTGCCGGAACGGACGAAGCCCTTGTGCAGATACCTGATAAGACGTTGATTGGCGGCAACATACAGTCACAGGATTATTTCCGTGAATACAAGGAAGATATTAAAAAGTGGCTCCGGGTGAAGGCGGAGTACGATTCTTTTGAATACAGCCGGGAAAACCTTTGCATCCTCAATATAAGGGGAGGGGAGTATACATCAAGCCCGGAACTGTACCTGCGGAAACGCTACTGGATTGATGCCATGCGGCAGATGAAGAAGGTGCGGGCAGATATGGAGTTTTTGATTGTGACGGATGATGTGGAGGCGGCGGCAAAACTGTTTCCGGGCATCAAGGCGCTGCACGGCAGCCTGCATGAGGACTATGTCAGGCTGAAGAATGCCTGTTATCTGATACTGTCAAATTCTTCTTTTGCTTTTTTCCCTGCATATACCAGCACGACTTTAAAGCTTGCCATTGCCCCCAAGTATTGGGCGAGGCATAACGTGTCGGACGGTTACTGGTCCGGTGAGCAGAATATCTATGATGAATTTATGTACATGGACAGAAAAGGAAAGCTATATACGGCAGAGGAATGCAGGGAGGAACTGGAGGAATACAAAAAAGCCTCCCGCCGTTTCCGCCGTCTGAATAAAAAACCAAAAGGCTTTAGGCTGTGGTGTTACAAGCTTTTGAGCAAAGCGTATTACGGCCGGTGTTATCTGACAAAGATAGGAAGGGGCGTCATAAGACGGCTCCGCCGGTATATGGGCATTCATGCAGCATAGAAATGAGGATAAAAAATGGCTGAAATAAAGAATGGAAAGCTGCAGCTTCCAAACGTGACGCTGCTTGCCATGACAAGCGTAAAAATTAAGGAAACCATAAAAGCATTGCAATACAGTATGCGGGGCATTGATTTCGGGGAAGCGGTACTGGTGACGCACAGGAAACCACTGTTTCTTCCAAAAGAAATCACATATAAGCACATTGATAAGCTTAACGACATCAATCGTTTTAATTATGAAACAGTTTACAACATGGGTGACTATGTGGATACGGAATTTGCCCTTCTGGTGCATTATGACGGATTTGTCGTACATCCGGAAGTTTGGCAGGATGCTTTTTTGGAGTATGACTATATCGGTTCCCCGTGGCCGCTGCCGAAGGAAGGGGATACCACAACTTACCGGGATATTTACGGAAATATCTGCCGGGTGGGAAACAGCGTGTCCATCCGCAGCAAACGTCTGATGGATTTTCCGAGGAAAGCGGGCGTGCCCTGGGAAGGGGAAGAGTTGAACGGAGTTGTATATTACAACGAGGATGGCTTTATCTGCTGTAAAATCAGGCATCTGCTGGAGGCGGAAGGGATGAAGATTGCGCCCCTTGAAGTTGCAAAGTATTTCGGGCATGAAAATATGATACCGGAGATAGAAGGAATCACCCCGTTTGTATTTCATAAATGGATGGGAACCAATGCGGAATATCCCGATTTTCGCAGAAGAAAATAGAGGAAAGCCATGGTATACGATTGTTTTCAATTTTTTAATGAACTGGATATGTTAAAACTAAGGCTGCATGTAATGAGCCCCGTGGTGGACAAGTTTGTGATAAGCGAGGCGACGGAAACCTTTTCCGGGATGAAAAAGCCGTTGTATTACGAGGAAAATAAGGACTTGTTCAAGGAGTTTGAGGACAAGATAATCCATCTGGTGGTGGAGGACACGCCCGAAGGCGGTACCCATGAGAGGGATACCTTCCAGAAAAATGCGGTGGGCCGAGGATTAAAGGGGTGTACCGATGACGATATCATTATTTTCAGTGACTTGGATGAGATTCCTAACCCGGTTAAGGTGCGGGAAATTGTGCAGGCCATCCGCCAAAACAAAAACGGGGAGCAGGACAAGGTGTACCACCTTGCACAGCGCCTGTTCTACTGTTATCTGAACATGGAGGAGATTTCGGGCAATCTTCTGGCTTACTGTGGAGAATTTGCGGGAGTGGAAAGAAAAAAATGGCTGGGAAGCAAGATTTGCAGCTACAAGGTGGCAAAAACCATGCCGTTGGGGGAACTTCGCTGGCCGAAATGCAAAGAAAACGGCGTACGCATAGAGGACGGCGGCTGGCATTTTGGTTATATGGGCGGCAGCGGCGAAAAGGATGTAAAAAAACGTGTTGCCGAAAAGGTGCGCTCTGCGGCGCATCAGGAGTACAATAAAAAATCGGTCTTGTCAGAAGTGGAGGATAAAATCAAGGATGGCGAGGACATCTTCGGAAGGGATGCGGTTTTTGTGCAGGTACCTATCGATGAAACCTTTCCTGCATATTTAAGGGAGCACAAGAAGGATTTTGCCCATCTGATAAAGCCCGAGGATACGAAAATGACGGCGGCAGGCAGGCACCTGAGACGTAGGATTCGGGAAACAGGCAGAAGTTTTGTTATCTTTTGCAAGAAATCCGTCAAAAAGCTGCTGCGAAGGCAGTGAAGAAGAGGAGGCTGTTGCATATGCCGAAAGTATCTGTTTGTGTGCCAACCTACAATAACGTAAAAGAAGTGAAACGTCTGCTTTTATCAGTCAGGGAGCAGTCTTATACAGATTTTGAAGTAGTAATCACAGACGATTCTGACAATAATGAAATTGAAGAGCTGGTGCGTGAATTTTCTGACAATAGGATTCATTACACACACAATTCAGAAAATCTTGGACATATTTATAACTGGAATGCGGCGATTGAAAAGGCACAGGGCGAATACATTAAGATAATGTTTTCGGATGACTGGTTCACCTATCCGGAAAGTCTGGCGGAATTTGTGGAAATGCTGGACGGCTGTCCCGATGCAGGGCTGGCCTTTTCAAACAGTCTTCAGGTTTCGGAAAAAACAAGTTATAAGAGGAAGGTTTCCGAAGCGTTTATTCCGCGCTTAAAGGAGGACTGGCGCCATATTTTCATGGGTAATGAAATCGGTGCGCCCAGTGACACAATATACCGGAGAAACGGTATCATGTTTGATGAAAAAAGCAACTGGGCGTCGGATGTGGAATTATACCTGCATCTTTTGCAGGCGAATCCCCGGTTTGTCCATACGGACAAGCCCCTTGTTTCCATAGGTCTGCATGAAGAGCAGTATACCCATTCTTTTTCCGAAAGGGACGAGCGTATTTTTCAGGATTATCTGTTTATGTACCGGAAATATTGTCTGTGGGAAAATAAGGGGTGCAGGGAGTTTTTCCTGAGAGAATATATCATCAGGTTTGGAAAGGGAGCAAAGACGGCAAAAGCCTGCCATATAAAGGCTTCGGCATACTGGATAGCGAGGTTCTCTTATTTATGCAGGGAATTGCTGCCATGTTATATCCGTGCGGCGGGAAGAAAGCTTGGGTCATGAAACCATGTATTCTGTCAAAATCAGGAAGAAAGGTGTTTGAATATGGAAGAAAAGATAAAAAAAGTGGGCGGTGTGCTTTTTTACCTGACACTGCTTATAGAGTTGGGAATTGTGATAGTGGACAAGAGCGCCTACATCAATCCGATTGAGGGACAGCTTTTCAGGCTGACTTTTGCACTCTGCGCGTTGAAAATTGCCATGACGAAATACTCCTTAAAGGAATGGCTGGTGATGGCGGCGTTTCTGGCGCTGGGGGCAATATCGTATTTTGCCACTGAAAGAAATGAAATTATCAGAATTGTGGCGTTCGTGGCGGCCGCCAAGGATATAAACCTGAAAAACGTGATGAAAACCACCTTTTATGTGACGCTGGCAGGAGTGGTATGCCTGATGGGATTGTCCATACTTGGGATTTACGGAAAAATGACCATTGTGGACGGAAATTTCAGGGGGGCGGGAGCGCCGCTGGAAAGGTACTGTATCGGGCTTGGTCATCCCAATGCGCTGCACTGTATGTTCTGGGCCCTTACCACGCTTGGAATCTATCTGTATTTTGAACGGGTGAAATGGTACCATTTACTGCTTCTGGAAGCAGCCAACATAGGACTCTATCTGCTCACTCTTTCAAGAACCGGCATGATTTCCGTGACTTTTACGCTTTTGGCTGCGTTGATTTTTTCTCTGGCGCCATCCTTAAAGGAAAAGCGGTGGGTATATGTGCTGGGAGGATTGACGGTACTGGGCTGTGTATTCTTTTCTGTGGTGATAGCAAAGTATGGGTATCATCAGGGGCCTTTTTCCTGGATGGACCGTTTTGTGACAGGAAGGGTGCGCTGGGGATATTTTTATGGTAATATCAATATGTGGTCCTTGTTTTCGGTGCCGGAAAATATCAACTATTTTGATATGGGTTTTATGAGGCTGTTTTACTGGTATGGCTTTATACCCGGAGCGGTGTTTGTACTTGTAAACTGTTTACAGGTATTTTGGAGTTACAGGAAAAAGGATGCGGCGGCATTGCTTATGGTTGTCCTGTTTGCCGTGTATACTGTATTTGAAGCACATGCCGTTTCGGTGTATCTGGCAAGGAACTATGTCATTCTGCTGCTGGCCGGCACATGGAGCGAAGTATTTTTGCTGGGACATGGAACGGAAGGACATTTCTGGCAGGTGAAAAAATTGTTTCAAAAGTAAAGGGAGATGGGGATTTGAACGAGACAACACAGAAAAATCATATAGCCAGAGTCTATTGTCTTTTGGCGGTTGACCTGCTTTCCATTATCATATCCTATCTGGCTGCGGTGGCAATCCGCTTTAATTTGCAGGACTTTTCAAACAGGAGGGAGATGCATTATACAACCTGCCTGTGCTTTTTGCTGTTCTGTGTCATTTACAGTCTGGTTATGGATTGGAACCGCAGTTTTTCCAAACGCGGGTATCTGGTGGAATTTACCAGGGTGTTTAAGTACAATGTGATTATGTCTGTGGTGGTAGGCTGCTTTTTGTTTTTGATTAAACAGGCAGAGTTTTTCTCCAGACTTCTGTTTGGCTATTTCTTTCTTATAAATATATTGTGCACATTTCTTTTACATGCGGCAATAAAAGTGGTGATGGGAAAGTATTTCAGCCGGGAACAGAGCAGAACCAGAACACTTTTGGTAGTGGAAAAAGAAAAACTGGCAGAAACCATGCAGCAGTTAAAAAGCAGCCTGCCGGTGTATTATGATATTTCCGCCATAGCCGTTGTGGATGCAGAGGAGGCAGGTACAGATTATGACGGCATCCCCATTGTGGCAGATGGAAACAACTTGATGAAGGAAGCCAGACAGCTTCCTTTGGATGAAGTATTTATCCGGGTGGAGGAGATGCCCAAGACAGTAATCCGGGATATGATTCGGGATTTTGAATCCATGGGTATTCTCTGCCACTATAGTATCGATATAGTAGAATGGCAGAGCAGGGGAAGCAGCTTAGGCACTTTTGGGAATTACACGGTAGTCACTTATTCCCTGTACCGTTTTGATTATGTCGGGAAGCTGGTAAAACGCCTGATGGATATTGCAGGCGGGCTGACAGGGCTTTTCATCACGGCGCTGCTGACTCCTTTTGTAGCAATTGCTATAAAGTTAGATTCCAAGGGGCCGGTATTTTTTTCACAGACGCGGATAGGAAAAAACGGCAGACGTTTTAAGTTTTATAAGTTTCGTTCCATGTATGCCGATGCGGAGGAACGGAAAAAAGAATTGCAGGAAAAGAATGAGATAAAAGGCCTGATGTTCAAGATGGAAGACGACCCCCGCATTACAAAGGTGGGCAAGTTCTTACGCAAGACCAGTATAGATGAGCTTCCCCAGTTTTATAATGTGCTAATCGGGGATATGAGCCTTGTGGGAACCAGACCGCCTACGGAGGACGAGTTTAAACAGTACAGTCTTTATTACCGGAGAAGACTCAGTATGACGCCCGGACTGACCGGGTTGTGGCAGGTAAGTGGCAGGAGCAATATTCAGGACTTTGAGCAGGTGGTAAAGTACGATTTGGATTACATTGACAATTGGTCCATTGCCCTGGATATCAAGATACTGTTAAAGACGATTGTGGTTATTTTTACGGGCAGGGGTTCCAAATAGAAATACAGGATAGCTGCGGCATGGAGGTTAGCGTGAAAAGGATAATAAAGGTATTTAACGGAAAACAGCGGGCACAACTGGTACTGCTTTTGTTTCTTACGGTAATAGGTTCCGGGCTGGAACTTTTAGGTGTTTCCGCCATTATGCCCTTTGTCAATGTTGCCATGAGTCCTGACAGCATATCGGAAAGCGGCTGGATGTATTTCCTTTATGACAGGCTTCGGATTGGCAATGTCAATGAATTTCTGGTGTTTCTGGCATTTTTGCTGGTAGCGGTGTATATCTGCAAAAATCTTTTTCTTATTTTTTTATATGATTATCAGTATAAATTTACTTATCAGGGACAGAAACGGCTGGAATGTAAATTGCTGTCCTGCTATATGCATCAGGATTATACATTTCATCTTTCCCGTAACTCCGCTGCCCTTCAGCGCAACATTATACAGGATGTGACAGGCTTTTTTCAGTCTGTATTGGCTTTTTTGCAGTTTCTGACGGAAGTATGCGTTTGCCTGGCGTTGTTTGTGTACCTCTTGATTGTGGACGTTACCATTACCATAGGTGTTGCGGTGTTACTGGGAATGCTTGTGCTGATATTTATGGGGTATTTTCGCAGAAAAATCGGAAATATCGGTGCAGAAAGCCGTGGCGCCAATGCTAAAAGGGTGCAGTGGGTACAACAGGCCCTGGGCGGTATCAAGGAAATCAAGATACTTTCCAGGGAACCTTATTTTTTGGACAGCTATGAGAAAAATGCGGAAATCTATGCTGATAAACAGCGGAAGTATATGCTGGCGACCATAGTGCCCAGACCGCTAATGGAAATGCTGGGTATCAGCAGTTTGCTGATTATCGTAGCGGTAAAGCTGTTGAACGGCGCTGACATTACGCATATGCTGCCGGTGCTTTCCGTTTTTGCCATTGCTGCTTTCCGTTTGCTGCCTTCAGCGGGCAGGCTGTCGGGATGTCTGGGAACGATGTCTTTTAACCGTTCTGCAGTGAACGAGGTCTGTAAGGATATTGAGGAGGCGGATGCCCTGCTGCGCATGTATCAGGCACGCAGTAAGGGGAGCGGGCAGCTTCTTTTTGAAAAAGAAATCACGGTGGAAAAAGTCTGCTTCAAGTATCCGGATGCGGACAGATATGTTCTGGAAGAAGCCAGTCTGTCCATTCCGAAAAATAAGTCGGTGGCGTTCATCGGCCCGTCGGGGGCAGGCAAGACTACCATGGCAGATGTGATACTGGGAGTACTGGAACCCCAAAAAGGTCAAATTCTGGTTGACGGTAAGGATGTGTATCTGCATATGGACAGCTGGCATAAAAAACTTGGCTATATTCCCCAGACCATTTACCTGATGGATGACAGTATCCGCAGAAATGTGGCATTCGGCGTTGCGGAAGAAGAAATTGACGACAACAGGGTCAGGGAAGCGCTCAGGGAGGCACAGCTTTTAGCTTTCATTGAAGGGCTGGAGGATGGTATCGATACTTATATCGGGGAACGCGGCGTGCGGCTTTCCGGCGGACAGAGACAGCGTATCGGCATTGCCAGGGCATTGTATAATGACCCCGAAATACTGGTACTGGATGAGGCTACTTCCGCGCTGGACAATGAAACGGAAAAAGCCATTATGGAGGCAATTGAAATGCTGCAGGGAAGCAAGACACTGCTTATTATTGCACACCGGCTCACGACCATCCAGAATTGTGATTATATTTATGAAATCCGGGACGGAAAAGCAACCTTGAAAAGTATGAAGGATATATAATGGTTACACTGATTATTGTAGACTACAAAACGATTGACAAAACAATACGGTATTTGAAAGAGTTCAGGCAAAAGCTTATAGAAAAGGATATTCTGCATGTTGTGCTTGTAGACAATGCGGAGGAGGGGGAAAAAAATCTTTCCCTTTTGGAAAAACTGACGGGAAATAAACCTGTTCCTGCAAAGGCAGACATCGGTGGGAAAGCGGTTTATAAAGGGAATTTAGAGGGTTGGGAGTATCTGTATGCTGCAGCATGGGAAAATCTTGGCTATGCCAGAGGAAATAATCTGGGAGCTGCTGCGGCAAAACATTTTTATCCGGAAGACAGCTTTTATCTGTTTAGCAATAATGACCTCAGACTGCCGGAGGATTTTTCCATGGAGGTACTGTTATCACCCATGAAAAAGTATGAGGATGTAGCAGTCGTGGGTCCCAAACTGGTGGGGACGGACGGTTTGCCGCAGACTCCATGGAAAAAGACGGGAGCGGGTAAGCAGCTGTTTCTCACTTATTTTGATTTGCTGCTGCCGAAGTTTTGCAAGATTACCGGGCTCATTACCAATCTGGACATTGGAAAGCAGGATGAGAGCAGACGTGTCTACTGGGTGTCCGGCGCTTTTTTTCTGGTTAAGGCAGATGCTTTCCGTAAAGCGAACGGGTTTGATGAGCATACGTTCCTTTATGGTGAGGAAATGATTTTTGCAGAGCGATTGCAAAGGATACACAAGTGTATGTACTATGAAAGGCAGATAGTAGTGGTTCATGAACATGGACAGACTGTGAAAAAGGCATGGAAGGTTTTGCAGGGAATATCGTTTGGATTTACCTCCTGTCTGTATTATTTTCGGGAATACCGCAGTCTGCCGTATATCGTAGGATGGCTTGCAAGACTGCACTTTGGCATTTTTCGGTTTCTGTTTTCCCTCAAAAAGAAATTGAAAGGGGAGTAGGTGTCATGGATAAACAGGTATTTATGATTGGCAGCAAGGGGATTCCGGCAGCATACGGAGGATTTGAAACCTTTGTGGAGAAGCTTACGGAATATCAGACCGAAGACAAAATCAAATATCACGTGGCCTGCATGGGTAACAGCAATACCGAATATGAGCACAATGGCGCAAGATGTTTTATGGTAAAGGTGCCTTCCATCGGACCGGCGAAAGCAATATACTACGACATTGCGGCTCTGCGTGCCTGCATCAGATATTGCAGGAAGCATAGCATGGAAGGCCGTCCGGTATTTTATGTGCTGGCGTGCAGAATCGGTCCTTTTATAGGCCATTATAAGAAACAAATAGAAAAGCTTGGGGGCGTGCTGTATGTAAACCCGGACGGGCATGAATGGAAACGCAGGAAATGGAGCGCGCCGGTCCGCCGGTACTGGAAATTCTCCGAAAAACTGATGGTAAAGCATGCGGATTTGCTTGTCTGTGACAGCAAAAATATCGAGCGCTATATACAGGAGGACTACGTCAAATATCATCCCCGGACAACCTTTATTGCTTATGGGTCAGATAACAGCCCTTCCAGACTTACGTCGGACAGCGAAAGCTATAAAAGCTGGATGGAGGGTAATAAGCTTACTCCATGTGGATATTATCTGGTTGTGGGCAGGTTTGTACCTGAAAACAATTTTGAAATTATGATAAAGGAATTTATGGCTTCCGCTACATCAAAAGACCTTGTGTTAATCACAACTGCCAACGATGCCTTTTTAAATAAACTGGAACAGCGCCTGCACTTTAGGAGTGATAGGCGGATTAAGTTTGTGGGAACGGTTTATGACCAGGAACTTTTGAAAAAAATAAGGGAAGAGGCTTACGGGTATTTTCACGGTCATGAAGTGGGAGGAACCAATCCCAGTCTTTTGGAAGCGCTTGGAAGCACACAGCTTAACCTGCTTTTGGATGTGGGCTTTAACCGTGAGGTGGGAGAGGATGCCGCGCTCTATTGGAGGAAGGAAGAAGGCAGCCTGTCGGCCCTGATTGCAGAGGCGGATGCTATGTCTGCGGGGCAGATAAGCGCGTTAGGGGAAAAGGCAAAGAAAAGGACAGCGGATGCATATAGCTGGCCATACATTGTGAACCGGTATGAAACGTTATTTCTGACAGGAAAGCAGACCGAAACCGATACCGGATATGAGGAAAACAGATGAAACATTTTATAAAATTATGGAGAGAAGCAGGAGGAATGGACATGGTCCGGCAGTATTGGCGCGCCCATGTACTGTTTTACGCTTTTTTTCAAATACTATGCCAGGGCTTTTCCAGAAAATCTCTGGAGATAGCCAGACTTTCCATCAATAACCGCATCCTCAAAAAAATGCGGCGGAAATATCATGGTTTTATCAAGGAGTATCTGGGCTGGGAAAAAGAACAGGAACGAATACCCATGAAAAAAAGCCGTAAGGTGTGGGTCTGTTGGCTGCAGGGCATGGAGAATGCCCCCCTGCTGGTGCAAAAGTGCTTTCAATCCCTTGAGAAGAATCTGGGAGATAGGGAAATTATCCTTTTAACGGAGGACAATTACAGGCAATATGTGACTTTTCCCGATTATATCAGTGAGAAAATAGAAGGTGGCGGCATAAGCAAAACCCATATGTCCGATTTGCTGCGTCTGGAGCTTTTAATAACCTATGGCGGCACATGGGTGGATGCCACGGTGTTCTTTTCCTCCGACCGGATACCGGACTATTTTCTGGACTCGGAACTTTTTACTTTTCAGGACTTAAAGCCGGGTCTGGATGGTCACAGTACCAGAATATCCAGCTGGTTTATGACGGCCTGCACCAATCATCCCATATTGCTGCTGACCCGCGCGCTTTTGTATGAATATTGGAAAAAGCACAGGGTATTACAGGACTATTACTTAATTCATGATATGTTTGAACTGGCAATCGAGGCTTATCCGGATAGCTGGCAGAAAGTAGTGCCTTTCAGCAATGCCGTTCCCCATATTCTGCTTCTGCGTCTCTATGAGCCTTATGATGAGAAAATATGGCAGGCTGTCAGGCAGATGAGTCCCCTGCACAAGCTTAGCTACAAGGCATCCGAGGAACAGCAGGCATTACAGGGAACTTATTACCGCAAACTGTTTCAGGAGGAATCTTTCTCATGAAAATAATGTACCTTATGTTTTCTTTCACGATGGGGGGAACGGAACGTCTGGTGGCGGATATCTGTAATGAGATGACCGCCGGGGGAAATGAGGTATTTCTCTATATTGTGAATGACCTTTATGATGATTCCCTGCTTGGGGCGCTCGACAAAAGGGTAAGCGTGTTTTTGCAAAAAAGACCGGCGGGCAGCGGCGGGCGTATTGACACGATGCGCAGGGTGGCCGGTTTTATCCGAAAGCATCGAGTTGAGGCGGTTCATTGCAATTCCTTTGATACGCCGGAACTGTTGATGCTGCATCCCATCCTTTTTCCGAAAACCAAAATCATATATACCATACACGGAATGGGACAGTATCAGGCAGTAAACAGGCTGCGCAGATGGTACCGTAACAGAATATGCGACAGAATTGTCGCCATATCGGACAGCGTGAAAAAGGACATAGAAGCATATGGTGCGGCGCCGCGAAAAACGGTTACGGTTTATAATGCCATAAATGTAAGCAAGTTTTCCACAGACGGAAGAAAGACTTTTGATGAAAAGCGTATCGTGATAGGCAATGTGGCGAGAATCAAGCCGGAAGAAAAAGGACAGGATATTCTGATTGCGGCAGTGGCGCGGATAAAGGAGAAAAACCCGGCAATCCGTTGTTATTTTGCCGGAGCGGCGGGAGAAGGACAGCAGGAGGCTCTTTCAAAATTAAAAGAGCAGGCAAAAAGGCTGCATGTGGAGGAAAATATTATATTTTTGGGAAATGTGGAGGATATTGCCTCTTTTTTGCACACGCTGGATTTGTTCGTGCTGCCGTCCCGTTCCGAAGGCTTTGGAATTGCACTGGTTGAAGCGATGGCATCGGGAGTGCCCTGCATAGCCAGCAATTTAAACGGTCCGGCGGAAATCATGGGAGACGAAACCTATGGACTTTTGTTTCCCTGTGAAGATGCGGAAGCATTGGCCAAAAAACTTGCCTATGCCATTGATAATTACGGAGAATGCCTTAAGAAAGCGGAAAAAGCGGCGGTACATGTCAGACAGACATATGGCATCGATGATATGTGTAAGAAGCTTTTGCAGATATATAAAGGAAATTAGGAAAAGGATTGAATAAAAATGACAGAAGAAATTTCGCTGAAGGATATGCAGAAAATTTCATTGGAAATATTGAAAACCATTGCGGACATCTGCGAAGCACAGGGATTTCGGTATTTCCTGATTTACGGAACCTTGATTGGGGCAGTACGGCATAAGGGCTATATTCCATGGGATGACGATGTGGATATTATGATGCCGCGACCGGATTACGATAAATTACTGGCTTACCTGGATACGAACTTTGCGGGGCATCCCTATTTAAAGGTGTTTAACCATGATGTCTGCGACGCATATCCCTATATGATTACGCGCATCAGTGATGACAGGTACAGGATTGTCATGGATAATGAAAAGGAATACGGAATGGGGATATTTATCGATATTTATCCCTATGACGGGCTGGGCGGTTCAAAAGAGGAGGCGCTTGCATACGGCTTGAAGGGCGACAGATTGTCTTCCTTGTGCTATCAGGCAACCAGAAATCGGTTTGCAATAGAAAATACAACCTCTTTCCTACGCAAATTAATCAAGTTTCCGGTATTTTTATTTGCAAAGCTATGCGGAAAAGACAGGTTTCAGGATAAATTGGCAGAACTGGCACGCCGGAAGGATTACGATGCCAGCCGCTATGTGGGCTGTATTGTCTGGCTTTCAGGCGGTGAAAAAGATATTTTTGAGAGGGCATGGTTTGACGAATATGACAGGATGTCCTTTGACAAATACGAATTCAGGGTGCCGAAGGCATATGATACGGTGCTTAGGCATATCTACGGAAATTATATGGAACTCCCGCCCGAAAAGGACAGGATAGGCCATCATAGGTATAAGGTTTACAAAAAATAATATTTTGACAGATGCAGGAATATATGTTATTATATCCCTGCATTATTTTTTTTGACGAGATGTTCATGAAATGAAAGAAAGGAATAGTATATGAACATACAAGAAGGAGATATCTTGAACAAACTGCTGGATGAGCCATATCTGAACCAGAGGATTCTGGCCGAAGCATGCGGCCACTCTCTGGGGGTGGTTAACCGGTCTGTACGGCTGTTGACGGAGGAGGGTTATCTGGACGAAGAAATGCGTCCTACACAAAAGGCGCTGGCTGAGGTGAAGGAAAAGGCGCCGAAAAATGCGGTGATTCTTGCAGCCGGGTACGGTATGCGGATGGTGCCCATCAACACAGAAGTCCCGAAGGGACTGCTGGAGGTTCATGGGGAGCCTCTGATTGAGCGGTTAATCCGTCAGCTCCATGAGGCGGGGATAACGGAAATTTATGTCGTGGTAGGATTTATGAAGGAGCAGTACGAATACCTGATGGATGATTTCGGCGTGGAACTGCTCGTTAATCCGGATTATGCAGCCAAAAATAATCTTCATTCTTTGAAGCTTGCCCTTTCCCATCTGTCTAATACTTATATTGTTCCCTGTGACATCTGGTGTGAAACAAATCCTTTTAGCAGGCATGAAATGTATTCCTGGTATATGGTCAGCGACTTGGTGGACAATGAGAGCACGGTCCGCATCAACAGGAAAATGGAGCTGGTTTCCGTTCCGGATATGGCAGGCGGAAATGCCATGGTGGGAATCTGCTATCTGCTCAAACACGAGGCAGAGGTGGCCGGAAACCGGATTTTGCAGCTTTGTGCCGATGGCAGGTATGACAATGCATTTTGGGAGGAGGCGTTGTACCAAAAAGGCAGGATGCTGGTCCGGGCCAGGGTGGTTTCTTCCTCCCGGGTGGTGGAAATCAATACTTATGAACAGCTTCGGGAACTGGACGGCGGTTCCGGACAGCTTCAGTCGGAAGCGATTACGGCGATTGCAAAGGCGCTGAAAGCAAAAAGCGAAGAAATAGAGAATATTACGGTATTGAAAAAAGGAATGACGAACCGTTCTTTCCTGTTTTCCTGCAGGAACGAAAAATATATAATGCGGATTCCGGGTGAGGGGACACAGATGCTTATCAACCGGACACAGGAAGCGGCTGTGTACGAAGCCATTGCGGGAAAGGATATATGTGACGACATTGTTTACCTGAATCCGGCAAACGGTTATAAAATCACCCGCTTTTGGGAGGGAGCCAGGGTCTGTAATCCCGATGACCGGGAGGATGTTGCAAGATGTATGGATAAACTCAGGGCATTCCATGAGAGGAAGCTTCAAGTGGAGCATACCTTTGATATTTTCGGACAGATATTGTTTTATGAATCATTATGGGGCGGCGCGCCTTCTTCCTTTAAGGATTATGAATCTACCAAGGAAAAAGTTTTTTCCCTGAAGCCTTTCATAGACGCGCATGTTGAGGAAAAGGTGCTGACCCATATAGATGCGGTACCTGATAATTTTCTCTTTGTACAGGAAAAAGAGGAGATTCTGCCGAGACTGATTGACTGGGAATATGCCGGAATGCAGGACCCTCATGTGGACATTGCCATGTTTTGTATTTATTCCCTGTATGACAGGCAGCAGATAGATGATACCATTCAGCTCTATTTCAAAGAGGGATGTTTTGGAGAAACCCGGATAAAGATTTACTGTTATATTGCGGCATGCGGTCTGTTGTGGAGCAACTGGTGCGAGTATAAGAGAATCAAGGGGGTTGAATTTGGGGAGTATTCGTTAAGGCAGTACCGGTATGCAAAAGACTATTATAAAATAGCATGCGGCGAAATGACAGACGGAGAAGGAGATGCGGTATGCACAAAGTAAAACATGCAATTATTATGGCAGCCGGTATCGGAAACCGGATGCAGCCGGTTACCTTAAAAACGCCGAAGCCCCTGGTGCGGGTGAACGGAACCCGGATGATAGATACGGTCATCGGGGGCCTTCATGCCAACGGTATTACAGAAATCTATGTGGTGACCGGGTATTTCAAGGAACAGTTTGCATGTCTGGAAAAAGAAAACAAGGGGCTTAAACTGATAGAAAACCCTTATTTTGATGTCAGCAACAATATTTCTTCCCTGTATGCGGCAAGGGATTATATAGAAGATGCCATTATCCTTGACGGGGATTTGATAATTCAAAATGCGGATATTCTGTCCCCTGATTTTGACCGTTCAGGGTATAACGCCGTGTGGACAAAAGAATACACACCGGAGTGGCTTCTCACCGTAAAGGACGGCATCGTTACAGGGTGCAGCAGGAATGGAGGAAGCGGGGGATGGCAGCTTTTCAGTATTTCCCGGTGGAGCGCGGAGGACGGGCGCAGGCTGAAAAAGCATCTTGAACTGGAGTTTGAAGAAAAAAAGAACAGGCAGATATATTGGGATGATGTGGCGCTGTTTTGTCATCCCGAAGAGTATAAGCTGGGTATCCGGCAGATGGAGCATGGGGATGTGCTGGAAATTGACAGTATGGAAGAGCTGATTAGGGCAGATAAAAGTTATGCAGGGCTGCGCAAAGAAAGGGAGTAAAAAATGAAGGAAAAAAATGATAAACTGAGTAAACAAATAGACTGGTTTTCCATTGTGGTGCCACTGGCGGGTATCGTTCTGTTATCGGTTGTTTTTATGCTTCTGCCGGGACAGTCCGCTATGGTATTACAGGTGGTGCGCGGCTTTTTGGGTGATGACTGCGGCATCTACTATGCTGTTTTAGGAGTGGGGATATTCGGCTGCACATTGTATATGGCTTTTTCCAAATACGGGAAAATCAGACTTGGAAAAGGGGAAAAACCGCAATATTCTTCTTTCAAATGGGGAACAATGATTTTTACTTCCACCATGGCGGCCGATATTTTGTTTTATTCCCTGATTGAGTGGGCGTTGTACGCGAATGAAACGCATATTACGCAAATGGGCGGCGTGCAGAAGTGGGCGTCCACTTATCCGCTGTTTCACTGGGGACCGATTGCCTGGAGTTTTTATATCGTGCTGGCGGTTGCTTTTGGTTTTATGCTGCATGTAAGGGGGCGGGAAAAACAAAAATTTTCCGAAGCCTGCCGCCCCATACTGGGTAACAGGGTGGATGGGTTTTGGGGTAAGGTAATTGATTTGACCGCTATCTTTGCCCTTCTGGCAGGAACGGCAACCACCTTTTCCCTGGCAACGCCCCTTTTGGCTTCTGCGGTAAGCGATGTGTTCGGGTGGTCCGGGGGAGTCAGTCTTACCATTATGCTGCTGCTGCTCATTGCAGCCGTTTATACGTTAACAGTCTGGTTTGGATTCAAGGGAGTATCTAAGCTGGCATCCTGCTGCACTTATCTGTTCTTTGCTTTGCTGGTTTATTTTCTGGTGGCAGGGGGAGAAACGGTCTACATACTGGAAACCGGTTTTTCTGCCCTGGGCAATATGGTGCAGAATTTTGTGGGACTGTCCACCTGGATGGACCCGTTAAGGGAAACTGCTTTTCCCCAGAACTGGACAATATACTATTGGGCATACTGGATGGTGTGGTGTGTGGCAACGCCCTTTTTCATTGGCATCATCAGCAAGGGCCGGACCATCAAAAACACGGTTCTCGGCGGGTATGCATGGGGGCTGGCAGGAACCTTTACCTCCTTTATCATTTTAGGCAACTATGGGCTGGCACAGCAGATGAAGCATGGGCTGGATATTGCCGGCTTTGTGGCAGAGGGAGGCGTCTATGCTGAGGCAATCTTAAAAATTTTTGAGACCCTGCCGCTCAGCAAATTCGGGCTTTTGCTTTTAGTGGTGACAATGATTGCCTTTTACTCCACTACCTTTGATTCCATCACCATGGTGGTGTCGGCGTATTCCTATAAAAAACTGGCTGTGGACAGGGAGCCGGATAAGCGTGTAAGGACGTTCTGGGCGGTTATGTTTATTCTGTTTCCCATTGCACTCATTTTTGCCCAGAATTCCATGTACAGCCTGCAGTCGGTGTCGATAATAGCGGCATTTCCCATTGGATTTATCGTGCTTTTGATTGTGGGAAGTTTCTTTAAGGATGCGGGCAGGTACTTAAAAGGCGAATGAATGCCTGCCGCTTTTTGCTTAAGTTTCCGCATTTTGCATTGCGGCTGCCCCGGCAGTATTTGTTCCATAAGGGGCCGTGTAAAAACACCGGTACTTAGATACCGTACTTTGGTATCTTATGTACCGCTGTGTTTTTACCCGAGTGAGAACGCGTCCCGTTGGAACAAATACTGCCGGGGCAGCCGCAATGCAAAATGCGGAAACGGCGAGGCTTTCCATTATTGCCATTTGTCCGGGGAAATGCTATAATGCAAAAAAGCAGATTATGTGTGGCTGACAGATATTGGAGGAAGTGTTTTGGAGGAAACAAAGGCAGCCGGAGGAGCCGGACATTATGGGACGTTAGACGGGTTGAGGGCCTTTTCGGCAATAGGAATTGTTTTGATGCATGTACGTGCAAACGGGAATTACAGCGTAGACGGTTTTGTTTTTAACAGGCTTATTCCGTCCTTTACCCTGCTGGTTTTTTTGTTTATGATGATTAGCGCTTTTTCCATGTGCTGCGGATATTATGATAAAATCATGCATAATGAGATTTCCGTGGGGCAGTTTTACGGAAAACGGTATGCCAGGGTATGGCCGTTCTTTGCACTGCTGTGCCTGATTGACCTGATATTGTCACCGGGTATCAATGCATTGTATGAGGTTTTTGCAAATCTGACACTTTGTTTCGGCCTGCTTCCCAATGCGGATATATCCGTGATTGGCGTCGGCTGGTTTCTGGGAACAGTATTTGTTTTTTATTTTCTGTTCCCGTTTTTCTGTTATCTGATGTCGGACAAGCGGCGGGCATGGCTTTCCTTTGGAGTGGCATATTTGTATAACAGGCTGTGTACCGTTTATTTTTTTGATGCAGACCACGGTCTGGTAGGTGACAGGAGTAATATTTTATACAGTGCAGTGTTTTTTGTGGCCGGCGGCTTGATTTTTCTGTATCGCGATAGGATAGGAGCGTTTGTGAAAAAGCACCGGCTGCCGGTGTTTCTTGCCGTTACAGCCTCTGTGGCGGGGTACTTTATCCTCGGCGGTTATATTGCTGTGATGGTGGTCATGTTTTCTCTTATCTTGATTTATGCCCTTGGAGATTTTGGCGGGGCGCTCAAAAATCCTGTTACAAAGTTTTTGGGAAGCATCAGCATGGAAATCTATTTGTGCCACATGGTGAGTTTCAGGCTGCTTGAAAAGCTTGGAATGACGCATCTGTTTGCCTCGGATACGCTTTCCTATGCGGTCACGGCAGTGGGTACGATTGTGGGCGCAGTCTGCTTCTCGGTAATAGCTGCCAAAGGTATAAAGGCAGCAGGAGTTTATTTAAAGAAGATAACGGCAAAGTTTTCAAATAAGAAGTGAGAAAGGAAGCATATGGACAAAATATTAGTGACGGGTGCGGACGGTTTTATCGGGAGCCATCTGACGGAAGAACTGGTGAAAAAAGGGTACCGGGTGAGGGCTTTTGTGCTCTACAATTCTTTTAATACGTGGGGCTGGCTGGACACTTTTCCCAAGGAACTGCTCAGCCAGATTGAAATATTCCAAGGGGACGTGCGTGACCCGAACGGAGTAAAGGAGGCTATGAAAGGGATGGATGCCGTTTTCCATCTGGCAGCCCTGATTGCGATTCCTTTCAGCTACCATTCACCGGACACTTATGTGGATACCAACATTAAGGGAACGCTGAATGTCTTGCAGGCGGCAAGGGATTTGGGTACGAAAAGGGTGCTGGTAACTTCTACCTCGGAGGTATACGGTACGGCGCAGTATGTGCCGATTGACGAGAAACATCCTTTCCAGGGACAGTCGCCTTATTCCGCCACAAAGATAGGGGCCGACCGTCTTGCAGAGTCTTTTTACCGCGCCTTTAACCTGCCTGTAAGCATCGTAAGGCCGTTTAACACATATGGGCCCAGACAGTCTGCAAGGGCAGTCATTCCCACCATAATCACACAGCTTTTGGCCGGAAAAGAAGAAATCAAATTAGGGGCGCTTACGCCTACCAGGGATTTTAATTATGTAAAGGATACCGCCAATGGATTTATTGAGATTTACAAGTCGGAGCGAACCATCGGAGAGGAAATCAATATTGCGACACAGCAGGAGATTTCCATTGGGCAGCTTGCAGAGGAGTTAATCCGCCAGATTAATCCGGCGGCTAAGATTGTCTGCGACGAACAGCGCCTGCGCCCAAAGAACAGTGAGGTAAACCGCCTGCTGGGGTGCAATCAGAAGATAAAAGAACTGACGGCATGGGAGCCGCAGTTTACTTTTGAGCGGGGACTGGCGGAAACAATTGCATTTTTAAAGGAAAATATGGATAAGTATAAGGTCGACCTGTACAATTTATAGACAGACGCCAATGACTTTCCACTCCATAATAAGAAGCGGGAGTAAAATGCGGGACAGGATTGAAGTGAAAGGAAAGTTATGACATTAAAGGATTATATCGTAACGGAAGAAATGTCTCTGATGGAGACCATGAAGGTAATTGATAAGAATGCCTCGGGCAATGCTTTTGTATGCAGGGACGGTGTTCTGGTGGCGGCTGTCTCCGATGGGGATGTGCGCAGGAGCCTGATGCGGGGAGTGGATATGGAAACGCCTGTCCGTGAAATTGCCAACTTCCATCCTGCATTTCTTTACCAGAAGGAGAGCCGCAGGGCAATGGATTTGATGAGGGAACGGTCTGTCAGGGCTCTGCCCATACTGGATGAGAACAATCATATCGTGGATATCCGTTTCCTTTTAAAAGATACATTACTGAAAGAATCCCGGTTGAAGGCGCCTGTGGTCATTATGGCGGGAGGAAAAGGCACTCGTTTAAAGCCGTATACGGATATTTTACCCAAGCCGTTGATTCCGGTGGGGGATAAGACCATCACAGAGCATATCATGGAGCGTTTCCGAAAATTCGGATGTTCTGACTTTTACATGATTATCAATTACAAAAAAAACTTAATTAAGGCTTATTTTATAGATGATATTGAGCAGGAGAAACGGGAAACGGTTGCACCGGTGCATTTTGTGGAAGAAGAAAAATTTTTAGGCACGGGTGGCGGCATTGCGCTGGTAAAAGATATGGTGAAGGAGACTTTCTTTTTATCCAACTGCGATATTCTGATTGAAGCGGATTATGGGGAAATTTTAAAAAAACATAAAGAACGGAAAAATATCATCACGATTGTCTGTGCCGAGAAAAACGTGGTGATTCCTTATGGTACAGTGGAACTGGGAGAGACAGGAAATGTAGTGGCATTTAAGGAAAAGCCCGCTTTTCGGTTTTATACCAACACTGGGTTTTATGTAATTGAACCGGCTTTTCTGGAAAAGATTCCTGAAAACGCCCATATTGATATAACTGATATTATCGAGACCTGCATAAGGGAGGGCGAGAAGGTAGGCACCTATCTGGTAGATGAAGAAGACTGGATGGATATGGGGCAGCTGGAAGAACTGGAAAAGATGCGAGAGAAGATGGGGCTGTAATGATGGAAAAGATTCTCCTATTGGGAAGCGGCGGACATGCAAAGAGTGTGGCGGATGCCATTTTACAGGAAGGCAGTTTTGAGATTGCCGGTTTTGTGGACAATGCATGTAAGGAAAGTTTTGCATATCGTGGATATACGATTATCGGCAGTGATGAAGATTTGGAGGTGCTGTTTAAATCGGGTATCCGGAATGCCTTTGTATGCGTGGGATATTTAGGCAGGGGCAGAGTGCGCAACAGGTTGTATGGACTGCTGAAAAACATAGGCTTTACATTGCCCGTTATCATGGATTCCTCAGCTGTGCTGGCGTCGGATGCGCAGGTAGGTGAGGGAACATTCATAGGTAAAGGCGCCATCGTCAATGCGAATGCCGTTATTGGGAAAATGGCTATTTTAAATACAGCATCTGTAGTGGAACATGATTGTAGGATTGGGGATTTCAGCCATGTGGCAGTGGCGGGAGTGGTATGCGGCGGGGCGCAGATAGGGGAAAATACCCTTATCGGCGCCAATGCGACTTTGCTTCAGAATATCTCCATCGGGGACAATGTGATTATTGGTGCGGGAAGCGTCGTTACAAAGAATGTGGAACATAATAGTCTGGTTATAGGAAATAAAGTCAGAAACCAGATGGAAGAATAAGGAGTAATATGGGAAGAACTCTTATTATTGCGGAAGCAGGGGTTAATCACAACGGCAGTCTGGAACTTGCCAGGAAACTGGTGGACGCTGCTTTGGATTGCGGCGCTGATATCGTTAAGTTCCAGACGGCAAAACTCAATGCGCTGGTATCCAGGTATGCTCCCATGGCAGAATACCAGAAGCAGAATACCGGAAAAGAAGAAAGTCAGAGTGCTATGCTGGGAAGGCTGCTGCTTCCCTATGAGGATTTTGTGGAACTGGCGGATTATTGCGGAAAAAAAGGCATAGAATTTCTTTCCACGCCCTTTGATACAGACAGTATTCATTTTCTGAACAATCTGGTCAGCATGTGGAAGGTGCCTTCAGGGGAAGTTACGAATCTTCCGTATCTGATTGAAGTGGCAAGGACCGGTAAGAAGGTGATATTGTCCACAGGCATGTGTACCCTGGAAGAGGTGGAGAAGGCGGTTGAGGTTTTGCGCAGGCACGGCAGCAAGGATATCACCCTGCTGCACTGTAATACGCAGTATCCGACCCCCTTTGGGGATGTGAATTTACGCGCCATGCTGACGCTTAAGGAAAGCTTTCAGGTACCGGTAGGGTATTCCGACCATACCACGGGAACGGAAATCCCCATAGCTGCTGTGGCAATGGGAGCGGTAGTGATTGAAAAGCATTTTACACTGAGCCGGACCATGGAGGGACCGGACCACAGGGCAAGCTTAGAACCATATGAATTAAAGCAAATGGTTACGGCAATCCGCCATGTAGAGGCAGCCATGGGTACGGGGGTAAAGCAGCCTTCTCCATCGGAAATAGCCAATATGGCAGTGGCCCGGAAAAGTATCGTGGCCCGGAGGGATATTCAACGAGGGGAAGTTTTTTCGGAACAGAATATAACGACTAAAAGGCCCGGAACGGGTATCAGCCCCATGTGCTGGGAGACAGTGCTGGGGCAAAAAGCCATTCGGGATTTTGCGGAGGATGAATTGATTGAAACCTAAAAAGATATGTATTGTAACGGCAACGAGAGCGGAATACGGGCTTCTTAAAGGAATTATCAAAAGGCTGTCGGCGGTATCCGGCTATATAGTGAATGTGGCGGTTACAGGAACACATCTTTCCCATGATTTCGGAATGACGTATCGGGAGATAGAAAAAGACGGCATCCCCATCGACAGAAAAATCCCCATACTGGAGGAGGGCGATACGCCTTCTGCCGTTTCAAGGACCATGGGACAGGCCATAATGCGGTTTTCGGATTATTTTGAAGAATCCGCCCCGGATTTGCTTTTAGTGCTGGGAGACAGGTATGAAACCCTGGCAATCTGCATTGCAGCCATGAACCGGCAGATACCCATTGCCCATCTCTACGGAGGCGAGACTACGGAGGGAGCGATAGATGAGGCTATCCGCCATGCCATTACGAAGCTGAGTTATCTCCATTTTACCAGCACGGAAAGTTACAGAAAACGGGTAATCCAGCTGGGGGAGGCGCCGGAACGGGTGTTTTGTGTGGGCGCTATGGGCGTTGAAAATATCATGCGGCAGAATCTGATGAGCAGGGAGGAACTACAGCAAAGCCTTGCAAAGGAGCAGCCGGGTTTTGTACTGGAAGGAGACTATTGTGTAGTGACTTTCCATCCGGTCACGTTGGAAAATGGCAGCGAAAAAAAACAGATGGAAGAGCTTTTGGCGGCAATCCGCCGTACAGAGAATTGCCGGTTTCTCATCACCAAGGCCAATGCGGATGCCGGCGGCAGGACTATCAATGCCATGCTGGATGAATTTTTTGCACAGGAGGAAAATACACATCCGGGAAAGCTGTTTTTGACAAAGTCTCTGGGAATGGTGCGGTATCTGAGCGCCCTGAAATACAGTGCCATGGTATTGGGCAATTCTTCCAGCGGGCTTGTGGAAGCCCCCTCTTTTCACATACCCACCGTAAACATAGGCAACCGGCAGAAAGGCAGGCTGGCGGGAGATACGGTCATCAACTGTGAGCCTGTTTGCGAGGACATTCTTTGTGCCATGCAGAAAGCCCGTACAGAGGATTTTCGAGATAAGTGCAGGCGGGCGGTCAACCCTTATGGTGACGGGAACACTTCGGAAAAGGTTGTCGCGGTCATCAGAAAATGGCTGGAACAAGGAAGAATCCGGCTGATGAAACAGTTTTTTGATATTGATTTTGAGACAGAAAGCGGGACATGATATGAAACTGATGGTGATTGGTCTTGGCTCCATGGGAAAAAGAAGAATAAGGCTGATACAAAGAATCCGGCCGGATGTATCGCTTTGCGGCGTTGACAGCAGGGAAGACCGGAGACAGGCAGCATCTCGGGATTTTGGCATTGTGTGTTACACCAATCCTAAAGAAGCTGTCCGGAAAGAAGCGGAAAAAGGAGAAGCCGTTTCGGCGGCGCTGGTCTGCAGTTCTCCTCTGTCACATGCAGGGCTTATAAACCAGTGTCTGGAAGGTAACCTGCATGTATTTACGGAAATCAATCTTGTGAGGGACGGTTACCGGGAGAATATGGCGTTGGCCCGCGAAAAAGGATGCAAGCTCTTTCTTTCCTCCACGCCCGTTTACCGTGCGGAAATGCGTAAGATGAAAGAAGTCCTGACAAAAGAAGGCAGGGGGAAGGCAGTCAGCTATACTTACCATGTGGGGCAGTATCTGCCGGATTGGCATCCATGGGAACAATACCATGATTTTTTTGCAGCGGATAAAAGAACCAATGGCTGTCGGGAGATTTTGGCCATTGAACTTCCATGGATGGTAAAGGTGTTTGGCAAAATCACGGAAATACATGCTTTTAAAGGAAATATGACGGATTTGGAGATAGACTATCCGGATAATTATTTTATTTATCTTGTCCATGAAGGCGGCAGCCACGGCGTTTTTGCGGTGGATGTGGTGTGCAGGGAAGCCGTGCGCCATATGGAAATCTACAATGAATATATATATATGGACTGGAACGGCACACCGGATTCCCTCAGGAAAAAGAATCTGGAAACGAAAGAACTGGAAAAAGTACTGGAACGTGAGGATTATGAACGGCAGAAAGAGTACAGCGCTTTTGTAAACGAGTATGCGTATATCAATGAACTGGAAGCATTCTTTCAATATCTGGAAAAAGATGTGGAGCCGGATTATCTTTTTGAGGATGACTGGGAGATATTGAAAAGGGTGGAGCAGATAGAGGAAGGCCGGGGGTAGTACAGCATGAAAATTTGTATGATTGGGCTCGGTTCCATTGGCAGGAGACATATCAAAAACATAAGCCGGCTCTTAAAGGAACGAAAAATCCCCTTTATCATTGACGCCCTCAGACACAGCAGGAGCAGTCTGCCGGCGGATATTGATGCAATGCTGGCAAACCGGTATTTTTCCTATGAAGAGCTGCCGGACGATTATGACGTGATTTTTATCACGAATCCTACCAGCGAGCACTTTACGGCGATAAAGCAGACCGTCGGAAAAACAAAAGCCATGTTTATAGAGAAACCCGTTTTTTCGGAAGGATTGACAGAAACAAAAGCGGAAAAGCTGGTGGAGGAACTTGGATTAAAGCCAAAAGGCATTTATTATGTGGCTTGTCCCATCCGGTACAAAGCGGCGCTTCAGTATGTGAAGCAGCAGATTGACCGGGGAGAGAAGGTGTATGGGGCAAGGGCCATTTCCACCTCTTACCTGCCGGAATGGCGCAAAGGAACAGATTACAGAACTACTTACAGCGCGGATCGGTCTCTGGGCGGCGGCGTGACCCTGGATTTGATACATGAATGGGATTATCTTACGTTTCTTTTCGGGATGCCCCAAAAGGTCTGGCATCTGGAGGGAAAATATTCCGAACTGGAAATAAACTGTGAGGATGTGTCGCTCTATATGGCCGATTACGGGGACAAAACCATCGAAGTGCATCTGGATTATTATGGGCGTTTTGCGGAACGCAGGCTGGAACTGTATTGCAGGGATTACCGCATGGATGTGGATTTGCTGCATAATGTGGTGGAATACAAGAGCGGGCAGCCGGAAAAGAACAGGAAGCTGGTTTTTCCCGAGGAAGATTTTTATGTAAATGAAATGAATTGTTTTCTGGATTTACTGGAAGGGAAACAGGAGAATGGCAACACTATTTTCCACGCGTTTAAGGTGCTTGGGCTGATAGTGCAGGAACCGCATTGACGGCTGCAAAACGGATAGCCGGACAGAAAAGTGAGAGGATTTGCAAACAAAGGGACTGCCAACTATGAAAACCTATTCTGAAAAAGAAATGTCGGCCCTGCTGGGAGCCGGAAAAGAAATCAATTTTTATGCAGACGCCATTACCCCTCTGCATATATTGGGCATTGAAGCGGCAATGTATCATCTTTTGCAGCAGGGGGTGGACTTGAAGGGATATATTGCGATAATGGCGCATCCAATTACAGGTTTTGCCGTCTCGGAGGCGGATTTCCATATTCTCGACGGTTTGGATGTGAAAGCGCTGCCGGTGGTAAATCATTATGGAAAGAGAAGTCTTTCCCAAAAGCTGAAGGACAGAGCCGCTTCCTATCGTTTTTTCGGCAGATGCGGCCCGGCGGATGAAAAAAAACCATTGTTCTATTACATTACACCCTATAAGCCTTCCTTTGAAATGGTCATGAGAATCGCGGAAATGAAAGCTGAGTACCAGCTTAAGGTGATTGTGACGGATGAAGGACTGGCAAGCTATTTGAGAAATCCCTATACGATAACAAAAAGTATTATTCCGGAATGGGGAATCGTAAGGACGATAAAGAATCTGTGGGATATCTGTATTGAAGCAAGATGGTTCTGGAAACGCATGCAGAACGCAGGGATGACCTCGGAATTTATGCTGCTGCATGGAAAGAAGGGCAGGTGGAAGCGGAATGAAGCCTGTATAGAAGCCTACAGGAAGATTTTATCCAAAAACCGGACACAGGAAGATTTCTCGTATTACGGTGATGCCGTTTTAATTAATCCCAGCCTGCTGTACGAGGCAAAGATATTAAAGGAACGTGTGGACATTGGGATATATCAGGAAGTCGGACGGCTCCTAAAGCAGAAGGGGATAACGATGATTGTGAAGCCCCATCCGCGGGAAAAGCAATTACACTGGTATGATGAGTTGGATTGTATCGTGGAAAAAAAGGGCGGTATGGCGCAGGAAAATATTTTTGCAGGCCTTACCGTACTGCCCCGGTGCCTGATAGGGGATTCAAGCACTACTCTGGTAACGGCAGGTATTTTGTTTGATATAAAAGCAATTTCCATTAACAGGCTGATAAATAAGAAATGTCTGAACGATGCGCATTATTTTGACAACTTTAACAGGACTTTTTCCAATCTGGTCATGATGCCGGAAACCATGGAGGAGTTAAAAAGTATGTTGTGTGAGATAATTTCAGACAATTCCGGGCTATAAAAAATACTTGAAAAGGTTGAAGAGGGAGTTATTTTTATGGGATATGTTTTAGATTATGTTGATGAAATGAATAAGGCGCAATATGAGGAGAATGGCGATAAAGTCTATCTGGACAACGCGGAATGCAGCGCAGAGGTCATTTCGAAGGGTATTATTCTGCCGTATATGAGGCCCGGGGCAGGAGAAGGAATCAATGCGGGCGGCGGCTGTCTTGATGAAGACGGCAATTGGATGCCCCAAAGCGCCCAGAGAGTGGTGGGGGCTGAAATCAGTCACGGATATGCCATAGAGAAAGAGGACTGTCTGTATGTAGATAAAAAGGTGGTGTATTTTGGGGCCTTTCATCCGCATTGGGGACATTTTCTGACGGAACAGGTAGGCCGGTGCTGGTATTTTGCAAAGCATAGGGAAGAAGCAGCCAATATGTATGTGGCTTATGTCAGAAAAAATGATACCTGTAATTGCCCCATGAGCGGAAATTACATGGAATTTCTTGAACTTCTGGGAATCAAAAAAGAAAATATCATTGAGGTTGAAAAACCCACGCAGTTTCGGGAAGTGATACTGCCGGAACTTTCCTGCCGTATGGGAGTTTACTATAAAAAAGAATATAAGGAAACCTTTGATGCAATCAGGGATAATGTGGAATTAAAGGAAAACACTTATTCTCAGGTCTATATGACCAGATTGAAAAGCAAGGATTTGAGAAGCACACAGATGGGGGAAAAACCGATTGAACGGCTTTTTCGCAAAAACGGTTTTCAAACGATTGCACCGGAACATTTAAGCCTTCGAAAACAGGTATGGCTGATGAAGCACTGCAAACATCTTGCCACTGTGTCAGGCACTTTGCCCCACAATATTTTATTTGCCAATGACGGCATAAAACTGACGATTTTAAACAGGGATGTTGTGTTGAATCCTTATCAGTTACAGATTAATCGGATTAGGGATGCAGAAGTAACATATGTGGATGCATGCATAGCATTACTGCCGGTATTTGCCGGCGGACCGTTCTTGTTAATGATGAATGACAATGTGATACGATATGCGGCAGATTGTCACATGAAGCATAAAAATAATTATGAAAATCCTATTGGCATACATGTAAAGCTGGCGTGGTATTTTTTCAGTTATTTGGATTCCATGACGGAAAGCGGCATAAAACGGTGGAACCTTGACAAAAAGTATGGCGAATATATTATGAACCACTATGGTTTTTACAGAAATAAACTGGGCTATTATGACAAAAGGAAGGTCGAGGTGCTCAGGAAGTGCTTCTACCGTCTGGCAAAGCTTTTTGAATAACTGCGCGGATATGCTTTCCGAAGACAGAATACATTACCAGCGAAAGCAAAATGGAAAATCCTATGCCCGCAGCAAATTTGCAGTAAATGTCTGCTGCGATATCTGCGTTGTATATCAAATCTATAATGCTGTAATGAATCAGGTATAACATAAACGTGCTTTGGGACAGGAATGCTAAGACGGCATTCCTGTTTACATTCCACGACTCTGCAATTTTCAGACAGGAACAGAAACTTGTCCACAGCAAAAGAAAGGAAGGCACCGTATAGGCTTCTTTAAAAGCGAGTCCATACAAAATATATGCAGCGACTGAAAAAGGCAGGATGCATAATGCGGCTTTTTTAGTAATCCTGCCATGGATATAGTAAGCCAGCACGCCTAATAAAAATACAAAGCCCAACCCGCCTCCTCTTCCGGTAATGATATAGTCTGTAGGGAAAAGCAATAATACGAAAAACAAGAAACTCTTTTTGAGCGTAAGGGTTTCCCTGTTTACCATTATGAGGAATATATAAGCAAATAATAAATAGAGCCACCATTCTATGGAAAGGGTCCATAAGGGGCGGCCTGAGCCGAAGGGAACGATTTCAAGCTTGGGTATATAATTAACGGCGGTATCCTGAAGCATAAATAAGTTGCCTAAAAATTGTTTTACATTATAGGAAGCGTGGTAACCGTAGTTTGCACCGTTCAGCTTTATTGCCAGATAATCAATGAAAGCGATAAGCGCCAGCGCAGGCAGATATTCCCCGGCAATTCGTATTGCCTTATGTTTGACAAAAGCAGGAAATTTATAATCTCTGTTTTGGTTTTTGGCTGTAAGCGAGTATGCCGTCAGAAAGCCGGATAACAGAAACAGCATAACCACCCCGATATTTTGAATATACGGGAAATAATCCTGATTTTTAAGGGCAGTTATCTGATAAAAAGAAAAACTATGCCCAACCACAACAAACAATGCTGCCAATATCCGAAAAAAATCCATAAAAATCTGCTGACCACCTGTTAATTTATGCATGATTCCTCCCGCGTCCCCAAAATAAATGTAATAGATATTAAATTTTATCATAGGCAATGGTGTTTTTCCACCCCGAAAATGAAAATAGAGTTTCCCCATTTTGCATTGTGGCGTCCCCGGCGTTTTTACAGGCCCCCTTACGGAATCAAATGCACGCCGGGGACGCCACAATGCAAAATGGGGAAATGCAAGGAAAACGCTAGGGTAAAGTTTTTGTAGGAAAATAAAATAAATAGAAAGCACCTGATTCC